>NZ_LLYU01000024.1:0-54427 GCF_002049515.1 Marinobacter sp. tcs-11 | reverse complement strand
CTTCCAGAGTTTTATGATCCAGTTTACGACCGTCAGTATGGCGCATGAGTAGGCAACTCCGATAAGGTCGGTTGAACAATGCCTACATTATAAATGATGTCCGCTTACTTTTGTACTTCTTAGTATGTCCAGGGCGCGTTTCGGGGCAATTGTGGCATCGTTGGTCTGGCGTTGGCAGCCAACCTTTACGGCGACTATGGGCTCTCGGCCGGGGGCCTGCTCCTGGCTCTGGTGATTGTGGTCTACAACTCGTTATCGGTGATCGTGTTGCTGGCGTATCAGCCCGGTAAAACCATGAGCCTGACCAACACCCTGCGAGACATTGCCAGAAACCCACTGATCATCGGCGTAGTGCTGGCTATTCCTTTTGCAGCCCTTGAAATCAGGCTTCCCGGATGGGTAATGACCAGCGGCGACTACTTTGCTTCGCTAACGCTGCCCCTCGCCCTGCTCTGTATCGGCGCAACGGTCTCACTGAAATCCATCCGCAGTGACAGCGGCCCGGCCGTGGGATCATCCATCTGGAAGATGGTGTCTTTGCCGGCCCTGTGCACACTTGTAGCCTGGCTGGCCGGCTTTGAAGGGCGCGAACTCGGGCTCATGTTCCTGTTCTTCGCCAGCCCAACGGCAGCGGCCAGTTTCGTGATGGTGAAGGCTCTGGGCGGCAACGATCGCATGGCAGCAAACATTATCGCGTTGACGACCTTGCTGGCGAGTGTGACGGTAACTACCGGGGTGTTTGTGCTGCAGTCGATAGGAGTTGCGTAGAGAGAACCAATAAAAAACCCCAGCATTTCTGCTGGGGTTTTGTATTGGCGGAGAGGGAGGGATTCGAACCCTCGATACGCTATTAACGTATACACACTTTCCAGGCGTGCGCCTTCAGCCACTCGGCCACCTCTCCAATAAACTGTTTCAAATCAGCGATGTCGTCGCTCATTTGAGGGCGCAAACTTTAATGGTTTTGGCGGCGTTTGGCAACTCCATGTTTTGAATTCATCAAAAAAATTTTCCGAAGGGACTTACGACGGCCTCGGACATAACAAACCCCGGATCCATGACGTATCCTTTCAGGAAACCCGCTCAACACGTCCAGGAGAATGACCATGCTGATGAAAGCTGACCAATCCACCCTGTTGCTCATTGATGTCCAGGAACGGCTGATGCCTGCCATTAGCGAAGGCGATGCGGTTGCTGAGCGTTGCATTACGCTGGCAACCATCGCCGGACTGCTTGGCGTTCCTGCGATTGCAACCGAGCAGCTACCTGAAAAGCTTGGGCCGAATCTTGAAGGCGTTAAGGAGCTCTGCTCCACAACCCTGGCGAAAACCCATTTCGACGCCTGCCCGGACGGGCTCATCGATGAATTGCCAGAAGGCCGGCAACATATTGTCATCGGAGGCTGCGAAACCCACGTATGTATGCTGCAAACCGCCCTGAGCCTCCTGGATGCCGGCTACAAGGTATGGGTGGTGGCCGACGCCACCGGGTCCCGTAGCGAACTCGATCGGGACGTTGCCCTGGATCGACTGCACCAGAGCGGCGCTCGCATTGTTACCACTGAAATGGTGGCTTTCGAGTGGATGGTTCACTGCAAGCACCCACACTTCCGGGACATTCAGGCTCTGATAAAGTGAATGACAGAAGGTAGACACGTTATGCTCAACATGGATTTTTCCCAGCGCGTTGTTATTCGTACCCACGAACAGCGCTGGGTCCCCAGCCCCGCCGCAGGCGTTGAGCGCAAGCCACTGGCCCGAGAGGAAGCCGAGCGGGGCCACGCTACCAGCGTTGTACGCTATAAGCCCGGCTCTTCCTTTTCTACCCACGAACACCCTCTGGGTGAAGAGATTCTGGTGCTTGAAGGCGTTTTTTCCGACGAGACCGGCCACTATCCGGCCGGCACCTACATCCGGAATCCTCCGGGCAGCAGTCATGCACCGTTCAGCGAAGAGGGCTGCACCCTGCTGGTCAAACTCCATCAGTTCGACCCGAGAGATACCGCGACGGTTCGAATCGATACCAATGCCGGCCACTGGCTGCCCGGCATTGGCGGTTTACAGGTTATGCCGTTGCACGAATTCGAGCATGAGCACGTTGCCCTGGTGAAGTGGCCACCCAACGAGACCTTTCAGCCACATCGTCACTTTGGTGGAGAAGAGATTTTTGTGCTGTCCGGCGAATTCTGTGATGAACACGGCCGTTATCCCGCCGGGAGCTGGATTCGCAGCCCGCATCTGAGCCAACACCATCCGTTCGTAGAGCATGAAACGGTCATCTGGGTAAAAACCGGTCACTTACCGGTCAATCATTCTCCTGAAACGTAAAAAGGGCCCCAATCGGGGCCCAAGAGAGCGTGCAACGCTGCTAGCTAGAGATGATAGTCAGGACGCGTAACGCCCTTGCCACCCGGCGCCACCCAGCAATTCATCACTGGCCCGCTCATGGCCATTCCCCGTGAGATGCAACTCACCTGCTGGCACCGCGAAGACGTGGTAGGCCTCAGGACCAAACGGATCAAGAGCGGTATCGATGTATTGGAACCGATCCGGAACCGGCTCACCCGACATTGCCACCCGGAACTGCCGTTCCACAGTGGGCGTGGTTACATTCAATGGCTGCTGTACCCAAAGGAAGACCGCTTTATGCGGCACCAGATACTCGCAGCGCACCACTTCATAACCCTCTCTCAAGGTCAGGGTGGTAGGCTCTTTACCAGGTTCGAGTCTGAACTTGTGAATCGTTTTCATAGCTGCGCTCCTCTGGATACTGCGGAATACAATTCCATAATGGAGCAGCGCAAGCTTCGATAAAATAAGTTTTCTTAAGCAAAAAACATCGTATTTTTCGCAGATCTAACAGCTTGAAGCCTAGCGTTCAAAGACCCCCTGACGAGCCTCACAGATTGCCCGCACTCCCTCATGGGCCAGCTTGCGGCTTCGGGTGACTGCAAACAGCTGGTCTGTCACTTCATCGAGCGAAGCAATCAAAGCCACCTGATACTGCCGGCACACCTCATCCTGAATCATCGTAGGGGCCGCGAATACACCAAGTCCCTCCCGACCAAACACCTTGATAAGGGCGCTGTCATCGACTCGGGCAACCAGGTTCATTCGGACATTATTGAGATTGAACCAGTGCATCAGTTTCTCGAAATACGGCGCATCGGTAGCGTTCGCCAGTAACGGCTGGTGATTGAGCGAGTGAGGAAAGCCGGTTTTGAGCTGCTCCGCCAGTTCGGGTGCAGCAAACAGACTGATGGTAGACCGGGATAGCGGATGAACCGCGAAACGTTCAGGAGATTCTGCCTGGGGCATTCTATCGGTCAGTACCACGTCCAGCTCCTTCCGCTTGAGGCTGAGAAGAAGATCTTCCGTCCGGCCGGTCCGGCATTCCAGTTGCACGGGCCGGTTCAGCTTCATCGCCGGGTGAAGGAGGTAATAGGCGATCAGTTTGTGGATAGACGCCGATATGCCCGCAGACAAGGAAAGCGGCCTGTGTTCAGGCCCCGCCCTCAGGGTTTCAGACAACTGACCGGTCAGCTCGAAGATCTCATCGGCATAACTGCGAACCATATGGCCGAGCTCTGTGAGTACCAGTTGCCGGCGCTCGCGGCTGAATAACCGGCCGCCCACCGCGCCTTCAAAGGTCGCAAGCTGACCACTGAGGGTCTGGGGTGCCAGGTCGAGTACCTCGCTGGCTCGGGCAATAGAGCCTTCGCGGCTAATAACCCAGAAATAATAGAGATGTCGGAGGTTCAGATTCTCCACATCGGTCCCCTACTCCGCATTGAAAAGTTCCCGGCTATTTTTTGCGATAGATGATGCCAGGGTGACACTGGACCATTTCGTAGAGATTGGGAAGCCCGTTCAAAGACTCAGAAGCACCAAGAATTAGATAGCCTCCGGGGTTCAGAGCACCATGCAGCCGGGTAAGAATGTCCTTTTTCAGTTCCGCTGAGAAATAGATCAGCACATTCCGGCACATGATGATGTCGAACTTGCCAAGCATGTATCGATCCAGCAGGTTCAATTCCTTGAATTCCACCATGGACTTGATTTGCGGTCGAATCTGCCAACCACCGTTGGCCGAGGGGGTAAAAAAGTGCTTTTGACGCTCCGGCGACAGCCCGCGGCCGATGGCGACCATTTCATACTCGCCTCTCCGGGCAACCTCCAGCACGCTTTTGGAAATGTCCGTTGCCGTGATTTTTACATCCCGCAGCTTACCCGGCCGGGTGCGGCGGAATTCGTCAATTACCATGGCTACGGAGTATGGCTCCTGGCCAGTAGAACAGGCGGAAGACCAGATTCTTAACGGCTGGAGTGAATTGCGCTCGGCAAACTCTGGCAAGAGCTTTTCCTGCAGAATCCGGAACGGATGGTTGTCCCTGAACCAAAGTGTCTCGTTGGTCGTCATCGCGTCGATGACCACCTCGCGCAAGCCTGCCCTTCCAGGCCTCTTTAATCGTTCCAGAAGCTCTCCAAGGGAATTCAGGCTGTTTTCTTCGAGAATGCGCCGAAGCCTGCTCTTTACAAGATACTGTTTGTTATCACCCAGCAGGATGCCGCACGCATCCTGCAGGAACTTTTTAAAGGCTTCGTATTCCTGGGGCGTTATGTCCGCTTTCATTGGATCTCTTCGTGGGTGAAACCATCAGCCGAGCATCAGTGCTGATCAATAATTTCCATTACTCGCTCGGCCAGCTCATCCGGGCTGAATTTCGCCATGAAATCGTCTGCGCCCACTTTCTGCACCATCGCCCGGTTGAAGACACCGCTCAGCGAGGTGTGCAGCATTACATACATTTCTTTCAGAGCCGCATCTTCTTTGATTCTGGTAACGAGGGTGTAGCCGTCCATTTCCGGCATCTCAACATCAGAGATAATCAGAGACAGGTGGTCGTTCGCTTTCGACCCGTCCTGAGTAAGCTCTCTGAGATACTGTAGCGCTTGCTTGCCATCATTTTTGGTAACCACTTCCATTCCGATGGCGGTCAGGCAACGCTCGATCTGCCTGCGAGCCACGGAAGAATCATCCACAACCAGCACGGGCAAATGACCCGGAACGCGTTCCGCACTTCGGCTCACCAGCTCTTCCGTCACATCTTCCCTGAGCGGAGAAACTTCTGCAAGAATCTTTTCTACATCTATGATTTCTACAAGTTTATCGTCAATCTTCGTAACCGCTGTCAGGTAGACATCCTTCCCTGCGCCCTTCGGCGGAGGCAAGATATCTTCCCAGTTCATATTCATAATCCGGTCTACGCCCGTTACCAGAAAGCCCTGGGTTTTACGGTTGTACTCGGTGATGATCACGAAACTGGTAGACAACTGCTCTTGCGGAATACCCGGCAGACCGATCGACATACTCAAATCAATAATGGGAATGGTCTCACCACGAATGTGGGAGACGCCTCTGACGACGCTCCGGCTATTGGGAATCGACGACAGTTTCGGGCACTGAAGAACTTCCTTAATCTTGAATACGTTGATGCCGTACAACTGCCGCCCCCGTAAACGGAACAGCAATAGCTCAAGCCGGTTCTGACCGACTAGCTGGGTGCGCTGGTTAACGCTGTCTAATACCCCTGCCATGATGCTTTACTCCTGGCGTGCCTATACCGGCATCAATATTGCTTTGACCTTTGCAAGGTGTTTTCAGGCCTGTCCAAGACAAATCTTTGACGCCTGCAAACCTGTTAAGGGTTAACGGCCCGACAACCCGAATCCTTAACGTGTTTCGACAAAATCCACAGATACAGACAGCATAGGACAAACCGGTGCGTATGCGAATCATCTTTTTGGCTGCATTGTGTCTATCACTGAGCCCAATCACTCTGTCTTCGGAGAGAACCAGTGCTGAAGCCATCCGTGACGCTGCCCAGACGTTCCTGGCAGAGTGGTCCAGAACCCTTGCTGCCGAGGGCTACACGAGCCGCTACGAAGTTGGCGCTATCGACAGCCGCATCGCCCTTGCTGCCTGCAACAAGGGGCTGAATGCCGAGTTTGCGGGCGATCCGCTACAGACCACCAGCCCGTCGGTCCTGGTTTCCTGCAGTGGTGAGCGCCCCTGGAGAATGTACGTTACCACCAGCGTCGAGGTTCACGGCCCTGCCCTGATAGCAGCCCGTCCTCTGGCACGTGGCGAACGCCTGACGCCGGACCTGGTCACCCTAAATTCGGTGCAGATCAATGCCAGTCGTCGCGGCGTACTCACCCGCAAAGAGTCCGTTTCAGGCATGATGATGCGCCGCCCGGTGAACGCCGGCACGGTAATGACCCCGGATCTCCTTGAAGCTCCCAACGCGATTGAGCGGGGTGACCATGTTATTATCACCGCGCGCTCAAGCTCATTCTCGGTATCATCTCGCGGTAAGGCACTGGCGAGCGCGGGCGTTGGAGAACAGGTACTGGTGGAAAATCTCCGCTCGTCCCGGACAGTCAAAGCTCGTGCCGTTGGCCCCGGGCGGGTCGAAATTCCGATGTAAGGCGGCAAACAGCAAGAGCGGCAAATGTTTTCCGTTTTGTAACTAAAGTATGGCGCGGATTTGCCGTTAAGCAGATATAAACCCGAATACGCCACTTTCTTGTGGCCCCAGGCAAGCAGGTATTGATATGTCAGTTGACTTAAATGGAATTGGCCCCGGCCAGGTCAACACCACGCGCACCACGGCCGACAAAGCCTCAGGCAATCAAACGTCACAGGCGCCCTCAGGCGAGCAAGCCAAGGCCCAGAGCCCCGCTGCCCGTGGCGAAAACGTGAACCTGAGCAATCAGGCGAAAAACCTGAAGCAACTTGAGCAGAAGCTGGGGGACTACCCCGAAATGGACGATGATCGCATCGAACAGATTCGTTCTGCTCTTGAGAACGGCACCTACAAGGTAGATGCCCAGAAACTGGCCCAGAAAATGCTTGAGATGGATAAAAGCATTTTCGGGTGAGTAAAGCATGACTGCACATGAACAGTTGAAAGCGATTCTTCAGGAAGATATCCGCCAGCTTGAGTCGCTGGCGGAAGTACTCCACCAGGAAAAATCCGTGCTCTCCTCTGCGGATATCCAACCCCTCCAGGAAATGACCAGCCGGAAAAACCAGATTCTTGAGGGCATACGCGAACGCGCCAAAAAGAAGATTCACCTGCTGGTGAATATGGGCTACAAGCCCAATGCCGGAGAGCCATCACGCTTCATTCGCGCCGCTGGTATGGATGAGCTGTACCAACTCTGGAAAGAAGCCGACACCCGTTTGCGCGAATGCCAGGCCGTGAATCAGAACAACGGCCGAATTCTTGGACACCTGCAAAAGCGCCTGTCACGCCTTACCGACATCTTCCGAGGTGCTTCCGCCCAGCAGAAGCTCTATGGTGCCAAAGGCCAGCAGACCAACGTCTCAAGCACCAACATTCTGGCCAGCGCCTGATACGCCCATCGCTCACAGACAACGAAATGCCCGGAGATCTTCCGGGCATTTTTCGTTTCAGGGCAAGGTTTTCAACGCGTATAGATGGTCATCTGGGAATCCGGGTGAAAGCGGATATCGCGAATGCTGACATTGCCCATGGGTGGAGTCTGGCCGCCCATCACGCGAATATTATCCATCCGGATTTCCTCGATACGCTCCGGAAATGCCAGCCTCAGGCCTCCGTCTTCCTGTAGCGAGTAGCGAGGCTCTGAGTCCCGGTAATGCACACCCGTAATTGTAAGGTCTGAATCCAGAAAACTGAGCACCGGCACGAATACATTTGCCGCCAGTCTGATCCCTTCCACCACATCGACATCGGGAGATTCTCCTGAGAGATCGTCCCGGGCGCTGGCGGGCATGGAAGACACGGCCTCCAGACGCTCCATCAGGCCAATACCGCTTTGTGCAGACACCCCTGACATTTCCTCTTCCGAGAGGGGGGTGAGTCCGCTCCGCTCGTAGAGTTCGCCCGCTCCGGCGCCTATCTGCGCTGCATTGGTGTTGCTGGACGCCAGTGACACCAGGGGCTGAAATGGCAAGGTGACCATGGTAACAAGCGCTGCTGCATTGCGGTAACGCGACTGATGCTTGAGTACGCGGTGGAGTTCCCTCTCTGAGATCCAGCCGGCAGCAATTAACACCTCACCGAGGCGCTGCCCGGTTTCCCTCTGAGCACGAAGCCCTTCTTCCAGCTGACCTTCAGACAGGTAGCCACGATTGATCAGCAACCGGCCAAGCCGGGATTTCTCTTCAAAACCCTGACGGATTCTCACCAGATTCCTCCTGCAGTATCAGTGATCACCGTACAACCCGGCCCGGTATTCAACAGTCAAGTGAAGCGTAGCCCACAACCTCTGAGCGTGCTGTTCTGATTTGCCCTTAATGGCGTAATGATCTGTTAAGATCTGCACAAACTACGTAATAACCGGATTATCTCAGTATTCTGGTCACCACCTGTAACAGAGAGCTGCCTTGAAATGACAAATCCCGTAAAACTCGTCCCGATTGTGATGTCTGTCCTGTTTGCCTTCGTTGCCACTCTGCTGACCACCTCACCAGCCGTGGCGCAGAACGAGGAACCGGCACTTCCTGAGGTCCGTTTTGTCACGACGGAGGGCTCTTTCGTGCTTCAGCTTCGGCCCGATGTTGCGCCCAAAACCGTGGAAAACTTTCTGGCTTACGTAAACAGCGGTTTTTACGATGGCACCATCTTTCACCGGGTTATTCCCGGCTTCATGGTTCAGGCCGGCGGATTCGATGAGAACCTGGGGCGTAAACAGACCCGAGCTCCCATCGTGAACGAAGCTACCAGCACTCTGCCCAATCTCCGAGGCACCATCGCCATGGCCCGAACCAATGCACCGGATTCTGCCACCAGCCAGTTTTTCATCAATGTGGCCAACAATGATTTCCTGAACGCCGGAGTTCGGGGCCCAGGCTATGCGGTTTTCGGCAAGGTGACCGAGGGCATGGGTGTGATTGATCGTATCGCAGGAGTCCAGACCGGCTACCAGCGCGGAATGGCCGATGTTCCCGTGAGCCCGGTCATTATCGAGTCCGCCGAAGAAATCACAAAAGACAACTGAGTTCCATGATCACCGACCTTCGTCCGCCGGCAATGGAACCGGCGGAGCTGATATGGCAAGACGGAGTGCCTGAATCAGCCCGCTTTGGCGACGTCTACTTCAGCCGAGATGACGGCCTGGCCGAGACCCGTTACGTGTTCATCGAAAGAAATGGACTACCCGGGCGCTTCGCCGAACTCGACAGGAACAGCCACTTTGTGATCGCCGAGACAGGTTTCGGCACCGGGCTCAACTTCCTGGCGACCTGGGCGGAGTGGCTGGCTCAACGACCTGACGATCAAGACCACGCGATTCTTCACTTCATCTCGGTGGAGCGCTACCCCCTGGCTCTGGCTGATCTGGAAAAGGCCCTGGAGAGCTGGCCGGGGCTGCAGCCCCTGGCACGGGAGCTGATTGAGAACTACCCACCGCTGATCAAAGGCACTCACCGCCTGGTACTTGGCGGCGGCGCGATCAGGCTTACCCTCTGTTTTGGCGATGTACTGGACGCTTGGAACGAACTGGAATTCGTGGCCGACGCCTGGTTCCTTGATGGATTTGCGCCGTCGCTGAACCCGGACATGTGGCTTGAAAAAGCCATTCATCAGATTCGGGCTCACAGCCAGCCCGGCACCACCCTGGCCACCTTCACCTCGGTCGGCAGGGTTCGTCGTGCGCTGGCAGATGAAGGCTTTGAGATGGCGAAAGTTCCCGGCTTCGGGCGCAAGCGGGAAATGCTGACCGGCAGGCTGCCAACGTCGGAAGAGGTCACTGCCCCCACTGTCGGAACTGACCCCATCGTCATCATTGGCGCCGGGATCGCCGGTGCCGCTCTGGCCCGCAACCTGGCGGAACGGGGCGTTCCGGTGGTGCTTGCCGACCAGGCCAGTGGCCCCGGTGCAGGAGCTTCCGGTAATGACCAGGGTGCCCTGTATGTAAAACTCGGTGTCGAGTACAACGACCAGACAGAGCTCGCAGCCACCGCGCTTTGCTTCAGTCAGCGCTTCTACCAACGCTGGCAGGGCGAGTTCTGGTACCCATGCGGGTTGCTGCAGCTCGCAGCCACAGACCAGGAGCAGGATCGCCAAAAGCGGTTTCTGGAACGCAGCAGCTACCCCGAAAACCTTCTGGCTGCCGTATCACCCACAGAAGCTAGTCGTATTGCCGGCATACCGGTCCAGTGCGAAGGGCTATGGTTTCCGGGTTCCGGGTGGTTACAACCGGCCCGTGCGTGCAAAACGCTGATTGAGCACCCGCTCATCCGCACGATTTTCGGATTCAAGGCCGATACGCTGAGGTGGACAGACAACCACTGGGTCATTCAGGCCAGTGACGGGAGATCTCTCAGAGCCGCAAAGGTTGTGCTTGCTGCCGGCCATGAAAGCACTGCCCTCGCGCCTGTACCTGAGGGTCAGTCGCTGCGCCTCAAGCCCATTCGCGGACAGGTCACTCGTATACCCGCAGACGGCTGCCGGTTTCCAGACGTAGTCATTTGTGGCACCAAATACCTGAACCCCGCTTATGACGGCAGTGCCATAACCGGTGCCACATTTGATCTTCGCGACGATAACCCCGAACCAACGCCCGAGGGACATCAGGAAAACCTGGACCAGCTTCGGGAACTGCTGCCCTCCATAAACATCTCAGAGCACATACAGGCAGAACACCTGGAGGGACGCGTCGCATTCCGCTGCGCCACACACGACTATCAGCCGGTGGCAGGTCCGTGCCCCGACAACAATGAGATATCCCGGACCGGCGTGTATCTGCTCACCGGTTTCGGCAGCAAAGGCCTGGTGTGGGCTCCCCTGCTGGCGGAATATCTGGCCGACCGGATCTGCCAGCAACCGGCCTGCCTGAATACCCGGCTCGCCCGTCGTGTGGAAACGGGACGCCTTTACCGGAACCAACTAACCGTATAGTAATAAACTTGAGCTATAGCGAACGGTCCGGCGGCCGATAAACCTTCATAAGGTGGCAGTAAAGGGGAAATCCCCGGAGAGGTGGAACCATGTCCATTTTCGTCAGTGAACCCGGACGCCCGATCGGGACCCGGTTACCCGAAGCGTTCCGAAGTCGCCGGGTGGGCGATGTCACCGAGCTGTCGGAGTCTGCGTCCATTTCTGCCGAACACAGCGAGGCTACCGACGCCGAGTTCCAGCAGGCCGTGCACAGCGGCGGTGGTGGTAGCAGCTTCCGGGCACTTCAGGAGTATGGTGCCGCTGCTGCGGGCGAACGTCGGGAGGAAAGGGTTTACCTGCCCGTCGCCGACATCAGCTCGCCAGCGCAGTTTTCGGTTCCTGCTTCTGCCACCGTCGCAGAGGCACTGGAGACCATGGAAGAACACGGCGTTCACCATCTGGTCGTGCTCTCGGATAACAATGTCGCAGGCCTGATCGACCTGCGATGGCTTCTTTCGTGGATTCACGAGAACAGTTCGGAAGCTTTGAACCAAAGCCTGATTCACATTGAACTTCCGGCTTTTCTGACTGCATCTCCCGAAACCGATGCCCATCAACTGGCACGCCTGATGCTCGCTCACCGGCTGAATGCGGCCCTGGTCATCAATGCTGCCGGACAACCCGCCGGCGTGGTCACCAGCACCGACTACCTGAAGCTCTATGCCAATGGGGGCCGACAGGAAGGGGCAGTCTGACCCACCCCGGACCTGCAACCCGGAGGATTACGGCGTTATCGGTGTCAGTAACTCACCTTCCGGGCTGAAAACAAGCAGCATCCTTTCGCCATTTCGGTTTACCAACGCCACCACTTCATCGTCGCGGTAATTCTCCAGATCGAGAATGTCCAGACCTTCGAATGCCAGTTGCCTACGCCAGTTGCGGAAGGCTACGCCAGATTCGGATGTATCCACTCTCGCCAGGATACTCTCTGTGCCAGTCACCGGCGCCGCCTGGCCTTCAACAAAGCTCCCGTTGGTATTGCCCGACACCACAATATCACCGTCAAACCGGACACCACTGGTCAGGAATTCGTTGGATAGATCGCCCGCATCATCAACGGTGTACGCGCTCAGAGGTTCGCCTGACGTATTGAATCCCAAAACAAAGCCGGCCCGATTATCCAGCCGCGAGCGAATAATCTCATCCTCCGCATTTTCGGTACCGGCATCCTCTGGCTGAGCTTCACGGAATCGGTAGCTATAGGGTGCGTCGCCGACCAGCACCACCCCGGCACCACCATACAGACCGTCCCCGAGCGATTCAGAACTGTCTTCACCCACCTGATGCACGGTCGGTGACTCTCCGGTGTTGCCATTGAAGAAATACGGGCCAACATTTCCCAGGCCATCCAGCGTCATTGGCGACGCCCCGAACAACAGAGCCAGGGAGCCTTGTGAGCTACCACCGACTACCGTCTCATCACCTGATGAGCCAACCTGCCGCGTCCAGGCCAGGGTCGGCTCCAGAGCTCCTGCGTTCTCCGCCGTATCAATGCGGGCCAGGAAACTGTCGGTGCCGCCCTGGTAGGCACCGGTATTCCAGGCACCGAGGGTTTCGCCGCCCACCAACACATAACCAGTGGTGCCGTTAATGCCCACCCATCGCACCGAATCGTCCGCCGGCGTGCCAATTCTGAAGATATTGTTTCCGGTCCAGCTCGGAAGATAGTTCCCCGAAGCACCGTCATAATGGAACAGGGCCGTTACCGCATCAGACCCGCCAACGGGAGCACCCGGTTCTGCTTGGTCAGAGCTAAAAGCAACGGCAATTTCATAACGATTCACACGGTTATTGTTTTCAGTGACCGTTCGTACCCCAACGTCCAGGAATACGTCTGAAGGTTGCAGCGCTATCGCCGGGTCTGTCACCTCAACAATCTGCAGCTCCGTACCCGCCTGGTCATAAATGCGGACCTGGACCTGATTGTTCCCTGGAAGGTAACCAGCAACAAACACCCGGCCCTCATGGCCCAGCGACACATCCGTTGCCATAAAGCCATCACTCCAGACCAGCGGTTCAATCAGACGGTTAAGGTTCAACCTCAGCAGTGTTTCAGACTCGCCCCTCGCATATCCGGCCCGGCCAGCCTGGTAATTTACATCGACGCCAATAGGCGCTGCGTTGTCGTCCAATTCATCCTGAAGATTGTTGTAAACAAGCGCACGCACACCAAAGGTGATTTCATCCTGCTCCAGCGGGAATACCAGCTCCTCAATTGGGTCGTAGGTACCCTGAGCATTCTTCTCAACAATCTCGAAAGTCTCGTCCTCGACAACACCGGTCAGCTCACCAATTCTTGTCAGCTTGGCTCTGAACAGGGTTTTACGGTCACCCGTGAGAATGGCGCGATACTCACGAGTCGTCTCGGTATTGATCGTATCGCGACTACCGCCATTGACGGTTTCTATGCTGAGTAGCGGCTCGTTATCCTCAATTGAAAGGTTGGCCTTGACCTCAACGCTACCATTGCCCAGGGAGGCAATGCCCTGGCGTACTTCGGTCAGAACCATGGTCGCCACTTCTGTTGGCTCGGGAAGCAGGTCGTCAACCACTTCAAAGGGGATATAGCACTCGGTAAGACCGGGCTTCAGTGTCACAACACCGCCGGTTACCGTATCGCCAGTCGTGTCATACTCGACGTACTCGAGGGGGTTACCCTCTTTATCAACGGGGTGATTCAGTTCGTCGCTGAGCGCAACAAGGTCTTCGCCAATAATAATCGCACCGGTGTTGGCGCGGCTATATTTGCAGGCCTGATGGGCGGGATCAGTTTCGTCATTGTCACAGGCAGTTGGGTCGAAATCAGAACGCAGCTCAAAGGCGATTTTGACTTCGGTAACGGAGGGTTGATCCAGATTTACTTTTACATACGCGCGCTTTGTTGGGTAGGTGACTGACTCAGTTCCATCCGGCGCGCCCTCACCCGTGAACTTCTGGAGCTCGTAAGAATAGGAGCCGGCATCAAGCTCAGGCACCGCACACCCTTCTTCCAACTCGTCTTCGGAGTCCTGGCTTTCACCTTCTTTCAGATTGGCTCCGGCTAAGGTGATAACGTTCCGCTTGACGTCGATATCAAACGGCTGAAAACCCGCCATGCGGCCGTCCGTGGTGACTATCTCGATATTCTCGGTCTGGCCAAGATCAGCTTCACCCCGGTTGCCCCCGGATAGCCCAGGCACACCGCGCATGATAATACCCTGACGCGCCTTATTGCTGGTGTCTTCCAGCGCAAGCCAGGATGGTGCATTAGTCAGTGAGTAATCGAGAATGCTT
Source organism: Marinobacter sp. tcs-11 (assembly GCF_002049515.1). Classification (NCBI taxonomy): domain Bacteria; kingdom Pseudomonadati; phylum Pseudomonadota; class Gammaproteobacteria; order Pseudomonadales; family Marinobacteraceae; genus Marinobacter; species Marinobacter sp. tcs-11. The sequence continues at coordinate 40,164 of NZ_LLYU01000024.1, read as the reverse complement.
TCGCCGCCATAGGCGCCCCAGTTGTAGTAATACTCCACCCCCAGATAGGCGGTGGTCGGTGGCGCCCCCAACAACGTGGGCTGGTCAGGATCTTTTTCGGTCTTGCAGCCGGTTGCTGCCAGGGCAATCAGGGCAACACCAAGGAGGCGGCCCGAGGCGGTTGAGCGGGAGAACAAATCGGCGCGCATGCAAAAATCCGTTTCATGACGTTATTGTTATGGCCGTGCCCGGATGCCTGGCATCCGGTTTACACACCGTTACAGATCAACGCCATGGTAGCCAATTTGAATCCGGAGCGATCTGCGCGAGTTCTCAGATTCTTTGGCCAGCAGCCCTCAGACCTCGATACCATGCTCCCGCAGCAGATTGGCCAGCCCCTCCTCGTCCAACACCGGCACCCCCAACTGCTCAGCCTTGGCCAGCTTGGAGCCAGCGGCCTCGCCTGCGACAACGCAGGCGGTTTTTTTGGAGACACTACCAGCAACCTTGGCACCGAGCTGCTCAAGCTTTTCCTTGGCTTGATCCCGTGTCATGCCTGAGAGAGTGCCGGTCAATACCCAGGTCTGACCACTGAGAGGCTGTTCATCGACTGACAGCACTTGCTCTTCCTGCCAGGTGACGCCGGCCTTTTTCAGCGCCGCCAGTGTTTCCTGATTATGGGGCTGACCAAAGAAGCTCCGGATATGACCGGCCACAATCGGCCCGACGTCAGGCACCGTCTGGAGAGACGCTTCATCCGCTTCGGAAATCGCTTCCAGCGTGCCGAAATGGGCTGCCAGCCCCTTGGCCGTGGCCTCACCCACTTCACGAATACCAAGTGCATAAAGGAAACGCCAAAGCACCGGTTCACGGGAGCGATCGATGGCGGCAACAAGATTTGCCGCAGATTTGTCGCCCATGCGCTCCAGACTTGCGATCTGAAATTTCGTCAGCCGGTAAAGATCCGCCACGGTGCTGACCATACCTTCGTCCACCAACATCTCGATCAAGCGGTCCCCAAGGCCCTCAATATCCATGGCTTTCCGGGAGGCATAATGCCGGATCGCTTCCTTGCGCTGAGCCGGGCAATAGAGACCGCCCGAACACCGCGCAACGGCTTCTCCTTCAATCTGGACAATATCCGAGCCACAGACCGGGCAGTGCTCGGGCATTTCAACCGTCGGCGCCTTGGCCGGGCGCTTTTCCGGCACCACCTTCACTACCTGCGGGATAACATCGCCAGCCCGGCGAATAAACACCGTATCGCCGATATGAACGTCCAGGCGTCGGATCTCATCCATATTGTGCAGGGTCGCATTTGACACGGTCACGCCGCCGACAAACACCGGTTTCAGGCGGGCTACCGGTGTTACTGCTCCGGTTCGGCCCACCTGGAATTCCACATCTTCAATGATCGTCAGCTCTTCCTGGGCCGGAAACTTGTGGGCGATCGCCCAACGCGGGGCGCGGGAAACAAAACCCAGCTCCTGTTGAAGATCGAGACGGTTTACCTTGAACACGATGCCATCGATTTCGTAAGGCAAGCTGTCGCGCTTGGCCATCAATTCGTTGTAGGCATCCAGACAGGCTTCCACGCCCTCAGCCTTGCGCATTTCCGGATTAATCCGGAAGCCCCAGCCCCGGACAAGCTGCAAACTGTCCCAATGAGTTTCAGGCAGTACACTTTCATCAGTTACCGCCATACTGTAGGCACACAGCTCCAACGGGCGCCTGGCGGTTACCGTCGATTTCTTCTGGCGCAGGCTTCCGGCAGCAGCGTTGCGGGGATTTACAAAGGTCTTCTCGCCCTGCTCTGCCAGGCGCTCATTCAGCTTCTCGAAACCGGCACGGGGCATGTACACCTCGCCGCGGACCTCAACAAGATCCGGATATCCCGAGCCACGCAGCTTGAGAGGTACCGACGGAATGGTACGAATATTGGCGGTGATATCTTCGCCGGTATAGCCGTCACCCCGGGTCGCGGCACGGGTTAATGTACCGTTTTCGTAGTGCAGGCTGACGGCGAGACCGTCCAGCTTGGGCTCACAGACATACTCAATGGCCCCGTCCGCTCCCAACCGGTCACGAACCCGACGGTCAAAATCCCGGAGTTCGTCCTCACTGAAGGCATTATCCAGTGACAGCATTGGCAGGCGATGGATAACTTCCTCGAAACTGGTCTCAGCGCTGCTGCCTACCCGGCGGGTCGGCGAATCCTCCGTCGCCAGTTCCGGGTGTTCGGCTTCGAGCTTCTGCAACTCCCGAAACAACCGATCGTACTCGGCGTCGGGGATCCTGGGGTCGTCCTGAACGTAATAGTAGTAATTGTGGTCTTCGAGGGTAGCGCGCAGAGAGTCCACGCGCTTCCGGATAGTTTCGGGAACGTTGGTCATCGGGTCTGGGGTCCGGACGGGCTGCTAGGCTCGCTGGGAGCGTTGTTTGCGTTCAAACTCACGAATGCGCTGGCGACAGTGCTCAATGGTTTGCGGCGTCATTACGCTTCGGCGCTCATCTTTCAGTTCACCACCAAGGTTTCGGACTACGCACTGGGCAGTTTCAAGCATAAACTCGAAGGCCTGCAACGCATTGGTGGGCCCCGGCAGGCTCATGAAGAAACTGATACCAGGGGTGCTGAGGCCGGCCATGTCCTGCGGGCGGAAGGTACCCGGCTCCACGGCATTGGCCACACTGAACTGCACAGGCGTGGTGGTGTCCTCGGATTCATGGCGGTGGTAAATGTCCATATCGCCATGCTCCAGGCCGCAGGCCTCAAACAGGCTCTTGAGCTTGCTGCCCTGGAACTGCTCGCCGCTGCGAGCCAACACGTTAATCACCAGCACTTCCCTGGCCTCGGGGCGATTGGCTCCGGCCAGGGGCTGATTCTTGCGCGACTTGTTGGGCGTTCGCCTGGCGGTATCTTCCTCAACCTCGGTGGTAACCACCGGCGGCTCTTCCGCTCTGGGTTCGGGTTCGGCTTTGGCCTTTTCAGGAACGGAGGGCCTGGTTTTCGATCTATCCACCTCCGTTGCCGGAGTTTTGACCGCCTCGGGCTCAACGGGCTCGGATTCTTCTGTTTCCGGTTTCACGACCCTGGGCGGACTCAGGATACCGTCATCCTCATCGTCGTCCCGGGCGCTCCAGCCAGATTCCGGGGTTACATCGTCTTCTTGATCAGTACTTACGGGCGCGGACATATCGCGCTTCAGATAGCCCCGGTCTTCCAGTGTCGAGCGGGAAACCGTGCGAGCACCACCGTTTGGCAATTCCGGGTTGAAGTCATCATCCAACGGGGAATCCTTGAGCTCGTCAGCCCCCATACCGGACGAAATGGCCATGGATTCCTTCCGGGCACGCCGCATACGGCGCACACCGTCAATCACAATTCCAATAATAACCAGGGTACCTATGGCAATTAACCATTCCCTAAGTGACATAATGCTGCTGTCCTGTTTGCAGTTTGGAACGTTGCTACTCTAAGAAAAGCCCGTAATGAATACAACGCACACCGGGCCCAGATGGCGTTATTGTCATGGTTGGCGAGCATTTCACCAACCACTGCGCCTATCAGGCCTCAGCCAGCGCGGCGGCCTCATCCACATCAACAGATACCAGCCGCGAGCAGCCGGGTTCGTGCATGGTGACCCCCATTAACTGATCCGCCATTTCCATGGCGATCTTATTATGGGTAATGTAGATGAACTGAACCTGTTTCGACATCTCCTTAACCATATTCGCGTAGCGACCCACGTTGGCGTCGTCCAGCGGCGCGTCCACTTCGTCCAGCATACAGAACGGAGCGGGATTGAGCTGGAAAATCGAGAACACAAGCGCGATGGCTGTCAGCGCCTTCTCACCCCCCGACAACAGGTGGATGGTGCTGTTCTTCTTGCCCGGCGGCCTCGCCATGATGGCCACGCCAGTCTCCAGCAAGTCTTCCCCGGTCAACTCGAGATAGGCATTGCCGCCACCGAATACTTTCGGGAAAAGGGCCTGCAGGCCGCCATTCACCTGATCAAACGTCTCTTTGAAGCGCTGCCGGGTTTCCCGGTCAATTTTCCGGATAGCATTGTCCAGGGTTTCCAGCGCTTCCATCAGGTCGTTGTGCTGCTCGTCCAGGTAGGTCTTTCGCTCACTTTGTACCTGATACTCTTCAATGGCCGCGAGGTTAATTGCTCCCAGACGCTGGATACGGTTACCGATTTTCTCCAGCTCTTCAGCCCAGACCTTTTCTTCAGCATCCTCTGGCAGCTGTTCGAGCACTTCCTGGAGCTTAACGTCGAGTTCCTTGAGCTGCTCAATATGGTTGCCGGAGCGAATTTCCAGGGCCTGGGATTCCATCTTCAGTTTTTCCAGCCGAGCCCGGATTTCCTGAACCTGATGCTCGGTTCGGCTCCGCCCCTGTTCGCGATCACGAACCTGTCGATCAATCTCTTCCAGGGCATCCCGGGCGGCACTGAGCTTTTCTTCTTCGGCCAGTCGTCGTTCCAGCAAGCCTTCAAGTTGCAACTGGAGATCCTCAATAGGTTCCTCGGCACTTTCGCGGGATTCCCTGAGTACATCCAGCCGCTCTTGCAGGCGCTCTTTCTGCATCTGCATCCGGTCGATAGTCTGCTGCAGTCCGTCGCGCTGGCTCTGGAGGGTCTGCAACTGTAGTTGCAGTTGATGAGCGTGATCACGGTCATGCCGGGCTTCCTGGCGCAGGCGGTCCAGTGTTTCCCTCAGGGAATCCCGTTGCTCCAGCAACTGCTCTTTCTCTTCCTCACTGTCCTCGCTGGATGCGAGTGCAATATCCCACTCTTCACGGGCTTCCTGGAGGTTGGCCTGCTGCTCTTCCAACGCCAGGCCCACATCCGCAATGTCTTCCCTGATCCGGGACAGCCGGGCTTCAATCTGCTCTGCCCTGGCTTTCAGACCACTGGCACGTGAGGCCAGAGCCCCAAGCTCCCGCTCAACGTCGCTGTGGCGGGCTTGAGCCTCGTCCCGTTCGGTTTCGGCACGCTCCGCCCTCTCCTGGAGATGCTCGAGTTGCTCGGTTGCCTGCTCCAGCCTGGCTTCTGCTTCCGCCAGCTTTGCCTGCAATTCCGTTACCTTTTTCTGACGCTCAATCACACCAACCTGAGCAGCATCGGAGTCAGGCATCAGCAACCAGTCACGAGAGAGCCAGACACCGTCCCGGGTGATGATGCTCTCGCCAGGCGCCAGACCAGATCGGTTGGCCATGGCTTCAGAAAGGGTATCCGCAGCCTGAACCGAAGAAAGCAGCTGGCTGATCGCCCCGACACCACTGACCTTGGCCGCCAGGCCACGGGTTTCGGAGGCAACGGCACGGTCACTGACCACCGCAAAACCTTTGGGGGCCGATTCCAGCGCCGTAGCCAGTTGATCGAATTCCGGCAATGTCAGGCCCTGAGTGAAGCGGCCAATGACCTGCTCGACGGCAAACTCCCAGCCGTCCTCAATCGACAATTTCGCAGCAAGTCGCGGCGCGTCGGTCAGCCCATGATCGGCCAGCCACGATTGCAGGGCATCGTCGCCTGCACCCATTTGTTCGTCCAGCAGTGCCTGCTGGGACTCCATCGTGGCTTTGAGGCTTTGTACCGTCTGGCGATATTCAGATGAACTCTGTTCGGCGTCGCGCAAAGCCTGTCGGCTCGAATACACCTGATCCTGCAGTTGCTGAATACGCTCCGCGGTTTCTTCCCTTTTCAGTTCCAGGGTTTCCTGTTCTTCCAGAAGCTGCTCGAGCTCCGAGCGATCCAATTGTCCGTCCAGCAGCGCCTGCTCATCGCGCAATTTCTGTTGTCGGGTTTTCAGCTGTTCGATGGCGTCTTCAAGAGAGCGAATTCGGGATTGCGCCAGTTCGGCCTGCCGGCGGGCATCCGATGAACGGGTACTGAACTCATCCCAGCGGTGCTGCCAGTCACTCATGGCCTCTTCTGCCTGCTGGAGCTTCTCGGCCGACTCCTCTGAACGTATCGCCAATGCCTCCTGCTCAGGCTCGATCATGTCGAGCTCTTCCCGGAGCGTGGCCAGCTTTTCTTCATCCTGTTCCAGTTCGCGGCCTAATTCGCGCTCGTTGGCCATGGCCTGATCCAGCTCTGCCGCAGTCTGTCGGCTGCGCTCGCGCTGGTGCTCCAGACTTTGCTCAATACGGGCAATGTCGGCCCCGGCCTCATAGTACCGGGCCTGAGCCCGGTTAAAGTGCTCGGTCCGTTCATGGTGGTCTTCCCGGAGCGATTCCAGCGAAGTTTCCAGGTTCACCCTTTCGGTCAGGAACTTCTCAAGTTCCAGCTCGGTATCGCGGATTTTTCCGCGCCAGGTCTGAAGATCGTCATCAAGGGCTTTCCAGCGCAACACCGTTAGCTCGGCTTTCTTTTCGCGCTCTTCCTGTTTATAGGCTTTGTATTTTTCCGCGGCTGCAGCCTGACGTTCCAGGTGCTGCAGTTGGCGTCCAAGCTCTTCGCGAAGGTCTGTCAGCCGCTCCAGGTTCTCCTGGGTGCGGCGAATACGGTTCTCCGTTTCCCGCCTCCGTTCCTTGTACTTGGAAATGCCCGCAGCTTCCTCGATGTATACCCGCAATTCTTCGGGTTTCGCTTCAATCAGCCGGGAAATCATGCCCTGCTCGATAATGGCGTAACTGCGCGGCCCGAGACCGGTGCCAAGGAACAGATCGGTAATGTCACGACGACGGCATTTGGAGCCATTCAGGAAATACTCGGATTGCCCTTCCCGGGATACCCGGCGTTTTACCGAAATCTCGTTGAACTTCACAAACTCGCCGGGCGCCGATCCGTCACTGTTGTCAAAAACAAGTTCAATCGACGCCTGTCCCACCGGCTTGCGGGCACTGGAACCATTGAAGATAACGTCGGTCATCGATTCGCCACGCAGGTACTTCGCGGAACTTTCACCCATTACCCAGCGAACGGCATCGATAATATTGGACTTGCCACAGCCGTTAGGGCCCACCACCGCGGTCATGTTGGAGGGGAAAGGCACCGTAGTGGGATCAACGAAGGATTTGAACCCCGCGAGCTTGATGGACTTCAGCCGCATATCAGGCGGTCTCCTCCGTGAGAATACTCAGAACCTGGTGGCGCTGATGCTCGCCAAAGTCCTGAATAACCCGTTGCAGACGCTCGGAATCACCCTCAACGGCAGCATCGGCCAGACGACGGAAGAAGGTACCGGTTTCTGCGATCTCACTTCGGAAATGATCCAGCGCCACGTAATAGGTCCGGCTGATGGCGGGACGGAAGTTTTCCAGGGTTTCCTCAAGAAAGGGATTCTCGACCAGGCGGTAGGCATACTGCATGACCCCGAACCCCGCTTCAATGACCCGCTCAGCGGCATCGGGCGCATTGGAGTTGAGGGCATCAATAACCGCCTGCATTTCATTAACCTGACCCATCACACCGCCGAGCTGTTCACCTGGCCAACGCTCCAGCACCTTGCGAGCCAACATGCACAGCAGATCAATGTAAATATCGTAAAGGGCATTCACCGAGTCTATCGTCAGCTCCGACACCACCGCCCCGCGCCGGGGATAGATCTCAACCAGATGACGCCGCTCGAGAATCAGCAGAGCCTCACGCACGGAGCCGCGGCTGACATTCAGATCGCCGGAGACCTTGAGCTCCTGAATTCGCTCTCCCGGCTTGAGATCGCGAACAACAATGCGCTGCCCCAGATGCTGGGCAATCTGTTCGGATAGGCTTTCCGGTGCCTGAAATCTCATAAATCGACAGCTCACTTGGTACATTCAAGCGCAGGAGTTTATCACAGGCTTTTGGCAGCCCCACCCCTTTGTCCGACATTTCGATTGCACGTCTTCAGAACCGGCAACCCGCTGCCGGAATTTTGACAACCAGGCAAATATTATCTGCCAGTTTATAGAATCGACTTTAAAAGGAGACATTTACCTGTTGTTTTTATTGGTTTTTTATATTATGGCATTTTTTCTGCTTATTGGTACAGCAAATCACTTTGTCACCAGCAGAGCGTCCTACTGTGAAAAACCTGACATCGATCCGGCCAAACACTTCCCGCCCCGCGCGGCTTGCCGCTTTGAAGCAGTCGTTCCAGGACTGGAACAACACCTCCGATGTCATGGCCCGGCTGGCCAGACGCCTGAGCACCACTCTCTCCCTCGAGGCGCAACTGTCGATTCTGGCGGAGGAGATGACAGACATGGTGCCTTTCGACTCACTCAATTACCGGCACCGCATCGCCCGTCAGGACTTTGTTTTTTCCACTGGCATGGGCGGACCCCATCGCTGCGAATACCGTCTCTCTCTGGAAGGTCACCAGTATGGCACTCTGACGTTACACCGTCGCCAGCGATTCAGCGAAGAGGAACTGACGGGTATCGAGATGATGCTCTCCGGTGCGATCTGCCATATTCGCAATGCCTGCCAGTTCATTGCCATCGAACAGACCGCACTGACGGATTCCCTGACTGGCATTGGCAACAAACGGGCACTGGTCGAGGCGCTCCAGCGCGCCAGCGCCATGGCGGACAGACACGGCGCCCCCTGGAGCTTGATCCTGTGCGATCTGGATCACTTCAAACTGATTAACGACAACCACGGCCACGTGGTTGGCGACCACATTCTCGCTCGCACCGCAGAAAAGCTTGAGCAGGCCCTGCGTAATTCCGACACGGTCTATCGCTTTGGTGGTGAGGAGTTTGCCATTCTCCTGCCTCATACCAACGAGCAGGAAGCCCGTGACGTAGCAGATCGGATTCGGGGTGCCATTGAAAGCATTCGAGTGGACGGTGGTGAAACACCTTTGACGGTTACCGCCAGTTGCGGTGTGGCGATGCATCTGACGGATGAACAGCCCGAGCAATGGCTTGCCCGGGCCGACGAAGCACTCTACCGGGCCAAGGCGGCCGGCAGAAACTGCACGCGGGTATTCGCAAGTATTTCCTGAAGAGAGGCCTCAGCGTGCTGGCTTTCTGCCCTTGCCTGCAGATGGCTTCCCGCGGGAATCTGACCGGGCTTTTGGCGGCGCACCATCGGCGACTTGCCAGCTTCCACCTTTACGCGTCCGTTGCAGTGATTTACCAGGACTCTTGCGGCGCTTGCGATCATGGGCAGCCTGCTCTCCCGGAGTTTTCTGAGGTACAGCAACGCTGCCGAGCCCGACGGCACGGCTCAGCGCATCAACACCCTTCTGATCCAGCTCTTCCCAACGGCCCATGGTCAACCGGCTGGGCAGGAAGATCGGTCCATACCGTACCCGCTTGAGACGACTCACCCGAACGCCCTGAGATTCCCAAAGACGGCGCACCTCCCGGTTGCGACCTTCCAGCAAGGTTACGTGGAACCACTGGTTCATACCTTTGCCACCCGCCGGGCTGATATCGGTAAACTTGGCCATGCCGTCTTCAAGCAGCACACCTTCCTTCAGGCGCTCAATCATGGCGTCATCCACTTCACCGAATACCCGAACCGCGTATTCCCGGTCAATCTGACTGGAGGGATGCATCAAGCGATTCGCCAACTCACCGTCAGTGGTAAACAACACCAGACCGGTAGTGTTGATATCCAGACGCCCAATGGAGATCCAGCGCTGGTCCTTGAGCCGCGGCAGGCGGTCAAACACCGTGGGCCGCCCTTCCGGGTCTTTCCGGCTGGTCACCTCACCTTCCGGCTTGTTGTAAATCAGCACCCGACGCACAACTTCGGCAGCTGAACTCACGTCCAGCAGCTTGCCATCAAGCTCAAAACGATCAGAAGTGGAAGCCTTCTGGCCAGGCTGAACCGGAACGCCATTGACCAGCAGTCGACCGGCCTCTATCCAGCCTTCCACTTCCCGCCGGGAGCCAACGCCGGCGCGGGCAAGCAGCTTCTGCACCCGCTCGGGGCCTGCACTTAGAGACTGATCGCTACGGGCTGTTTTGTTTTCGGGGCCTTTTGCCGCCATAAGGGTAGATATCCTTGATATACGGGGCTGAAACCTGGGTTTCAGTGAAGTGTCTGATCCGATTCAGGCGCCTGGGACTCCGAGTCAGAGTCCGGACTGGCACCGGAACCATCAGGAGAGTCGAATTTGATCTCTCCCTGCATGTTCTGCTCTATTTCCCGACCGATTTCCTCAAGGTCACGCACCTCAGAAAGCGGAGGCAGTTCATCCAGCCCGGTCAGGTTGAAATAATCGAGGAACTGGCGTGTGGTGGCATACATGGCAGGCCGCCCAGGGACATCCCGATGACCGACCACGCGCACCCACTCTCGCTCAAGCAGTGTTCGAATGATATTGCTGCTTACCGTAACACCACGAATATCCTCGATCTCGCCACGGGTGATGGGCTGACGATAGGCAATCAGGGCCAGAGTTTCGAGAAGCGCCCGGGAATAACGCTGGGGCTTTTCCTCATACAGCCGACCAACCCATGGCGCAAACTCTTCCCTGACCTGCAATCGGTACCCGCTGGCAACCTTACTAAGCTCGAAGCCGCGGCCTTCGCAGGATTGCTCCAGCATCATCAGCGCATGCTCCATCACCTGCCGGGCCGGGCGCTCATCTTCGCCAAACAGCTCGCGCAGCTGCTCCAGAGACAACGGCTTGCCGGCCGCCAACAGTGCCGCCTCCGCAATAGCCTGAATACGGGCCAGATGTTCTTCGTTCATAGTGTCACTCGATCCTTCAGCTTGCCGCCCGCGCCCTGACATGAATGGGGCCGAGCACTTCCGCCTGAACGATTTCAATCAGCTGTTCTTTCACCAGTTCCAGTGTGGCAAGAAAGGTGACCACCACGCCAAGCCGGCCCTCTTCAAGGGTAAACAGGCTCTCGAATGTTACGAACCGGTCGCCCTGCAGCACAGACAGAATGTGGGACATCCGCTCCCTTGTCGATAACCGCTCTTTCTCGACATGGTGGCTGGTAAACAGATCCGCCCTCTGCAAAACACCCTGCAACGCCAGTAACAGCTCCTTCATATCAACGTCCGGATGGGGTTGCGATGACGGAAGCTTGGGTAAAGCAGCGGAAGCCGGATAGGTATCCCGTTCCATGCGCGGGATCTCATCGATATCCTCCGCAGCCTTCTTGAAGCGTTCGTACTGCTGCAGCCGGCGAATCAGCTCTGCCCGGGGGTCAATATCGTCTTCATCGTCACTCTCCTGGCGGGGTAGCAACATACGGGATTTAATCTCCGCCAGGGTCGCAGCCATCACCAGGTACTCGGCTGCCAGCTCGAACCGCATCGCTTCCACCGCACCAATGTAATCCATGTACTGGCGTGTGATTTCACTGACATCAATATCGAGGATATTCATGTTCTGGCGGCGAATGAGGTAGAGCAGCAAATCCAGCGGCCCCTCAAAGGCCTCCAGAAAAACCGCGAGGGCATCCGGCGGGATATATAGATCCTTGGGGATATCCACCAGGGGTTTGCCGGATACGAGCGCCAGCGGCACCTGTTCCGGTGTCGTTGCCTGCGCTTCTTCCGGCTCCCTGGTGTCTTCGGTCATGCCTTTGCCAGCCTTTGACGTTATTGGCGGTCAGGAATCAGCGGTAGCTGAGCCCCATCGCTGCACGGACTTCTTCCAGGGTATCACGGGCGGCATCGCGCGCATGCTCTCGCCCTTCCTGCAGAATGGAATGCACCAGATCCGGATTGCTCTCGTATTCCCGGGCACGCTCATGCAACGGCTTCTGTTCCTCGATGATGGCATCGATCAGCGGCTTTTTGCAGTCCAGGCAGCCAATACCGGCGCTGCGGCAGCCTTCCTGTACCCACTGGCAGGTCTGCTCGTCCGAGTAGACTTTGTGCATACCCCAGACCGGGCACTTCTCCGGCTCGCCCGGGTCTGTCCGTCGCACCCGCTGCGGGTCGGTTTGCATGGTCCGGATCTTTTGAGCAACACTGTCCGGATCTTCACGCAAGCCAATGTAATTGTTGTAAGACTTGGACATCTTCTGTCCGTCCAGCCCCGGCATCTTGGATTCCGGCGTCAGCAACGGCTGCGGCTCCGGCAGTATCACCTTGCCGCCGCCTTCAATGAAACCGTATAGCCGCTCGCGGTCACCCAGCGAAATGTTCTGCTGTTCTTTCAGCAGGGCCCGTGCGGTCTCAAGCGCCTCAAAATCGCCTTCTTCCTGATACCGTTTTTTCAGGTTGCGATAGAGTTTCGCGTTCTTTTTGCCCATCTTGACGATAGCGGCCTCGGCCTGCTCTTCGAAACCGGGCTCGCGACCATAGATGTGGTTAAACCGACGGGCGATTTCACGGGTAATCTCAACGTGGGATACCTGATCAGCACCAACCGGCACCTTGCCTGCACGATACATCAGGATATCCGCAGTCTGGAGCAGCGGGTAACCGAGGAAGCCGTAGGTGGCCAGATCCTTTTCCCGCAGCTTTTCCTGCTGATCCTTGTAGGTAGGAATGCGTTCCAGCCAGCCCAGGGGCGTGATCATAGACAACAACAGGTGCAGCTCGGCGTGTTCCGGTACCTGGGACTGGATAAACATGGTGGACGAGCCCGGATTAACTCCGGCCGCCAGCCAGTCGATGACCATATCCCATACGCTTTGCTCAATGCCTGAGGGATCATCGTATTGCGTGGTCAGGGCGTGCCAGTCCGCCACAAAGAAGAAGCACTCATACTCGTGCTGGAGCTTGACCCAGTTTTTCAGCACACCATGGTAGTGGCCGAGGTGCAGCTTGCCGGTCGGACGCATGCCGGACAACACTCTTTGCTGGGAATCGACAGAACTCAAAGCACGAACTCCTTCTTTCTGTTTATAGAGCGCCGGAGATCAGCGCCTAAACCGGCCGCTGAAATCAGGCTGACCGGGCATTATAGTCTTTACACTCGCCGGCGTTAAGCAATGCGGCACAAAACCGAGGCTCTATAACGCAAAACCCCCGGAATTCTCGCGAATCCGGGGGTTTTGGTGAAGCTCAGGGCTGCTTTACCAGCCAGTCACTTCCTTCAGGGCCTTGCCGATTTCGGCCAGGCTGCGCACGGTTTTAACACCGGCGTCTTCCAGGGCAGCAAACTTCTCGTCCGCCGTACCCTTACCACCAGAGATGATGGCGCCAGCATGGCCCATACGCTTGCCCGGAGGTGCAGTGACACCGGCAATGTAGGAAACCACCGGCTTGGTGACGTTCTCTTTGATGAACGCAGCCGCTTCTTCCTCAGCGGTACCACCGATCTCACCAATCATGACGATGGCTTCGGTTTCCGGATCTTCCTGCAGCAGCTTCAGAATGTCGATGAAGTTGGAGCCAGGAATCGGGTCGCCACCGATACCGATACAGGTGGACTGACCGTAGCCGAAGTCCGTGGTCTGCTTGACCGCTTCGTAGGTCAGGGTGCCGGAACGGGACACGATACCAACCTTACCCTTCTTGTGGATATGGCCAGGCATGATGCCGATCTTGCACTCGTCCGGAGTGATCACGCCCGGGCAGTTCGGGCCGATCATGCGAACGCCTTTACGATCAACGTATTCTTTGGCGTACAGCATGTCGATGGTCGGAATACCTTCAGTGATACAAACGATCAGCTGAATACCGGCGTCGGCCGCTTCGATGATGGCGTCTTTACAGAACGGAGCCGGAACGTAAATGACGGTCGCTTCAGCGCCGGTCTTTTCTACCGCTTCACGTACGGTGTTGAACACCGGCAGACCCAGATGCTCAGTGCCGCCCTTACCGGGGCTGACACCACCTACCATCTTGGTGCCATAAGCGATGGCCTGCTCAGAGTGGAAGGTACCCTGTGCGCCGGTAAAGCCCTGGCAGATAACCTTGGTGTCTTTGTTGATCAGGATGCTCATTATTTACCCCCTGCGGCTTTAACGACTTGCTCTGCGGCGTCCGCCAGGCTGGTGGCGGCGATGATGTTCAGGCCACTTTCGGCGAGTACCTTGGTACCCAGCTCCGCGTTGTTGCCTTCCAGACGAACCACAACAGGCACTTTAACGCCGACTTCTTTAACCGCACCGATGATGCCCTCAGCGATCATGTCGCAGCGAACAATACCACCGAAGATGTTAACCAGAACGGCCTGTACCGCGTCGTCAGACAGGATGATCTTGAACGCTTCGGATACGCGCTCTTTGGTTGCGCCGCCGCCTACGTCCAGGAAGTTGGCAGGCTGGCCGCCGGACAGCTTGATGATGTCCATGGTGCCCATGGCCAGGCCAGCACCGTTAACCATGCAGCCGATGTTGCCTTCCAGCGCAACATAGTTGAGCTCCCACTTGGCCGCTTCCGCTTCCCGGGAATCTTCCTGGGAGGGATCGTGCATCTCGTGGATTTTCTTCTGACGGTACAGTGCGTTGCCGTCTACACCTACTTTGGCGTCGAGGCAGTGCAGGTCACCAGCCGGGGTGATCACCAGCGGGTTGATCTCAACCAGAGCCAGGTCGCACTCTTCAAACAGTTTGGCCAGGCCCAGGAAAATCTTGGTGAACTGACCGATCTGCTTGCCTTCCAGGCCCAGCTTGAATGCCAGTTCACGACCCTGGTACGGCTGCGCGCCGACCAGCGGATCAATTTCGGCTTTCAGGATCTTTTCCGGAGTTTCTTCGGCAACCTTCTCGATTTCCACGCCACCTTCAGTGGAGGCCATGAAAACGATACGACGGGAACCACGGTCTACCACAGCGCCCAGGTAAAGTTCCTGATCGATGTCGGTGAGGGATTCAACCAGAATCTTGCTGACTGGCTGGCCGTTTTCGTCGGTCTGGTAGGTAACCAGGTTCTTACCCAGCCACTTTTCGGCGAATTCACGGATCTCTTCTTTGCTCTTGACCAGCTTTACACCGCCGGCCTTGCCGCGACCACCGGCGTGAACCTGGGCTTTCACTACCCAGCCGTCACCGCCGATTTCGTCTGCCGCTGCTACGGCTTCCTTGGGAGTATCGCAGGCAATGCCTTTGGATACGGGCAGGCCGTACTCAGCGAACAGCTGCTTGCCCTGATATTCGTGCAAATTCATAGTTAATGTCCCGTCTATTGATGGAGGATAACCACGTACGGAAATGAACCCGTCAGTGCACCGCCATTGGTGCAGCTGGAACGAATTCGTTCTGGCAGGCCAGGGATCGCCTCGGCCTGCCGGTCACACATGCGAAAAGCCGCCGTTATGATGGCAGCGGGGCGCCCCAGTTGGCGCCCCGTATTCCGACAATGCGTTACTTCTTCTTGCGACGGTTGGCGACGTGAATCGCACCGCCAGCAACGGCCAGGGCCGCTTCGTGCACAGACTCGGACAGAGTCGGGTGCGCGAAACAGGTCAGGGCCAGATCTTCTGCGCTTGAACCGAATTCCATGGCGATCACGCCCTGGGCAACGATTTCAGACGCCTGCGGACCCACCACGTGGAAGCCAAGAATACGGTCGGTCTTCGCATCTGCGATGATCTTGACCATACCGGAAGCGGCATTGGCAGCCATGGCACGACCGTTCGCCGCAAACGGGAAGGTTCCGACGTTGTATTCTTCGCCTTCAGCTTTCAGCTGCTCTTCGGTCTTGCCGACCCAGGCAACCTCAGGGAAGGTATAGATGACATTCGGGATGCAGTCGTAATTGACCTGAGGCTTATGCCCGGCAATACGCTCAGCAACCATCACGCCCTCTTCAGACGCTTTGTGGGCCAGCATTGGACCACGAACCACATCACCGATGGCCCAGACACCCGGTGCTTCGGTCTTGCAGTTGTCGTCTACGAAAATAAAGCCCCGCTCATCCATGGTCACGCCGGAGTCTTCAGCCAGTGCACCATCGGTGTACGGACGACGGCCAACAGCCACGATCAGCTTGTCAAACTTGGCGTCTTGCTTACCCTTGGAGTCTTCGTAGCTGACGTTAACCAGCTTGCGCTTGACTTCCGCGCCAGTCATGCGGGCGCCCATCACGATGTTCAGGCCCTGCTTCTGGAACTGCTTCAACGCATCCTTGGCACACTGCTGGTCAACCGCCGGCAGGAAACTGTCCTGCGCTTCGATCACGGTTACTTCTGAACCCAGGCGGGCCCAGACGCTACCCAGCTCCAGACCAATAACACCGGCACCGATCACACCAAGACGCTTGGGCACTTCGGTAAACTCCAGCGCACCCTCGGAATCGACGATGTACTCACCGTCGAACGGCGCCGGCGGAATCTCGATCGGCCGGGAACCGGTGGCGATGATCACGTTGTCGGCTTCGTAGGTCTTGGTTTTGCCATCCTTGTCGGTGACTTCCACCTTACGACCGGCCAACAACTTGCCGTGGCCGTGGATCGAGGTGACGCCATTGGCCTTGAACAGGCCAGCAATGCCACCGGTCAGCTGCTTAACGATACCAGCCTTGCGCTCCATCATCTTGGCAACGTCGATTTTCACGTCCTTGGCCAGGATGCCCATAGAGTCGTAATCGTGGCTGGCTTCCTCAAACTTGTGAGTCACTTCCAGCAGGGCCTTGGACGGGATACAGCCTACGTTCAGGCAGGTACCACCGAGCACCTGGCTCTTGCCGTCTTTACCAGTCCAGGACTCAACACAGGCGGTCTTAAGACCCAACTGAGCGGCTTTAATGGCAGCAACGTAACCACCGGGGCCTGCACCAATGACAATAACGTCGAACTTATCGGACATAATCTTTCCTGTTATCGAATTCGTTGAGTGTCAGATTACACATCCAGCAGGATACGTGCCGGGTCTTCCAGCATTTCCTTGATCGCCACCAGGAACTGCACCGCTTCCTTGCCATCGATCATACGGTGATCGTATGACAGCGCCAGGTACATCATCGGCAGAATCTCAACCTTGCCATTTACCGCCATCGGGCGCTCCTGGATCTTGTGCATACCCAGAATGGCAGTCTGGGGCGGATTCAGGATCGGCGTGGAGATCAGAGACCCGAAAATACCACCGTTGGTGATGGTGAAGGTGCCACCGGTCATATCTTCAATGGCCAGCTTGCCTTCCTTCGCCTTGGTACCGTACTCGACGATCTTCTTCTCGATGTCGGCCAGACCCATGGCGTCGGTGTCACGCAGAACCGGTACCACCAGGCCACGGTCGGTGGATACTGCTACGCCTACGTCCTGATAGCCGTGGTAAACCATGTCGTTGCCGTCAATGGAGGCGTTTACTGCCGGGAAGCGCTTCAGAGCTTCGGTAGCCGCTTTGGTGAAAAACGACATGAAGCCCAGCTTGATGCCGTGGCGCTTCACGAAGCTGTCCTGGTACTGCTTACGCAGTTCCATGATCGGCGCCATGTTCACCTCGTTAAAGGTGGTCAGCATGGCTGCTGTCTGCTGGGCATCAACGAGACGCTTGGCGATGCTGGCACGCAGGCGGGTCATCGGAACCCGCTTCTCGGCGCGCTCGCCCTGGCCAACGTTCACCTCAGGCATCGCTGCCGGCTTGGCGGCAGCCGCTCCACCGGAAGATTTGTTGCTGTCCACGTAGTTCTGAACGTCTTCCTTGGTAACACGGCCATCTTTACCGGTGCCCTTTACCGCGCTCGGGTCAACGTTGTTTTCTTCGGCCAGCTTGCGGGCAGCCGGGCTCAGAATGGCGTCGCCGGAAGCAGCTTCGGATTTCTCCTCGGCTTTCGGTGCTTCGGCTTTCGCTTCAGACTTGCTCTCGGCCGGCTTGGATTCACCTGCTGCGCCTTCCTTGAACTTGCCGATGACCTCACCGCTTTCCACGGTGTCGCCTTCGTTCTTGAGAACTTCTTCGATCACACCATCCGCCGGCGCAACCACTTCGAGCACAACCTTGTCGGTTTCGATATCGACAATCAGCTCGTCACGGGAACAGGCCTCACCCGGCTGCTTGTGCCAGGTCGCGACGGTGCCTTCGGCAACCGACTCAGGGAAAACGGGGGCTTTAATCTCTGTTGACATTACGGATCCTTAGTTCGGTAGCTCGTCAGATTTCAAACGCGTCGTTAACCAGTTTCTTCTGCTCTTCGATGTGAACAGACATGTGTCCACAGGCAGGAGCAGCAGAAGCCTCACGACCGGCATACTGGAGATATAGCTTGGGATTCAGGCGCTGCAGTGCGTTCCGCATGTGATGCTGACTGCAATACCAGGCTCCCTGGTTCATCGGCTCTTCCTGACACCAGACCACATGCTTGAGCTTGCTGTACTGGCTCAGCAGTTCGTCCAGGTCATCGCTCGGGAATGGGTACAATTGTTCGATACGAACAATCGCGACATCGTCCCGCTCATCCGCCTTCTTCTTCTCCAGAAGATCATAGTAGACCTTGCCACTGCAGAGGATCAGGCGAGTCACTTTTTTGGGATCGGACGGCTCTTTCTCCGGCAGAATTGTCTGGAATGTGCCGGATGTCAGGTCGTCCAGACCCGAAATGGCTTCCTTATGGCGCAGCAGGCTCTTGGGCGTAATGGCAACCAACGGCTTGCGCAACGGACGCTTCACCTGCCGACGCAACATGTGGAATACCTGAGACGGTGTAGTCGGCACACAGACCTGAATATTGTGTTCTGCACACAGCTGCAGGAAACGCTCCAGACGGGCGGAACTGTGCTCCGGCCCCTGCCCTTCATAACCGTGCGGCAGCAGCAGTGTCAGGCCACACAGTCGACCCCACTTATGCTCACCACTGGTCAGGAACTGATCAATCACCACCTGTGCACCGTTGGCAAAGTCACCAAACTGGGCTTCCCAGACAATCAGCGCGTTCGGCGTTGTGGTGGAATAACCGTATTCGAACGCCATCACCGCTTCTTCAGACAGCAGTGAGTCATAGATGTCGAACTTCGGCTGATCGTCTTTCAGATTCTGCAGGGAAATATGAGTAGACCCATCTTTCTGGTTATGCAGAACAGCATGACGGTGCGAGAAGGTGCCCCGGCCCACGTCCTGACCAGTCAGGCGGATCGGGTGGCCTTCGTTCAGCAAAGTGGCGTAGGCCATCATTTCGCCGTAGCCCCAGTTCAGGGACAGCGCGCCGGCCGTCATCTTCTCGCGATCATTAACAATCTTGGAAACCTGGCGCTGGATGCTGAACCCTTCCGGCACTTCAGTCAGCTTCTTGCCCAGTTTCTGGACGGTTTTCAGCGCAACGCTGGTCTTGCACTTCGCTGTCCACTCATGGCCCAGATACGGAGCCCAGTCCACGTAAAGCTCTTTGTTAGGCTCTTTAACCAGAGACTTGACCACGTGATCACCCTTGTCCAGGGCGTCCCGGTAATCAGTCTCCATCTGCTTGGCTTCATCTTCGGTGATCACACCGGCTTCAACCAGCTGATCCGCGTAGATCGCACGGGTGGTCTTCAGCTTGCGGATCTTGTCGTACATCAGCGGCTGGGTCGCTGCCGGCTCATCCGCCTCGTTATGGCCTCGACGACGGTAGCAAACCAGATCAATCACCACATCACGCTTGAATTCGTTGCGGTAGTCCATCGCCATCTGGGTGGCAAACATCACCGCTTCAGGATCGTCTGCGTTCACATGCAGAATCGGCGCCTGAACCATCTTGGCAACGTCGGTGCAATACTCGGTGGAACGAGCATCTTCCTGCTTGCTGGTGGTGAAGCCAACCTGGTTGTTGATCACGATGTGGATGGTACCGCCAACACCAAAGCCCCGGGTCTGGGACATCTGGAAGGTTTCCATCACTACGCCCTGCCCGGCAAACGCAGCGTCGCCGTGCATCACAATGGGCACCACGGTACTGCCATCGGTATCGCCACGACGGTCCTGACGGGCGCGTACCGAGCCTTCCACTACCGGGGATACGATTTCCAGGTGAGACGGGTTGAAGGCCATGGCCAGGTGAACCTCGCCACCCGGCGTCATTACGTTTGAGGAGAAGCCCTGGTGGTATTTCACGTCGCCGGAGCCGGAATCCGCGAGCTTCTTGCCCTCGAATTCATCAAACAGTTCTTTCGGATTTTTGCCCAGGGTGTTGACCAGCACGTTCAGTCGACCGCGGTGGGCCATGCCCAGCACGATCTCTTTGGCGCCATAGGAGCCCGCACGCTGAATCAGCTCGTCCAGGCAGGGGATCAGACTTTCACCGCCCTCGAGACCAAAACGCTTGACGCCCGGATAACGGGAACCCAGGTATTTTTCCAGCCCTTCGGCAGCCGTCAGGCGCTCAAGGATATGCTTGCGGGTTTCGGTCTCGTATTCCGGACGGGAACGAACCGGCTCCATACGTTGCTGGAACCAACGCTTGATGCGCGTGTCTACCACATGCATGTATTCAGCGCCGATGCTCTCGCAGTAAGTCTGGCGCAGGCCTTGGACAATATCGCCGAGTTTCATGCTCTCGGAACCAAAGTTCAGAGAGCCGGTCTGGAACTCCAGATCAAGATCGGATTCGCCCAATTCGTGGAATCGCGGGTCCAGATCTTCTACCTGAGGACGTTGCCAGACACCCAGAGGATCAAGCTTTGCTTCCTGGTGACCGCGGAAACGGAAAGCGTTGATCAGCTGCAGAACACGGATCTGTTTTTTATCAGCGTCGGACGTAGCACTGGCAGGCACGCCATTGGTCGCCAGAAAACGCTGATTGCGGGAGATGTGCTCAAACTGCTCGCGGATGGTGGAGTGAACGATGTCGCGGCCCTGATAGCCATCGACGCTCGGGAGTTTGTCGAAGTAACTCCGCCACTCTTCTGGAACTGCATTGGGGTCTGTCAGGTAGGTTTCAAAAAGCTGTTCAACATAGGCAAGATTACCACCCTGCAGGTGGGAAGTCTGCCATAACTGCTCCATGATGCTTTCGTGCATTTTGAATAGCTCACCTTGGGCTGGTGCGGGGGAGCCAGTATGGTCGGCCAGGGGTAATTCTCAGTCAATACGGGTTATTACGGCATGACTTTGGCCACCACACCCGGCAAGGATGTTTTCCGTCCCCAGTGATTTTTATACTCAGCAATACTGTCCGGTGACTGGATAAGCGCACCGAAACAGCGTGCATAAGTTTGCACCCCGGTAAGACTTTTGACTATAAGCCTTTGGTTGAAGGCCCCGCATATAGCGAGGCCTTCAGGGGTACTAACTGGTGTCAGAACACCAGTATAGCTGGTGCTGCGAATTTTGCCGGTCAGGTGGCTCTTTGCAGCAACAGGTTCCGGATATGGCCAATTGCCTTTGTGGGGTTCAGGCCCTTCGGACACACACTGACACAGTTCATGATGCCACGGCAGCGGAACACGCTGAACGGATCGTCCAGGTTCGCCAAACGCTCTGCCTGGGCGGTATCACGGCTGTCGGCCAGGAAGCGATAAGCTTGCAACAGACCAGACGGACCGATGAACTTGTCCGGATTCCACCAGAAAGACGGGCAAGCGGTAGAGCAGCAGGCACAGAGAATACACTCGTACAGGCCGTCCAGCTTCTCACGATCTTCCGGAGACTGCAGACGCTCGATGGCTGGCGCGGGGTTGTCATTCACAAGGTACGGCATCACTTTTTCGTACTGCTTGTAGAACAGGCCCATATCAACCACCAGATCACGAATGACCGGAAGACCAGGCAGCGGGCGCAAAACCAGCTTGTTGTTCTTGACCACATCGGAAACCGGTGTGATGCAAGCCAGGCCGTTCTTGCCATTCATGTTCATACCATCTGAGCCGCAAACGCCCTCACGACAGGAACGGCGAAATGCGACAGTCGGGTCCTTTTCCTTGGCCAGCGCCAAAACATCCAGAACCATCAGATCTTTGCCTTCCGGCAACTCAATCTCAACGTCCTGCATGTAAGGGGCGTTGTCAGTTTCCGGGTTATAACGGTACAGACTTACCAACATTTTCAGGATACCCCCTTAGTAGGTCCGGATCTTCGGCTCGAAGGTCGGAACCGTTTTCGGTGCAAAGTTCACGTCACGCTTGCCAACGCGCTTGTCCAGCGGGAAGTACATGGAGTGCTTCAGCCAGTTCTCGTCGTCACGCTCGGTGAAATCGTTACGGGCATGGGCACCGCGACTTTCTTTACGCTCAATCGCAGACTTGGCGGTCGCATAGGCAACTTCGTACAGGTTGTCCAGCTCCAGTGCTTCGATACGGGCGGTGTTGAATGCCTTGCTGGTATCAGTCAGCTTGGTCTTACGAACCCGCTCACCGATTTCTTCCAGCAGCTTCAGACCCTTCTCCATACTTTCGCCGTCACGGAACACGCCGAAGTAGAGCTGCATGCAGTTCTGCAGGTCTTTACGAACCTGAGCCACATCCTCACCCTCACTTGCACTGTCCAGACGCTCCAGACGAGCCATGGCACGCTTGATGTCTTCGTCGCTTGCGCCGTCGACCTCGAAACCACCACGCAGCTGCTCCTCAATGTGCAGGCCAGCCGCACGACCAAAGACCACCAGATCCAGCAGAGAGTTGCCTCCCAGACGGTTAGCACCGTGCACAGACACACAAGCGGCTTCACCGCAGGCAAACAGGCCCGGAATCGGCTTGTCATTGCCGTTTTCATCCTGAGTCAGCGCCTGACCACCAACGTTGGTCGGAATGCCGCCCATCATGTAGTGACAGGTCGGAACCACTGGCACCGGCTCTTTGACCGGATCAACGTGGGCAAAGGTACGGGACAGCTCACAGATACCCGGCAGACGCAGGTTCAGCGTTTCTTCGCCCAGGTGATCCAGCTTCAGCAGTACGTGATCCTTGTCGGGACCACAGCCGCGGCCTTCCAGAATTTCCAGAACCATGGAGCGGGCAACAACGTCGCGACCAGCGAGGTCTTTGGCGTTCGGAGCATAACGCTCCATGAAACGCTCACCTTCGGAGTTGATCAGGTAACCACCCTCACCCCGGCAACCCTCAGTTACCAGCACACCGGCACCGTGGATACCGGTCGGGTGGAACTGCCACATTTCCATGTCCTGAACCGGGAAGCCGGCACGCAGGGCCATACCGATACCGTCACCGGTGTTGATCAGGGCATTGGTGGTTGACGCATAGATACGACCGGCGCCACCGGTTGCCAGAACGGTCGCCTTGGCCTTGATGTAGCAGACTTCACCGGTCTCAATTTCGATACCGACAACACCGACCACTTCGTCTTTACTGTTCTTGACCAGGTCCACGGCGTACCACTCGTTCAGGAACGAAGTGCCGCCTTTGAGGTTAGCCTGGTATAGCGTGTGCAGCAGAGCATGACCGGTACGGTCGGCTGCGGCACAGGTACGGGCAGCCTGACCGCCCTTACCGTAGTCCTTGGACTGACCACCGAACGGACGCTGATAGATACGACCCTGCTCGGTACGGGAGAACGGGAGGCCCATGTGCTCGAGCTCGAACACTGCCTGCGGACCGACGGAGCACATATACTCAATCGCGTCCTGGTCACCGATGTAGTCAGAACCTTTCACAGTGTCGTACATGTGCCAGCGCCAATCGTCGTTGGGATCAGCACTTGCGATCGCACAGGTAATACCGCCCTGGGCGGATACCGTGTGCGAACGGGTCGGAAATACTTTCGTGATACACGCGGTATCGAGACCGGATTCGGTCAGCTGGAGGGCGGCTCGCATACCGGCACCGCCACCACCGATAACAATCGCGTCGAACGACATGGTCTTGATGTTAGCCATCGATTAAAGCCCCCAAAGAATCTGAATGCCCCACACGACATATACAAACATTACGAGCACACAGGCTGCCTGAAGCAGAAAACGCGGCATCGCGGATTTGATGTAGTCGGTAGAAACTGTCCACAAGCCAACCCACGCGTGCCCGGCAATGGACAGCAGCGCAAGCAGACTGAAGATCTTGAACCATCCCTGAGCAAACAATGCAGACCACGCCTGGTAGTCAACATCGGTGGTCACAAAGAAGCCAAGCAGGAACAGCGTGTACAGAGCTAATACGTAGGCTGTTACGCGCTGGATGATCCAGTCCTGAATACCGTTACGACCAATATTCGTTACACTGTTCATGCCCATACCCAGACTCCTGCCAGAACGATGAGAACAACGGAAACCGCAATCGTGGCTTTCGCGGCGAGGCGCCCGCTTTCAAGCTCTTCGCCAATACCAGCGTCCATCAACAGGTGTTTGATACCTGCAACCAGGTGGTACAGCAGAGCAGACAGGATGCCCCAGATGATCAGCTTCGCCAGGAAGCTGTCCAGCAGCTCATTCACCCGGTTAAAGCCATCTTCTCCGGAAAGGGAGAGATCCAGGCCGTACATCAGGAAGGCAACACCTACGAAGATGATGATGCCGCTGATGCGATGCAGGATCGAAGTAATGGCTGGCAGCGGGAAATGAAACTTGCCGAGATCGAGATTTACTGGTCGTTTGCTATTCACAGCGCTCTCACACTCTCTCTTGGTTCCGCGGGACCGCAAAACGGTGGCGGATGGTTGGTATGTTGGGACCGGAGAATCGGTACGATACCGATAACCGATTGGTTCAGGAGGGCGGATGACTACCCGGTAGCTTGCTATACTCAAGCCCATAAGCCGGTGCATCCCCGATTCCGGGCTACGGATTATAAGGAGACACCCCGGTAATTACAAACTTGCAATCGCCCTCCAGGCCTTGCAGCTTGCAGCCTCTACCCATCTATAAGGCTTATTGACAAAACCAATTTCCGCCCCAGGGGCCCGATATTCCGGATATCCCTCATTTACAAACGGGAAGAAATTTGCCGTTTTCTCCGCCAGTGCATTGACAAAAAAAGCTGACGCCCTATATTTTGCCGCCAGTTTTGCGATAATACGCGCTTTCTGGCGCATCTACACATGCAGAAAAGCTGTTATAGCTAATCAGACAGGAGAGCACCATGACCGACAGGAAAGCCACGCTCTCGGTGGGAGATAAGTCCATTGAGCTACCGGTTTATTCCGGCACCGTCGGCCCTGACGTTATTGACGTACGCGGCCTGGTACAGGAAGGCGTTTTCACTTACGACCCCGGATTTGTATCCACCGCAGCCTGCGAATCGGCCATCACATACATCGATGGCGCCAACGGTGTTTTGCTGCACCGCGGCTACCCCATTGACCAGCTGGCCGAGCACTCCGACTTCCTGGAAGTCTGCTACCTGCTGCTGAACGGCGAACTGCCCAGCGAAGAAGAAAACAAGCGGTTCCACGACACCATCAAAAACCACACCATGCTGCACGACCAGATGCGCAACTTCTTCAACGGCTTCCGCCGTGACGCGCATCCAATGGCCATCATGTGTGGCGTTGTGGGCGCGCTGTCTGCTTTCTATCACGACCAGATGGACGTTTCCGATCCCAAGCAACGTGAAATCACCGGCCATCGCCTGATCGCGAAAATGCCGACCATTGCGGCATGGTGCTACAAGTATTCCATGGGACAGCCTTTCATGTATCCACGGAACGACCTGTCCTACGCAGAGAACTTCCTGCACATGATGTTTGGCACTCCGTGCGAAGAGTACAAGCCAAATCCTGTTCTGGCCAACGCCATGGACAAGATCTTCATTCTGCACGCTGACCACGAACAGAACGCGTCCACCTCCACCGTTCGCCTTGCAGGCTCTACCGGCGCCAACCCATACGCCTGTATTGCGTCCGGCATTGCCGCACTCTGGGGCCCGGCTCACGGCGGCGCGAACGAAGCGGTACTGGACATGCTGGCCGAGATCGGCGACGAGTCCAACATCGAGAAGTTCATTGCCAAGGCAAAAGACAAGGACGATCCGTTCCGCCTGATGGGCTTCGGCCACCGGGTTTACAAGAACTTCGATCCACGCGCCAAGGTCATGGCTCAGACTGCCCACGAAGTATTGAGCGAACTCGGCCTGGAAAACGATCCGCTGCTGAAAATTGCCCAGCGCCTGGAAAAGATCGCCCTGGAAGACGAGTACTTCGTTCAGCGCCAGCTGTATCCGAACGTCGACTTCTACTCCGGCATCATCCTGAAGGCCATCGGTATTCCGACCTCCATGTTTACCGTTATCTTCGCCATGTCCCGTACCATCGGCTGGTTCTCCCACTGGAACGAAATGGTCAGCGGTGCCAACCGTATCGGCCGCCCGCGCCAGCTGTACACCGGCTCGCCGAAGCGGGACTACCCGAAGAAGTAAGCACACCACTTGCCTTCAACCAGAAAAAAGCCGCTGACTTCAGCGGCTTTTTTTCATTTCCCGGTCAGTCTTTCACCATGCTAACGACAGTCCGCCGGCAGTAGTTTTTCAACAGCGTTCTGACCATAGCAACTCCAGAATAACCCGTTATCGGTGACCTCCGGTTCCAGAACGATGTATTCCGACTCTCCGGTTTCATCAACCCCCATCTCAATGCCGATCACACCACCGTCATAGACATCGATAGTATAGTCTTCACCAGAGCCCCCGAAGGTACCGCCATAACCAAGCTCCGCCATCGAGCCGGGCCAGGCCTGGTGTTCACTGACATAGGCATCGACAGAATCCGTAACCCCCAAGCCTTCCAGGTAGGCATCCTGATAGCGACTTCTCTCTACGTATTCCTGATACTGAGGAATCGCAACAGCGGCAAGTATGCCGACAATGGCCACCATCACGAGCAAGGACGCAGCCCCTCCCCCAACCCCGAGCCTCGGGACGAACAGAGCGAAGAACCAGGCTAACTTGCTCCGCCCCGGGTGAGATACTTCACGCCCTTCCGACAGGGCAATGGCCGCTGCCATTCGCTTGGTGAGCCAGGGGTAGTCTCCCGTTATTTCGTTGAAGGACATCCAGAAGCCGTTGGTCACAGCCACTTGCCCTACAAATGCGTCCACGTTGATGGTTTGCCAGCGGGTATCGCCAGCAGCGATTGCTGCCAGCGCTGCCTTGATGTCCTCCGGTGACTGACAGCAGGCTACACCGTAGCGATCACACGTGTATTCTTCGGCACGCCGCAACGCCGGCCCGATTACAGGCAGCCAGGCAGCGGGTGCCAGCACCGCGGCCCCCAGGAAAGATGGCGCCGGTGAATATGACCCAACTCATGACCGATGTAGAAATCAATAGCGTCCGGGCGCTCTTCCAACGCATCAACAACATCAGTGAACAGCACAACAAAATGCCGTCCAAGAAACTTGGTCGCAAGTGCATTGAAAAAGTCCGTCCGCAGGAGGTAGGCTTCCGGCACCTCCTTTACCCCAACCTTTTCGCAACAACGAATAAGCCGGTCATAGAGATCCGGATATTGCTCGCGACTGATTCGCACCCCAGACCCCTTCAGGTGTGAGATGAAAGCCGAATGGGCAAAGAGAAAGAACACGTACCCCACCAACAGATACAGCAATACAATACCGAGCGTCCCCAGTATCAGAGCCAGCCAGATGGCCACAGCAAGCACCGCCGTCACCAGCAGCAACGGTTTTTCATGTTTGTATACCAGATTCATTTACTTCCCTCACGAATAAACTACAGGCGGCATCACGGCCTCCCCCATTCGCTGAACAACAAGGATAAGAAGCACCGGGAGACCCAAAAACTGGTTTCTCACGGCCTGTAAGCATCCATGCGGCTAGCCTGCTAAGTATAAGAAGGCCTGGAAGCGCCTGCTATCGTATGCGCCTGAAATAGGCAGATAGTTTACCGGTCTGTGATTAGCGTCATGCCTGCATTGAGCATTCTGTGAGCCCAGACCAATGGATACCCCGCGAACGGTCGAAAAGGGTTTCAATCCTTTCGGCTCGATTTCATAATCAAAGCACACTGACACTCACCGACTGGAGTAAATCAATGACAACAACGGTAGCGTTTATTGGCCTGGGCGTAATGGGTTATCCCATGGCGGGGCATTTGGCAAACGCAGGACTTTCTGTCCGTGTCTGGAACCGGTCTGGCGAGAAGGCAACACAATGGGCGTCAGAACATTCAGGCGCCGCCTGTGATTCGATCGCGCTCGCTGTCAGAGACGCAGATTTTGTCATAACCTGTGTTGGCGCTGACAAAGATCTGATCGAAGTATTTGAAGGCGACGAGGGAATCATCGCAAACGCTCCAGAGGGCGCCATCCTGATTGACCACACGACGGCATCTGCGGGGATTGCCGAACGCCTGGCCGAGTCCGCTGGCGCCCGCAAACAGGCTTTTATCGATGCGCCGGTTTCGGGTGGTCAGCAAGGCGCCCAGAATGGCGCACTCACCATCATGTGTGGCGGCGCCGAGCAGGCGTTCGAAAAAGCCAGGCCGGTCATGGCGCACTACGCTCGTGCGCTCAACCTGATGGGCCCGGCGGGCAGCGGACAGAAAACCAAGATGGTTAACCAGATTGCTATTGCCGGGTTGGTTCAGGGGCTTTCAGAGGCGCTGCACTTTGCCGAACAGGCAGAGCTGGATGTACGCAAAGTGGTGGATGTGATTTCCAAAGGTGCAGCCCAGTCCTGGCAGATGGAAAATCGTTCGGGAACCATGATTGACGGTGAGTTCGATCACGGGTTTGCGGTTGACTGGATGCGAAAGGATCTGGGGATCTGCCTGGAGGAGGCGAGAAAAGTGAATGCGTCGCTGCCGGTTACCGCGCTGGTAGACCAGTTCTACGCAGACGTGCAATCCATGGGCGGGCGGCGCTGGGACACATCGTCTCTCATACAGCGACTACGCAAGTTCCGTTAACGCGGAGTATACGAGAATAACGCACCCTCGCCTTCTCAAAGGCGGGGGTGCGCCCCCATCTGGCCTACTTTTTCTTGTCTCGCGGCACCCAGCGTCCATTTTCATACCACGCTGACCACCCCGTCGCCTTGCCGTCTTTCTCCGACATGACGTACTGCTCTTTTGATTTTCGGCTATAACGAATTACCGTCGGGTTGCCTTCCGGATCCTTTTCCGGGGCATCCATCAGATAATCGTATTTCGGGTCGATTTCCTTGCGGTGCGGCTTGATCTCCATCACCAGTGGCGGCCGGGTTTCCCGATTTTTCGGGAACTTGCTGGCTGCCAAAAACAGGCCGGACGCCCCATCACGCAGTACGTAGGTATCGTCCACCTTATCGCACTTGAGCTCTGGCATCGGCACCGGGTCCATTTTGGGGGGTGCCGGCTCACCGTTCTTCAGCAACTTACGGGTGTTCTTGCATTCGCTGTTGGTACAACCGAAGTACTTGCCGAATCGGCCGGTCTTGAGCTGCATCTCGGAGCCACACTTGTCACACTCCAGCGTCGGCCCATCGTAACCTTTGATGCGGAACGTACCTTCTTCAACCTCGTACCCTGAGCAGTCTGGATTGTTACCGCACACGTGCAGCTTGCGCTTCTCGTCGATCAGGTAGCTATCCATGGCCGTACCGCATTTCGAACAGCGGCGCTTTTTCCGGAGCAGTCGGGTTTCGCCTTCCCCTTCCACGTCGTCATCAGCGCTCACCACTTCGTCACCAGACACCAGGTTAATGGTGGTCTTGCAGCGCTCCTTGGGTGGCAGCGAGTAGCCGGAGCAGCCCAGGAACACGCCGGTACTGGCCACTCGGATCTGCATATTCCGGCCACAGCTCGGGCACGGTATATCGGTTTCCGTGGGGGTATTGGCGCGCATACCGCCATCCGTCTTCTCGGCACTCTCGAGCTGATTACGGAACTTGGCATAGAAGTCGTTCAGCACTTTCTTCCACTGGACTTCACCCTCGGCGATCTCGTCCAGCTCATCTTCGAGGCGCGCGGTGAAATCGTAATCCATCAGGTTCGGGAAGGATTCCGCCAGCCGCTCGGTTACGATTTCGCCCATTTTCTCCGCGTAGAAGCGACGATTCTGAAGCTTTACGTAGCCCCGATCCTGAATGGTGGAAATGATTGACGCATACGTGGACGGTCGGCCGATACCCTGCTTTTCCAGCTCTTTGACCAGGCTGGCTTCGGTGTACCGGGGTGCTGGCTTGGTAAAGTGCTGGGTCGGATCCAGCTTCTTGAGGTTCAGAGGCTGATCCACCTTGATATCCGGCAACGCCACGTCTTCGTCTTTCTTGGTGGACTGCGGCGCAGCCTTCAGGAAGCCGTCAAACTTGACGATTCGACCCCGGGTGCGCAGCTCGTAGTCGCCGTTGGCCACCACAATAGAGGTACTCAGGAATTCGGCATCTGCCATCTGACAGGCAATAAACTGGCGCCAGATCAGGTCGTAGAGCTTCTCTGCGTCCTTTTCCAGGCCGGTAATATCCGTTGGCCTGCGAGCAACATCCGTCGGGCGAATGGCTTCGTGAGCTTCCTGAGCGCCTTCCTTGCTGCCGTAGACCCGCGGCTTCTCAGGCAAATAACGTTCGCCGAACTGCGTCTGAATGAACTCTCGACAGCTGACTACAGCATCCTGGCTGAGATTGGTGGAATCCGTACGCATGTAGGTAATAAAACCGGCCTCGTACAATCGCTGGGCCAGCATCATGGTTTTCTTGACACTGAAACCCATGCGGTTACTGGCCGCCTGCTGCAGCGTGGAGGTAATAAAGGGGGCAGACGGACGGGATCGGGTCGGCTTGTCTTCGCGCTTGGCCACCTTGTAGCCGCCAGCCTTGAGCCGCTCGACGTGCTCCTTGCTCTGAGCCTCGTTGACAGGGCGGTAGGGCTTGTCGTTATAACGGGTTACTTCGAAGCGCACCGGGTCTTTGGCGCCCTCGGCAGCAAGGTCTGCATGCAATTGCCAGAACTCTTCCGGAACAAACTTACGGATCTCCCGCTCCCGTTCCACAATCAGTCGCACAGCGACGGATTGCACACGGCCCGCTGACAGACCGCGGGCAATCTTTGCCCACAACAACGGCGAGACCATATAACCCACAACGCGGTCCAGGAACCGGCGGGCCTGCTGAGCGTTCACCCGGTTGTTATCCAGGTTGCCCGGATCCTTGAAGGCTTCCTGAATCGCCCGCTTGGTAATCTCGTTGAACACCACACGACGGTATTTGTCCGGCTCGCCGCCAATGGTCTCCTGAAGGTGCCAGGCAATCGCCTCCCCTTCCCTATCCAAATCCGTTGCCAGATAGATGTGGTCGGCAGACTTGGCCAAACGCTTGAGCTCGCTGACCACCTTTTCCTTGCCGGGCAGAATCTCGTAACGGGCGCTCCAGTCATGGTCAGGATCAACACCCATACGGGCTACCAATTGCTCCCGGGCCTTACGCTTCTTGTGCTCGGCTTTCTCGTCCGGGCTCATCTTGCGCGTGGCCGCTGCCTGTTTCGCCCGTTCTTTCGGGTCTGACTGGCTGCCACTGCCACTTACGGGCAGGTCACGGATGTGGCCAACACTGGACTTCACGATAAAATCCGAGCCCAGGTACTTGTTGATGGTCTTCGCTTTCGCTGGCGACTCGACAATAACGAGACTTTTACCCATATCGGAGATCTGTATCCTTGGCGATCAATCGGTCAATATCTGAACAGAACCGTAAACTCGCATAAAAATCAGGCAACTGGAAAACACAAAGGCTGCCATTCTGTATAGGCTCACTGTTTTACAGGGTCAAGATTGGCAAGACAACCCATTCTTTGATTTCAATCAGCCTTTTTTCCGGGTTCCGTCGCATTTTGCGCGTCCGGAAACAGGAAGGCCCGGCATATGCCGGGCCTCCTGACTGAGCTCACTAATCAGATACTCCTGATCAGATACGCTCCCACACAGTGGCAATGCCCTGACCAAGACCGATACACATGGTGGAAACACCAAGCTTACCGCCTTTGGCCTGCATGATATTCAGCAGTGTGGTGGAGATACGGGCACCGGAGCAGCCCAGCGGATGGCCAAGAGCAATCGCGCCGCCGTTCAGGTTCACCTTCTCTTCCATGACGCCCAGCAGTTTCAGGTCTTTCAGAACCGGCAGGGACTGGCCAGCAAAAGCTTCGTTCAGTTCCCAGAAGTCGATATCTTCAACTTTCAGGCCTGCACGCTTCAGCGCCTTCTTGGTGGCCGGTACCGGACCGTAACCCATGATCGCGGGATCGCAACCAGCCACGGCCATGCTGCGGATCTTGGCAATCGGGGTCAGACCCAGAGCTTCTGCCCGCTCAGCGGACATCAGCACCATGGCAGACGCACCATCGGTCAGCTGGGAAGAGGTACCGGCAGTCACCGTACCGTTTTTCGGATCAAATGCCGGGCGCAGCTGGCCAAGGGACTCAGCTGTGGTTTCCGGACGAATGGTCTCGTCTTCTTCGATCAGCTTCACAAAGCCGTTTTCGTCGTGGCCTTCAATCGGAACGATTTCGTTCTTGAAGCGGCCTTCCTGGGTGGCCTCGTGGGCCAGGCGATGGGAACGGGCGCCGAACTCGTCCTGCTGCTCACGGGTGATACCGTGCATCTTGGCCAGCATTTCCGCGGTCAGGCCCATCATGTTGGATGCCTTGGCGGAGTACTTGGAAGCAGCCGGGTTGTGGTCGAAACCTTCGGTCATGGGTACGTGGCCCATGTGCTCAACACCACCGACCAGGAACACATCACCGTTACCAGTCTGGATAGCCTGCGCCGCGGTGTGGATAGCGCTCATGGCGGAACCACACAGACGGTTTACGGTCTGGGCAGCAGACTCGTGCGGGATACGGGTCAGCAGGGAAATCTGCCGCGCCACGTTAAAGCCCTGCTCCTTGGTCTGGTTTACACAGCCCCAGATCACATCTTCTACTTCTTTCGGGTCGAGCTTCGGGTTGCGCTCAAACAGTGCTTCAATCAGCGCAGCCGACAAAGTCTCGGCACGTACGTTGCGGAAACAGCCGTTTTTGGCACGACCCATCGGAGTCCGCACGCAATCGACGACGACAACGTCTCTCGGATTAAGGCTCATAGATCTTTCTCCGTTCGGAAATCTCGTTAGGGTTAGCCAAAGAACTTCTTGCCAGTCTTGGCCATTTCACGCAGCTTCTCGGTCGGCGCGTACAGCGGGCCAAGATCTGCGTACTTGTCTGCCAGTTCGACGAACTTGTCGACGCCCATGTCGTCGATGTAGCGCAATGCACCACCACGGAACGGAGGGAAGCCGATACCGTAGATCAGGCCCATGTCTGCATCGGCCGGGTCTTCAACAATGTTGTCTTCCAGGCAGCGAACGGTTTCCAGGCACAGAGGAATCATCATGCGGGCGATGATTTCTTCTTCATCGAAGTCTTTGCTGCCGTCAACCACAGGCTCGATCAGCTTGTAGGTTTCTTCGTCGACAACCTTCTTCGGCTTGCCCTTCTTGTCTTCTTCGTACTTGTAGAAGCCCTTGTCGTTCTTCTGGCCGTAACGGTTGTTCTCGAACATCACGTCAATGGCAGACTTGAAGTCGGCCTTCATGCGCTCGGGGAAACCGTCAGCCATAACTTCGTTGGCGTGCTTGGCAGTATCCATGCCGACAACGTCCAGCAGGTAAGCCGGGCCCATGGGCCAGCCGAACTTTTCCATCACCTTGTCGATCTTCTGGAAATCGGCGCCGTCACGTACCAGCGCGGCAAAACCACCGAAGTACGGGAACAGAACACGGTTAACCAGGAAGCCCGGGCAGTCGTTGACGACGATCGGGGTCTTGCCCATCGCTTTGGCGTAGGCAACCGTAGTCGCGATAGCGCGGTCACTGGTCTTCTCACCACGGATAACCTCAACCAGCGGCATCATGTGCACCGGGTTGAAGAAGTGCATGCCACAGAAGTTCTCCGGACGCTTCAGGTTTTTGGCCAGAAGGTTGATGGAGATAGTGGAGGTGTTGGAGGTAAGAATGGTGTCTTCGCGAACTGCATCTTCAGTTTCACGCAGAACAGCATCTTTCACCTTGGGATTCTCAACAACCGCTTCAACCACCAGGTCGACGTTCTTGAAGTCGCCGTAGTTGAGGGTCGGAGTGATCGCGTTCAGCACGTCGCCCATCTGGCCGGCGTCCATCTTGCCCTTGGCAACACGCTTGGACAGCAGCTTCTTGGCTTCATTCAGGCCCAGCTTGATGCCGTCCTGATTGATGTCCTTCATGATGATCGGTGTGCCCTTCAGTGCAGACTGGAACGCAACACCGCCACCCATGATTCCGGCACCCAGTACAGCGGCCAGATTCACATCAGAAGCTTCTTTTTCCCAGGCACTGGCTTTCTTCTTCAGGGCCTGGTCGTTCAGGAACAGACCAACCAGACACGCGGCAACATTGGTCTTGGCCATCTTGGCAAAGCCTTTGGCCTCTACCTCAATCGCCTTGTCGCGGGTCATGCCGGCATGCTTCTGCATGGTCTTGATCGCTTCCACAGGCGCCGGGTAGTTCTTGCCAGCCTTGCCGGCCACGAACGCCTTGGAAATCTCGAATGCCATCATGCTTTCCATGGCATTGAGCTTGATCTTGCCTTTCTTTTCTTCACGGCGAGCCATGTGGTCCAGCTTGCCTTCATTGCACTGCTTGATGATCGCAACGGCAGCTTCAACCAACTTGTCAGCGCCAACAACAGCGTCAACAGCACCGGTTTTCAGAGCGGCATCAGCGCGGTTTTCAGTACCACCAGCAATCCACTCAACCGCATTGTCCACACCAACCAGGCGGGACAGGCGAACCGTGCCGCCAAAGCCCGGGAAGATACCCAGCTTCACTTCCGGCAGACCTACCTTGGCCTTGGGAGCCATGACACGGTAGTCGGTCGCCAGACACATTTCGAAACCACCACCCAGAGCGATACCGTTGATAGCGGTGACCGTCGGGAACGGCAGGTCTTCAATGGCGTTGAATACTTCGTTGGCCTTGAGGTTATTGGCCACGAGGTCTTCCTCGGAACCGGCAAACAGCTCGGTGAACTCGGTGATATCGGCACCGACAATGAAGCTGTCCTTGGAGCTGGTTACTACCAGGCCTTTCAGGTTCTTCTGGGATTTGAGTGCTTCAGCTGCGGCGCCCAGCTCTTCGATGGTGAGACGGTTGAACTTGTTGACTGACTCGCCTTGCAAGTCGAAGTCCAACTGAGCGATCCCGCCTTCGATCTCTTTAACCGTGATGGCTTTACCTTCGTAAATCATCAACTGATCTCCAGTCTGTGTTTGGAACTGCTGACAACCGGCGGGCGTTAGCCACCATGCCGGCTGTTTGTGCAGCGAGATTTCGGTCACTGCCCGATCTTCCGATCCAAAAATTCATACAGTCGTTTGAATCGTGAGGGCACACGATGAAAAAAAAAGACGCGTTTGTCAATTTGTTTCTGAATGAAACCTGCAGAAAAAAGGGAGCTGACTCTGTAAGCGCCGGAAACTACTTGATTAGCCGGCAGACTTACTTTAACTTCGGGTTACGACTTTAGTCCACAATAATAAAACAGCATTACGGAGACTCATCCGATGAAAGACGCCCGCCTGCGGATCCAGTCGTTGATTGCCGCGTTCATTCTTCTCGCCCTGACGGCTTTGAGCGCCAAAGCCCAGGAAACCGGAGCAGAGTTTCTGTCTGACCTCCACGATTTCCGGGTCAACAATTACCTTGCCCTCGATGCCTTTTACAACTTCAGTGCGACCGGCGATACCGAAACGCTGAACCGGATCGTTGTCGGAATCAACAACTCCAACGACGCCATGAATTCCGTAGTGGCGAGCACCAGCGGCGTTCTTTCTGAACAGCAGATTGAGGAACTGAACCAGGCCTTCGACCAGTTCAAGAATCTGATGCGCGGCAACATCAATGAGGTACGCGACCGGGGCTATCCGGATCTTCGCCTGATGGCCGACCTGGCAAACCAGGCCCTGAGTATGAATAACCTGGCTACCGAGCTCTATTCGGTAGCACAGGAAAGCAGCGGAATTAAGGCGGATACCCGTATTGAGTCGGCTCGTTCAGCCGCTGTAGTCATGGCCCAGATGATGGCCCGTTATGCCGCAAGAACGCACTCGTCCGTCGCCCAGACCTTCCAGGGAGCTTCCAGCGAAGTTCCGCTCGACGAGCAGGCCAAGACATTCGATCAACTCCTGTCCTCACTCAGGGCCGGCTCAACAAACGGCGAACTCAAGACTGCCCTGGACGATGTCGCTTCCAAATGGCAATTCATCCGTGGCTCGTACATCAACTACAACGAGAACAACGTGGGCTTTGTGATTGATCGCTACTCCAAAGGCATCATTGAAGGCCTGACCAACGCCATTGACCTGCTGCGCGCCAGCGCCTGACGCTCTTCCGGGGTGAGCGGCCAGCTCACCCCAGCCAAATCCCTCCCCCGGTTGATACCGGTCAGCATGACAAAACACTTTCCCCGGTATACTCTCGGTACTATTCTGAACATATTCCCCAAGTACGAAGGAGCGCTAAGTTATGTCCACCTATAAGAAAATGCTGGTTGCCATTGATCTGACCGAAGAGGCACCACAGGTTCTGAACAAAGCCAAGGCAATGTGTGATGCTCAGGGAGCCGAGTTGCTGCTGGTTCACGTTGTTGAGCCGGTTGGCTACGCCTATGGTGGCGATATTCCTATGGATCTGTCTGAACTGCAGGATCAGTTGGACAAAGCCGCTCGTGAACAGCTGGGCAAGTATGGGGATGAATATGGTATTGCGGCGGCCAACCAGGTGGTAACCGTCGGCCGGCCAGAATCGGAAATCCACCGGCTGGCCAAGGAGCACAACGTTGATCTGGTGATCGTGGGAAGCCATGGCCGTAAAGGCTTTCAGTTACTGCTTGGCTCAACGGCCAACGGTGTTCTTCACGGCACGGAGTGCGATGTACTGGCCATTCGTATTCATTGATACTCGCGATGGGAGGGGGAAGGCTCTAGCCCTCCCCCTTCATTCTGGCCTGAAGCTTCCTGAGCTGGCTTTCCAGAGAAACGCTGACACTGGAGGCCATTGAGAAAAAGTTGAGCAGTGCTTTCAGATTACTGTCGCCCTTGCAAACAGCGTGTATCCGCTGCCAAAGCGCCTGATTCACCAGCTGCAATCGCTGGTTACGCTCCACCAGACCTTTCAGTTCCCAGTCCGCTTCCTGCTGATTCCGCTTTGCGAAAAGCTGTTGAAGCAGATAATACCCCACACTGCGCATCACAAATTCGTCACTGTTGGCAAACGGCAGGTGGTGGAGTGCCATCGGCTTGAGCTCCGAAAGCACAGGACAGCCACTGGTAGCCATCTTGAGCCCCAGCAGAGAACGCAACGCCTCTTCCAGCGTCGTCTGCTTGAAATAGGAGCGGCGCTCGTCCGTCACGGTTACATCCACTTTCTGATACGCGTCTTCCGCCTGAAACGCCTCTACGACCGGCAGAATCTCGGTTGCCGCCGGGCAATACGGGGTCTCGCCAGGCTTCAGCGGGCAGTTCGAACACTGACAATGTTCGAGACGAACCCAGGCCGGCAGTGACTGACCCTGTGGCGGCGAGGAGGACTCCCCACTTACCTTGAACTCGATATCGCGGCCATCCTGAAATTTGAAATTGTAATTTATGTTCATTGGTTCGCCTGTTCTTCCAGCTCCATCCACCGTTCAATCACCGACTCCAGGCGAGACTCCGTTTCCGCCAGTTGTTCCAGAGTGGCCGATACATCTTCCGGTGGGCCTGAATAAAAATCCGGTTCAGAAATTTTATCCTGAAGATTAGCTACCTGCTGCTCCAGTTGTTCGATTTTGCCGGGCAATTGTTCCAGCTCAAGTTTAAGCTTGTAGCTCAGTTTGACGGGCTTTGATTTTGCCGACTGCCCCACAGTACCGCCATCCTGACCTGGCTTTTTACCGGAACTGTCGGGCTTATCACGCTTATCCTGTTTGTCCAGTCGGCTTCCCGATGTTTCAGAGGGAAAACGACCACCTTGCCGACGCCAATCGGTGTATCCACCCACGTATTCCATCACTGCCCCGGAACCATCCAGGAAGATGGTGTCGGTCACCACGTTATCGAGAAATTCACGGTCGTGGCTGATAACAATCACGGTGCCCTTGAACTCTGAAAGCTGCTCTTCCAGCAATTCCAGGGTTTCGACGTCAAGATCGTTGGTAGGCTCGTCCAGTACCAGAATATTGGCTGGCTTACTGAACAACTTGGCCAGCAAAAGCCTCGCACGCTCACCACCGGAGAACACACGCACAGGAGAGCGTGCCCGTTCCGGGGTAAACAGAAATTCCTGCAAATAACCCAAAACATGCTTGCTCTGACCATTGATATCGATGAATTCCCGGCCCTCAGCCAGGTTATCCAACGCATTTCTCTGGAGATCCAGCTCTCCCCGCAGCTGGTCAAAGTAGGCGACCTGAAGATTCGTTCCCAGCCGGATACTACCCTCAGTGGGTGTCAGCTCACCTAACAACAGGCGTACGAGGGTCGTCTTGCCCGTGCCATTCTCACCAACCAGTCCGATCTTGTCGCCCCGGAGAACGGTGAGATCCATATTGCGAACCACCGGCTCGCCATCGACATAAGAGAATCCGGCATTGCTCGCTTCCGCAACCAGCTTGCCCGAAATATCCGCCTGCTCCACGGCAAAACTGGCGGTGCCACCCCTCACCCGACGTTGCCTGTGCTCTTCCCGCATCGCTTTGAGCGCTCTTACCCGCCCCATATTCCGGGTGCGGCGAGCCTTGATCCCCTGGCGGATCCAGGCTTCTTCCTGTTTCAGGCGCTTGTCGAAAAGCGCGTTCTGGCGCTCCTCTTCTTCCAGCGCTTTTTCCTTAAGCTCCAGATACCGGTCATAACTGGCCGCAAAACTCACCAGCTGCCCCCGGTCCAGCTCCACGACGCGAGTGGCCATTCGCCGGATAAACGCACGGTCATGACTGACAAACAACATGGCCCCTCGGAACTGCGATAACGCCTCTTCCAGCCACGCAATGGCGGGCACATCCAGATGGTTGGTTGGCTCATCCAGCAACAGAATATCCGGGTCTGCCACCAATGCCCTGGCCAGAAGCACCCGGCGCTGCCAGCCCCCGGAAAGGGTATTCAGCACCCGATCCGGATCC
Source organism: Marinobacter sp. tcs-11 (assembly GCF_002049515.1). Classification (NCBI taxonomy): domain Bacteria; kingdom Pseudomonadati; phylum Pseudomonadota; class Gammaproteobacteria; order Pseudomonadales; family Marinobacteraceae; genus Marinobacter; species Marinobacter sp. tcs-11. Next base: position 1,437 of record NZ_LLYU01000024.1, on the reverse strand, counting down.
ACACCATATTGACCCAGAATCGTGGTTACCTTCTGGTCAAGCCGCCAGCCGTCCAGAGATTCCAATCGTTCCTGAACCTTCATCAAACGCTCAAGACTGGATTCGTCCGCCTTTTGGGATAGCCGGTGGAATTCCGCCAGCAGATCCCCGGTTTCCGGAAATGCGGAGGCCACCACATCATAGGCTGTACGAGTGTCATCCGATGGCAGGCTCTGGGGCAGTACCGACAATACAGAGCCATCTTCCAGGCGCACCACGCCGCCGTCCGGCGTCACTTCCCCGCTGACGATTTTCAACAGCGTGGATTTCCCCTCCCCGTTTCGGCCCAACAGACAAACCCGTTCACCGGGGTCAATGGTTAGGCTTGCCTCATCCAGCAATGGATGCATGCCATAAGCGAGGGAGATCCGGTCTAGCGTTAACAGTGGCACTGTATCAATTCTCCTGATTCAAAACGGTTACCTTGTCGCCCACAGCAATCACACCCGGTTTTTGATGCACAGCATTCTGCCCAAAAATAACGCCGTCCTGGGTCTTTCGATAGCTGGCCAGAGTCTTGAGGGGCTGAGTGGCGGAATCTTTCTCGCCAGTATCCGGATTGACCGTGGTCATCACACAACGGGAGCAGGGTTTGACAAGATCCAGCCGGCTTTCACCAACGCTGACGCTCCGCCAGGTGTCTTCCGCCCAGGCCCCCGCCCCCTCAACCACAATGTTCGGCCTGAAGCGACGCATATCAACCGGGGATTCGAGACGGGAATTGAGCTCATCCAGAGACGACTGGTTAACCACCAGCAACGGGAAGCCATCGGCAAAACCCACTCGACGTTCAGCACTGACACGATCAGGATCCACCCTCCGGAAACAGCTATCAGGCATATAAACCAGCCTGAGCGTTTCTCCGCAATAGCGGCTCAAAGCCTCACCAGCGCGGCCGGCTCCGGCAGTGGCCACCACCTGATCACGCCAGACCGTCACTTCCACCGCGTCAGAGCCCACCTCGAGAGGGAAAATCCCCTCGCCAGGCACATCAATAACGATCACTCCATCTTGCAGAGCCGTTGAAACATTGGCGAGCTGAGGCAACCGACGCTGAGTGACGAAGCGGTTATCCCCATCAACAATCATCCAGCGGCGATCACCTTGCGGGCCGAAATCATCCAAGCTGAAACGGGACACTTCGATTCCAGCCAACGATTTGACCGGGTAGATATAGAGGGTTTTCACCTTCATGGCTTCGCCTTCCTCAGTTGCCGGATTATTCAGGAAATGGCTGCCGAGTATAACTGACGAGACAGAGGTAGTGAGTGATTTTGCGAGGCTATAAACGAAGAAACCCGGCCTGAGGCCGGGTTTCCGAATTCTGGAGCGGGAAACGAGATTCGAACTCGCGACCCCAACCTTGGCAAGGTTGTGCTCTACCAACTGAGCTATTCC
>NZ_LLYU01000023.1:0-57953 GCF_002049515.1 Marinobacter sp. tcs-11 | reverse complement strand
CTTCCAGAGTTTTATGATCCAGTTTACGACCGTCAGTATGGCGCATGAGTAGGCAACTCCGATAAGGTCGGTTGAACAATGCCTACATTATAAATGATGTCCGCTTACTTTTGTACTTCTTAGTATTTGCGATCGGAGATTGCGCTAAAGCCGTCAACGTTTCCACCAATACACCCATCCGAATAGAAACTATTCACAATGCCATGCTTCAAGCACAAATTGCGGCGGCTCATATTTGTGGTAAACCGTCTCCGCCTGCCTCTCCTCCTCGTTTTTGGTCAGATCTCAACGGCATGAAAGTCCAGTGTATTGGAATCGCCACTGGATACGACCGAATTCAGCGGCGTCCCACAGAGAGTGACAATGCCTGTGAATTCTGGCTCTTTTCCGGAGACCGGATGATCGCAGCTGAAACGGTCAATCTTCCCACCCGGCAAGCCAAGCTATCTAAAGCTCTCTCCGGGTAAGTGTAAGCGAGATGGGATGCAACTCATTCTCATCTCTGAGATTTCTATGTGTCGAGCCTCGTGACTGAGCATATCCAGCTGCAGGGGGATTCTGGCCCTCCCACAAGCTCTGCTGTAGAGCAGGAGATACAGAATCGCCCAGCCCAGCTGTGATGGCCACAGTGACCAGTCATTCACCCGGGGCTTACCTAACGACCAGGAAAGTGGAGCAATTGCCAAAGCGATTATTCAGATGGGACATAGCCTAGGACTCGATGTACTGGCCGAGGGAATTGAGACCAAAGAGCAAGAAAACCATCTCCGAATCCTTGGCTGTGATGCGGGACAAGGCTATCTATATGCTAAGCCGCTCTCAGTCAAAAGGTGCGAGGAGTACCTACAAGTTACTGACTGGGTTTAATTGGCCCGATGGTGGTCATCGAATCAATTTGGGATCACCGAACGCTTAGTGTGCGCCGGCGTTATCGCACCATCTGAACGTTCGCTTTGCGACCAGTCCGCACCCCCGGCAAGACTCAACAAAAGCGAACACAGCCCCCCGATGTGATATGAGCCAATTTCCCCAGTGCTGTGAAAAACCTACGTCCAGTCTGTCTCGATATCAATGCTTCGAGCCGCACCCCAGATGCCTGCCATGAAATCGCAGATGCTGCTCGATAAAGCTCGAGATAAAGAAGTAGCTGTGGTCGTAGCCCTCCCGGAAATTGAGCTCCAGCGGGTAATTGTTGATGCTGGCTGCGGCCTCAAGCGCCTCTGGCCGAAGCTGCTCAGTCAGGAAGTTATCCGCGTCTCCCTGGTCGACCAGTGCCGGTACGAACTGTGTTGCATCCCGCATCAGCAGGCTGGCGTCGTATTCGGCCCAACGCGAGCTGTCTTTGCCCAGGTAGGCAGTAAAGGCTTTTTTGCCCCATGGGCAGTTTACCGGGTTGCTGATCGGGCTGAAGGCCGACACGGACTGGTAGCGCTCCGGGTTGCGCAGAGCCAGAACCAGGGCGCCATGACCACCCATTGAATGGCCCGCAATCGAGCGTTGATTCGTTACCGGGAAAACAGATTCGATCAGTGCAGGCAGCTCATTCAGAACATAGTCGTACATGCGGTAGTGGGGATGCCATGGGCTTTCGGTCGCGTTTACATAGAAGCCCGCCCCCTGGCCAAGATCGTAGCTTTCATCGTCGGCAACGTGATCGCCCCGGGGGCTGGTATCCGGTGCCACGATGGCCATGCCCAGTTCCGCAGCCGCGCGATGGGCGCCGGCTTTCTGCATGAAGTTTTCGTCTGTGCAGGTGAGGCCGGAAAGCCAATAAAGCACCGGCACTTTCTGTCCGTTGGCAACCTGCGGTGGCAGGTAGATCGCGAAGCGCATAGCGCAGCCAAGGCTTTCGGACGGATGGCTGTACTGTTTGTGCCAGCCACCAAAACTTTTGTTACTGCTCAGGTTTTCAAGGGTCATTGGACACTCCGTTGCAGGGCGGCGCGCCGAAGTGGCGGGCCGCCATCACCATTACTTGTCGAAATGGATAACGCTGCGAATGCTCTTGCCTTCGTGCATCAACTCAAAGGCTTCGTTGATGTCATCGAGGCCCATGGTGTGGGTGATGAAATCATTCAGCTTGAACTCACCTTGCAGGTAGCGTTCAACAATTCCGGGTAGCTCGGAACGGCCTTTGACCCCACCGAAGGCGGATCCTCTCCAGACGCGACCGGTAACGAGCTGGAACGGGCGGGTGGAAATTTCCTGGCCTGCCCCGGCAACGCCAATAATGACCGACTCGCCCCATCCCTTGTGGCAACATTCCAGTGCGGACCGCATGACATCGACGTTGCCGATGCATTCGAAGGAATAGTCCACGCCACCGTCAGTCAGTTCAACGATCACTTCCTGAATCGGCTTGTCATAGTCTTTGGGATTGATGCAGTCGGTTGCGCCAAGCTGTCGTGCCAGGTCGAACTTGCTGTCATTGATATCGATGCCAATGATTCGGCTCGCCTTGGCCATGGTCGCGCCAATAATCGCAGACAGGCCGATCCCACCGAGCCCGAAGATGGCCACTGTAGCGCCTTCTTCCACTTTGGCGGTATTCATGACGGCGCCCATGCCGGTGGTTACGCCGCAGCCGAGCAGGCACACCTCTTCCAACGGGGCTTCCTTGTTGACCTTCGCCAGCGAAATCTCCGGCAGAACGGTGTACTCGGAGAAGGTCGAGCAGCCCATGTAGTGATGGATGGGCTGGCCATCCTTGTAGAAGCGGCTGGTGCCGTCGGGCATGAGACCTTTACCCTGGGTTTCGCGGATTTTCCCGCACAGGTTGGTTTTGCCGGACAGGCAGAATTTGCACTCGCCACATTCGGGGGTATACAGAGGAATAACGTGATCGCCGACGGCAACACTGGTAACGCCTTCACCAATCGCCTCTACAATGCCGCCGCCTTCATGGCCAAGGATGGCTGGAAAGTTGCCCTCGGGATCCTCACCCGAGAGGGTGAATGCATCGGTGTGGCATACACCGGTTGCGATCACTTTTACCCGTACTTCCCCTGCTTTCGGGGGCATCACGTCCACTTCTTCAACCGACAGTGGCTGCCCCGGGCCCCAGGCAATTGCTGCTTTTGATTTGATCATCTCAGCCATAACGTTCTCCATTGGTCATTCAGGAAGGGCGGGACGCCCAAACGAAGGCCATATTGTATTTATGGCCCTATTATTGATAATCGATGTTTTTATCAAATCACCTTTACGTGTGCGCAATAATCGGGTGGTGCAAAGCAAAAAGGGAAAACCATGTATCGCTGGGAAGGGGTAAACGAGTTTGTGGCGGTTGCTGAAACCGAGAGTTTCACGCGTGCCGCGAAGCGACTGGGCGTGTCGACGGCACAGGTCAGTCGTCAGGTCAGTGCCCTGGAGGCCCGCTTATCGACCCGGTTGTTCTACCGCACCACTCGCCGGGTGTCGGTAACCGAGGCCGGACAGATCTTTTACCAGCACTGCCGGCAGGTACTTGATGCCCTGGAGCAGGCGGAACGCTCTATTACCAACATGCAGTTGGTCCCGCGAGGCAGGCTGAGGCTGACTGCGCCGGTGACCTATGGAGAGAAATCCATTGCGCCGCTGGTCAATGACTTCGTTTTGCGATACCCCGAACTCGACGTGGACATGAAGCTTACCAACCAGACACTGGATCTGGTCGCTGAGGGGTACGATCTTGCCGTGCGCATGGGAAAGCTCGAGGATTCGACCTTGATGGCCCGGCGTCTCGCATCCCGAACCCTATACGTGTGTGCCTCGCCGGATTATCTCGCCACGCACGGCACGCCCCACTCGTTGTCCGAACTGGCGAACCACAACTGCCTGCTGGGAAACCTGGAGTACTGGCGCTTCCAGGAAGCGGGCCAGCCGCGCAACGTACGGGTAACGGGGAACATCCGTTGCGACAGTGGCAGGGCCCTGCTTGATGCCGCCCTCAAGGGGATTGGCATTGTTCAGCTTCCGGATTACTACGTTCAGAGCGCACTGGATTCCAGGCTGTTGATTCCGGTGCTGACCCGTTATCAGGAAGACGATGACGGTATCTGGGCGGTGTATCCCCATAACCGTCATCTGTCGCCGAAGATAAGGCTGCTGCTGGATTTTCTTTCGGAATCCCTGAAACCTGGCGGTTCTCCGCCGGACGCAGCAAACGCGGATTATTAAGCAATGAACCGATAGGATTGTGTATTCAAAGAACGGCGCTTTGCGACCGTAGCTCCCGTCTGTACCTCCTCAAGCCAGCCTGAATTCCAAAGAGTGTCAGGAGCACCGACCAAGCTGTCGGCCACACCTCAGCGCCAACGGCCGGCCAAACTGTGGGTTCAAGAACACTTTTGTTATACTCGCCGGATTCGACAATAAACCGGGTCATGGAATGGGCCGAACACGATGATGACCAAAAAGGATCTTCCCCTCCGTCAGTTGCTGAAGCTGCGCAATTCCTGGATCGCCTGGGTGGTATTCCTGGTGTCTGTGGTTGCGACGGTATTGCTTTGGCAGGTCTCCATCCGGCTGGTTGAAGATCGCACCGAGGCCCGATTCCGCACTCAGTCCCTGCAGCTTAAGACCGCGATTGAAGAACGCCTGCTCAATTACGAACAGGTTCTTGCCGGCAGTGCCGGTCTGTTTGCTGTCACCGGTAAAGTCACACGCGATCAGTGGAAAGAGTACGTCGACAACGTCGATATCAATCGTTATTACCCCGGTATTGAGGGTATCGGCTACGTTGAGCGTATTGGTGTCCGCGAAATGGCCGATCACATTGCCTCGGTTCGGGCGGAGGGGCTCTACAATTATCTGGTCAAGCCGCTGGGTACCGGGCCCTACTACTATCCCATGGTTTATCTGGAGCCGGGCACCGAGCGTAATCGCAAGGCGCTGGGTTATGACGCTTTCAGTGACCCCATCCACCGCACCGCCATGGAGCAGGCCCGGGATGACGCTATCCCGACGGTCACCGGCAAGGTTGTGCTGGTGCAGGAGTCTGTGGCCGAGGATCAGGCCGGTTTTCTGATGTACTACCCGGTGTTCCAGGGCGGCGAGATTCCGGAGATCCGGGCCGAGCGCCGCATGATGCTGGCCGGCTACGTGTTCAGTGCCTTCCGGATGAACAACCTGATCGACGGTATTGTTGGCCTGATATCGCCATTTCTGGATGTGCGCATCTACGACAGCGGGGTGGTGGCACGAGATACCCTGATGTATGGCTCCAATCTCGGTTCGCTGGACAACGAATTCAGCTTTGAAATGAGCCAGACCATCAGACACGGTGGCCGGGAATGGCTGCTGCAGACCCGTTCAACACCAGCCTTTGATTATCTCGCCGCCGATCCACGGCCTCCTATTGTTCTCGGCTCTGGCCTGGCCATCAGTTTACTGCTCTGGCTGTTCGTGCTGGCCCTGATTCGCTCCCGGCTGATTGCCCAGGTCAGCGCCGGCCGTTATCGCGCCATCACTGAGGGCGCAGCCAACGTCACCCTGGTCATGGATCGTCGTGGGCGCCCGCTTTATGCCAGCCCGTCCAGTCGTGACATCCTGGGATTCGATCCGGACAAGGTGGAAGCCCTGGAATTCGAGAAGCTGGTGCACATGGATGACTGGTCGCACCTGCAAAGAGGTTTTGAAGAGTCCATGGCCTCACCGGGCAAACAGATGCCGGTGGTGCGTGCCCGGGTGCGTGATGCCGATGGCCAGTGGCGTGATATGGAAGGCACCTTCACCGCGATGCTCTCGGTGCCTGGCGTCAACGGTGTGGTTCTGAGCCTTCGGGATCTTACCCAGCTAAAGGCAGCTCAGTCCGAACTGCACCGACTGGCGTTCTATGATCCGCTGACCGGACTCGCCAACCGGCAGCTGTTCCGGGATCGGTTGAATCACGTGGTTCGTCGCAGCCGCCGAAGTGGCGAGGCGGCAGCCCTGATGTTCCTTGATCTGGACGGTTTCAAACGAATCAACGATACCCTGGGGCACGATGCCGGTGACGAACTCCTGCGTCAGGTCGCACAATGGCTGGAAGGCTGTGTCCGTGAGGAAGATTCCGTGGCCCGGCTCGGTGGCGACGAATTTGTGGTGTTGTTGTCCCGGATCAGTGGCTCCGAAGCCGCCGGCAAAGTGGCGGAAAACATTTTGCGGCGCCTGTGCCAGCGTATTCGACTGAACGACCATGAGGTAGGTGTGACCGTCAGCATCGGGATCACCATGATCCCTCACGATAGTGAGGATGCAGGCGCGCTGATGAAATATGCCGACCTGGCCATGTATCGCGCCAAGGAGCTGGGGCGCAACACGTATCAGTTCTTCACGCCGGCCATGAACATCCAGGCCGCCCGTCGCCTGCTGCAGCAGGAAGAACTGGCCACGGCACTCGATGGCGACCGGTTTGTCCTGCACTACCAGCCAAAAGTGGATCTGGCTACTCAGCGGGTGATCGGTGTGGAGGCTTTCCTGCGTTGGCATCATCCGGAAAAAGGTCTGGTCTCGGCCCAGCAGTTCATCACCCTGGCAGAAGAAACCGGGTTGATCATCCGCCTGGGCGAGCTGGCGCTGCGGCAAGCCTGTATCCAGGTCCAGGCGCTTGAGCGGGCCGGGTTCGAGTCGCTGAAGATGGCGGTGAACTTCTCGGTGCGTCAGCTGACGGACTCCGGCTTCCTGGACATGATCCGGCGGGTGATTACCGAGACGGGAGTATCTCCCGAGCGGCTGGAGCTGGAAATGCCGGCGGAGTTGCTCAATGAAGACCCGAGAATGCTGCGTGAATTGCTGGTGTCCCTGAACGATCTGGGCGTGTGCCTGATTCTGGATGATTTCGGTACCGGCTCCTGCTCACTGGTGGCGCTGCAGCAGTTGCCGCTGGATGTGATCAAGATAGATCATCGCTTCATTCGCGACATTCCCTACAACGTCAGTGCCACCGATGTGGCGTCGGCGGTGATCGCCCTGGCTCACAAGCTGCACCTGACGGTGGTGGCGGAAGGGGTGGAAACGCTACAGCAGCTGACGTTCCTGAAATCCGCCGGTTGCGCCCAGTGCCAGGGCAATCTGTTCAGCTATCCGCTGGACGAAGATGCCCTGATCGGATTCCTGATCCGGCAGTACGAGAAGCCGCTTATTTCCTGATCATGGCAATGGCGGCCTGTAACCGGTAAAATCACGCCGTTCCCGGATCCCGGTAGCGGCCCCTCCGGGCTCAATCCTACGTCTTATATGAGTAATCATTGTCTGTGACTGAACTGAGCCGAATCCGTAACTTTTCCATTATTGCCCACATCGACCACGGTAAATCCACGCTGGCGGATCGTTTTATCCAGATCTGCGGTGGCCTGACAGACCGTGAAATGGCCGAACAGGTCCTGGACTCCATGGATCTGGAGCGGGAACGCGGGATCACCATCAAGGCCCAGAGCGTCACGCTCAACTACAAGGCAAAGGATGGGGAAACCTACAAACTGAATTTCATCGATACCCCGGGCCACGTGGATTTCTCCTACGAGGTGTCCCGCTCACTGTACGCCTGTGAAGGGGCGCTGCTGGTAGTGGATGCCGGTCAGGGTGTGGAAGCCCAGTCGGTGGCCAACTGCTACACCGCTATCGAACAAGGCCTTGAAGTGGTGCCGGTCCTGAACAAGATGGATCTGCCCCAGGCCGAGCCCGAGCGGGTTGCGGCGGAAATTGAAGACATTATCGGCATTGACGCTTCCGATGCCGTGCGCTGCAGTGCCAAAAGCGGACTGGGTGTTGAGGATGTCCTCGAGGATCTGATCAAAAAGATTCCGCCCCCCAAGGGTGATCGCAGCGCGCCGTTGCAGGCACTGATTATTGATTCCTGGTTTGATAACTACCTGGGCGTGGTGTCACTGGTTCGGGTGACCGAAGGTGTACTGCGTAAAGGCGACAAGATCGTTATCAAGTCCACCAAGAAAGCCTGGAACGCCGACAAGGTTGGTGTCTTCAATCCCAAGCCCACCGACACTGATGTGCTTGAAGCGGGTGACGTCGGTTTCGTTGTTGCGGGAATCAAGGATATCCACGGTGCGCCGGTGGGTGACACCATCGTGCACCAGAAGTTTGCGGAAGAAACCCCGATGCTGCCGGGGTTCAAGAAAGTGAAACCCCAGGTTTACGCCGGTCTGTTCCCGGTCAGCGCCGACGATTATGACGATTTCCGGGATGCCCTGGAAAAGCTCACCCTCAACGACGCCTCGTTGTTCTTTGAGCCCGAGAACTCGGATGCTCTGGGCTTCGGTTTCCGCTGTGGTTTCCTGGGCATGCTGCACATGGAGATCATCCAGGAGCGGCTGGAGCGAGAGTACGACCTGGATCTGATTACCACGGCGCCGACGGTAATCTATGAAGTGGTCACCAAGCAGGGTGAGACTCTGTCGGTGGACAACCCCTCAAGGCTTCCGGATATTGGTTCCATCGAAGAAATGCGTGAGCCCATTGTCGAGGCCAACATCCTGGTACCCCAGGAGCACCTCGGTAATGTCATTGCCCTGTGTGAAGAAAAGCGCGGTGTGCAGAAGAACATGCACTTCATGTCCACACAGGTACAGCTCACCTACGAGCTGCCGATGGCGGAAGTGGTGATGGACTTCTTTGACCGGATCAAATCGGCCAGCCGTGGCTTTGCATCACTGGATTACCACTTTGTCCGTTTCCAGAGTGCCAACCTGGTTCGCCTGGATGTGCTGATCAACGGGGATCGTGTCGACGCCCTGGCGCTGATTGTGCACCGGGATCTGTCCCACCGCAAAGGGCGCCAGTTGATCGAGAAGATGAAAGAGCTGATCCCGCGTCAGATGTTTGATATTGCCATTCAGGCTGCCATTGGTACCCAGGTGGTCTCCCGGGTAACGGTCAAGGCCCTGCGCAAGAACGTAACGGCGAAGTGTTACGGTGGCGACGTCAGCCGTAAAAAGAAACTGCTTCAGAAGCAGAAGGAAGGTAAAAAACGCATGAAGCAGCTGGGTAATGTCGAGGTGCCTCAGGAAGCGTTTCTTGCTGTATTGAAAGTGGATAACTAAAAAGGCACCTGGATGGACATTGATTTTCCACTGGTACTGGTGGTTCTGACTTTCGTGACCGGAGCGGTCTGGCTGGCGGACATCGCGTTCCTGAGAAAGCGTCGGCTTGCCGGCGCAGAGCAGGGTGGCCAGGTAGACGAATCAGCCGATGAGTTCGAGGACCGGGAACCCTGGCTGGTGGATATCAGCCGCTCATTTTTCCCCGTGCTGGCGGTAGTCCTGGTGCTTCGGTCGTTCCTGATCGAGCCGTTCCAGATCCCCTCAGGCTCCATGTTGCCGACCCTCGAAGTGGGGGATTTTATCCTGGTCAACAAGTACGCCTATGGCCTGCGCCTGCCGGTGGCCGGTACCAAGATTGTTGAGATCGGCGATCCGGAGCGGGGTGATGTCATGGTGTTCCGCTATCCTGAGGATGGCACCACCAATTACATCAAGCGGGTTGTCGGCCTGCCGGGCGATCATATTCGTTACCGCAACAAGCAACTGTTCATCAATGATGAGCCGGTTCCCCGGGATTTCGTTGCGCGCTTGCCCCCCATGGAACGCTGGCGGGAACAGTTGGGTGAGGTTGAACATGATCTGTACCTGACCATGGGGCGGGTGAGCGGTTCCGGTGAGGGAGAATGGGTTGTTCCTGAAGGCCATTACTTTGTCATGGGCGATAACCGCGACAACAGTAACGACAGCCGTTTCTGGGGCACGGTGCCGGATGAGATGGTGGTGGGCAAGGCCTTTGCCATCTGGATGCACTGGAAATCACTGACAAGTCTGCCATCTTTTGATCGGGTGGGTGGCATCCAATAATTCTGATGGTTCCGGAGTATAAGACGATGAGAAGACACTATCCCGCAGGCCTGAACACGCAGCAGGGCGGCGCTTTGACGATGATGATCATGGCTCTGTTCTTTGGTGGCCTGCTGACTCTGGCGATCAAGATCGGGCCGGCCTACCTGGATGACTTTACCATCCAGGAAGCTCTGGAAAGCCTGGATGGTACCGACGGCCTGTCACAGATGGGTCCGGCACAGGTGCGCAGCCTGATTAACAAGCGCCTGAGTGTGAATAACGTTGACGGTTTTGATCCAAAGAACATCTCCGTTGAAAAAAATGGCGAACTGGTCGTAATCAAGGTGGATTACGAGGTTCGCAATAACATCTTCCGGAACGTGGACACCGTTGTGCACTTCCAGCACGAGTATGAGTTTCAGGGCCAGTGAGTTCACAACCAGACCTAGACCAACTTCAGCGCCGCATTGGCTACCAGTTCAAGGAACCGGAGCGGCTTCTGCTGGCGCTGACCCATCGCAGTTTTGGCAACCAGAATAACGAACGTCTTGAATTTCTGGGCGATTCTATCGTGAACATGGTGATCGCCGAGTATCTGTATCTTCATTTCGAGAAGGCCCGGGAAGGGCAGTTGAGCCGGCTTCGGGCCCGTATGGTCAAGGGGGTTACCCTCGCGGAGATCGGTCGTGAATTTCAGTTGGGCCAGTATCTGAGGCTCGGTTCGGGAGAGCTGAAAAGTGGTGGCTTCCGCCGTGAGTCCATTCTCGCCGATGCCGTGGAATCCATTATCGGGGCCATTTATCTGGACAGCGACTTTCATACCTGTCGGGCTCAGGTGTTACGCTGGTTTGAACAGCGCTTGGCAAACCTGGATATTCAGGACACCCAGAAAGATCCGAAAACCCGGTTGCAGGAGTACCTGCAGTCCAGGCAATTTCCGTTGCCGCGCTATGAAGTGATTTCCGTTGACGGCGAGGCCCACAACCAGACTTTTCATGTCTCCTGCGCCTTGCCCTCGCTGGACCGTAAAACCACCGGCACTGGCAGTAGTCGACGTGTTGCTGAACAGCAGGCCGCCCGAAATGCACTCAAGCAACTGGGTGTGGAGAATTCCTGATGACTGATATTACCCGCCCGGAAAACCCGGAAAGCCGCTGTGGTTTCGTCGCCATTGTCGGCCGGCCGAATGTGGGCAAGTCTACACTGCTCAATCACATTCTTGGCCAGAAGCTGAGCATCACCTCACGGAAGCCACAGACCACCAGGCATCAGGTGCTCGGTATCAAGACAGAGGGCCCGGTACAGGCCATTTATGTCGATACACCGGGCATGCATGAGGATGAGCCCCGTGCCCTGAACCGCTATATGAACAAGGCGGCGGCGTCCGCCCTGATCGACGTGGATGTGGTGGTCTTCGTGGTGGATCAGCTGGCGTGGACCAGTGCCGATGAGATGGTGCTGGAGAAGCTCAAGCGGGTAAAGTGCCCGGTTATCCTGGCGGTCAACAAAGTCGACAAGCTGGAGAAACGGGAGCTGTTGTTGCCCCATCTGGAGGCTCTGTCTAAAAAGCGGGACTTTGCCGAGATCATTCCTCTTTCGGCACTGAAAGAGACCAATCTGGAGCCGCTGGAATCGGCTGTTGGCCGTTTCCTGCCCGAAAGTGTCCACTTCTACCCCGATGATCAGATCACAGACCGCAGTGAACGCTTTATGGCGGCCGAAATGGTCCGGGAGAAAATCACTCGCCAACTGGGCGCTGAACTGCCGTATTCCGTGGCAGTGGAGATTGAAGAGTTCAAGCACCAGGGCAATACCCTGCATGTTTCGGCACTGATTCTGGTCGAACGGGAAGGCCAGAAGAAAATCATCATTGGCGATAAGGGTGAGCGCCTGCGCAGTATCGGTCAGGAAGCCCGGGTTGATATGGAGCGGATGTTCGGGTCCAAGGTGATGCTCCGGCTCTGGGTCAAGGTCAAGCGAGGCTGGGCTGACAGCGACAGGGCTCTGAAAAGCCTGGGCATGAGCGATTTCTGAGGCCGCCATGAAGGGCGCGGTGCAGCAAGAGCCCGCTTATGTGGTCCATCGGCGACCCTGGCGCGAAACCGCCTTGCTGGTGGATCTGTTTACTCTGAATCACGGCCGCATGAGTGTGGTTGCCCGCGGCGCCAACAGCACCAGAAGCCCGCTCAAGGCCCAATTGCAGCCGTTCCAGCCGTTATTAGTGGACTGGACCGGCAAGAGCGAGCTGAAAACCCTGGTGCAGCTGGAAGTTCGCAGCGCGCCAGCGGTCAGCCAACCCCGTGCACTGTACAGTGGTTTCTACATTAATGAACTGGTTCAGCGGGTGTTACCGGTGGCCGATCCCTCCCCCGCGTTGTTTGCCAGCTATATTGAAACCCTGCAGGCCCTGGCGGATCTGTCTTCACAGGACGATGTCGAGCCTTTACTGAGGCGTTTTGAGCGGGCGTTCGCCGCCTCGCTGGGCTACGATTTTGCCTGGGACGAAACCACGGATACCGGTATGTCTGTACAGGCGGGGGAGCTCTATGGCTACGACCCGGGCCAGGGGATCGTTTCCAATCTCGCGCCCGAGCTGCCATTGCGCCAATTGCCGGGTGAGGCATTGCTGGCACTGGCGGCCGGCGATTTCATAAGTGAAGCGCCCCGTAAAACCGCCAAGCGCGTCATGCGGGTGCTGGTGGATTACCTTTTGCAGGGCAGGCCGCTGCACAGCCGTTCCCTGTTCAGTCATTCGAATCCGTCATCTGGGAGAGAATCATGAATACCCGAGTCCTGCTAGGAGTGAATATTGATCATGTGGCCACCTTGCGTCAGGCCCGCGGTACCCGTTACCCGGACCCTGTGCAGGCGGCGTTGGTGGCGGAAGAAGCCGGTGCCGATGGCATCACCATTCACCCCCGTGAGGATCGCCGGCATATCCAGGACCGGGATGTGCTGCTGTTGCGGGAAGTACTGCAGACCAAAATGAATCTGGAAATGGCGGTGACCGACGCCATGCTGGCGTTCGCCGAGCAGGTGCGCCCGGAATGTGTTTGCCTGGTGCCGGAGAAACGCGAGGAACTCACCACCGAAGGTGGACTGGATGTGGATGGCCAGGAAGAGCGGGTGGCCAAGGCCTGTGATCGTCTGGCAAAAATCGGCGCCGAGGTTTCGTTGTTTATCGATCCGGACCCGGTACAGATCGACGCGGCGGTGCGCTGCGGAGCGCCGGTGGTGGAGTTGCATACCGGTGAATACGCCGAGGCCGGGGAACCCGAAGCGGTGGAAGCCTCATTCAAAGTGCTTGCAGATGCCGTGGCCTATGCCCGCAAGAAGGGGCTGATTGTGAATGCCGGCCATGGTCTGCACTACCACAACACAGAGCGGGTGGCCGCTATTCCGGGTATCAATGAACTGAACATCGGCCATGCGATCATCGCCCGTGCCGTCTTTACCGGCCTGAAAGATGCGGTCCGGGACATGAAGGCGATTCTTGACCGGGCCAGAGCCTGATCAACAATCAGGTGGTTTCCGGCTGGCGCTGCTGTTCCCGGAACAGTTGCTGCCAGTCGGTCTGCTCACTCCAGATCTGCAGCCGCTCCATGGCCGCAATCAGTTGATCTTTTAACAGCTCACGATCCGGAGCCTCGCACTTCAGGGCGGTCTCGAACCGGTTGGCGGCTGTGCGCAGCTCGGGAACGCCGCAGTACCGGGTGGCCCCGTGAAGCTTATGCACGCACTCAAGCAGGGGCTCGTTGTCGCCGGTCTGCCAGAGCGCCTGAATCCGGTCGATATCGGTGTGTAACTGCTCCAGCAGCATGCTGAACAGCTCCTCCGCCAGATCGGCCTTGCCCGCCGCCAGTTGAATGCTCTCCTCTACACTGACGCAGTCCTGCTGCATCCTGCGGTTTGAAGGCCGCAGTGTCCGGCGGGTATCCCGTACTTCGGAGATCCGGAAGCGGTCGGCGCTATTGGTGCAGTCGTAGCCGGTGTATTCGCGAATCAGTTCTACCAGTTGGCTGCTGCTGATCGGCTTGGGCATATAGCCGTCGAAGCCTTGTTGCGCCAGCCGTTCCTGTTCGTCCGCCAGAGCGTGGGCGGTCAGGGCAATAATGGGGGTGTGGTGTGAACCGCTGTCCAGATCACGGATGCGGGCCGTGGTTTCCACGCCGTCCATCCCGGGCATCTGCAGGTCCATGAACACCAGGTCAAACGCCTTCTGGCGCACCTTGGTCAATGCCTCGAATCCGCTGGAGGCGCCTTCGGCTTCCAGTCGGCAGTCATTGAGCAAGGTCATCACCAGTTTCAGGTTGGCTTCGTTATCGTCCACCGCCAGAATGCGGGGCGTGCCTGAGCCGCTGTTCTGCCTTAATGGTAGCGCGGCTTCCGGCGCGCTTCGGGTGCCCGACTGAATGCCATGGATCAGCAACAGCAGTTCGTCGTAGAGGGCGTCCCGGCAGACCGGTTTGGTCAGGTGGCCGCTGGCCAGGCCCGACAGCGGCGTGTCATGGGTTTCCAGAGTGGGCGTCAGCAACAGGGTGCGGCAGTCGCGTTCCACTTCCAGGGAACGCACCAGGTTGCAGTACTGGCTGGAGTTGAGCAGGTGGCGGGTAATGCCGATGATGGCGCCGGCGTAGCCTTCCTGCCGCCGTTGCGCCTCTTCTATCTGTTCCTGCAGCGCCCCGGGTGAGGCAACCCGTTCAACGGCCACGCCCCAGTCCCTTAACAGGTGTTCCACCGCCAGCCCGGTGGTCTTCTGGTGTTCGAGATAGATGATCTTCTCGCCCCGGAGCGCCTCTTTGGGGCTGGAGCTGTCGCCGGTTGAGGACAGTTCCGGCGTCAGGGTAAACCAGAACGTGGAACCTTTGCCCAGCTCACTTTCCAGGCCGATCTTGCCGCCCATTTCTTCCACCAGTCGTTTGGAGATGGCCAGTCCCAGACCGGTACCGCCATACTGCCGGGCAGTGGAGGCATCGGCCTGGCTGAAGGCGTTAAACAGTGACTGCTGCTGGGCACGTGACAGACCAACGCCGGAATCGGTTATGCTCAGGCGTAGTGTGACCCGGTTATGCTCGGTATCTTCGTCTTCCAGACTCGCCCGTAATACCACTTCGCCGGTCTGGGTGAACTTGATGGCATTGTTCACCAGGTTCGTGATCACCTGCTTGACCCGCAGCGGATCCCCCATGATGTTGTCCGGTACATCGTTGTAGACCAGTGGCACCAGGTCCAGGTTTTTAGCGTGGGCCGCCGGTGCCAGCATGACCATCACTTCCTCAACGATATCCCGGAGCTGGAACGGCACGCGGTCCAGGATCAGTTTGCCGGCTTCGATCTTGGAGAAATCCAGAATGTCGTTAATGATGGTCAGCAGGATTTCCGAGGATTTGCGGATGGTGTTCAGGTGGTCGCGCTGCTGGCGGGGCAGTGGGCTTTTCAGCAACAGTTCGGTGAAGCCGATGATGCCGTTCAGCGGCGTCCGGATTTCATGTGACATGTTGGCCAGGAACTCGGATTTGATCCGGCTCGCTTCCAGTGCTTCCTTGCGGGCAAAGTCCAGTTCGATATTCTGGATTTCAATGGTCTCCAGGGTCTCCCGCAGGTCTTCGGTGGCCTGGTCAATGTTCTGTTGCATTTCGGCCTGGGCCTTGCTCAATTCCGAGGCCATATCGTTGAGCCCCGATTCCAGCTGTTCGAACTCCGGGCCGGCACTGGTGTAAACCCGGGTGTCGAGCTTGCCTTCCTTGAGTTTGGCTACGGCTTCGTTGAGCTGGAACACCGGATCGGTAAAGGCACGGCTCAGCCGCAGCGCGATGGCAAGACTGAGCAGGACACCACCGATCACCAGCAGCAGCGAGATCAGTAGCGCCTTGTAGGTTTCCTTTTCCGTGCGGACGTGGGACATCTCTACGGCAACCCAGCCCAGCGGGGCCTGGCGCTTCGCCGCAGACTGGCGGGCGTCCGGGTCCAGCATGGTCTCGATCATCAGATCCTGAAGGTGAACCGGCGTGACAAAACGAGTGCTGCTGTCGTGGGTCACCCGGACCGGCTGGTTGGGTTCCAGCGGAGCCATCGCCACGGTTTCAGCGCTGCCCGGGCCGGTATGAAGCATGCGCTGGCCATCGCTGCCATAGAAGGTGATGGAGCGAACATCCTGTTCTTCAAGAAGGGCGTTGGAGAGGCTGCTCAGCAGGCTGCGATTGGCCGTGAACAGGCCGTATTCAGAGCCTGCGGCAAGCTGTCGGGACAGGGACTCTCCGCGATCCTTCAGCAGGTTCTCAATGTTGTTCACCCAGCTGTAGGTAAAGAATAGTCCTAACAACAGCGTGGTGAGCAGGGTGGGAACCAGAGTTACCACCAGTACTTTCTTGCGAATGCCCCAACGTCGCATACCGTGTTCCTGTAAAATTACCTTGTCCGCCGGCAGGACACGCCTGCTGGTGGATACTTCCATGTCAGCATAGCTGAACGGCAATGATATAACCGTGGCCGTTATCCCGGAAACAGACAGTTATAGCCGCAGGTCATGGATATAGCGACAAGCTGTATTGGGACAAGGCGGCCATAACGCGTATGATTCGAATCCGAAAGTGTATCACAGGGTATCAATATGATTTTCCCCACCATTGAAGATTATGTCGGCCATACACCCCTGGTGCGTCTGCAGCGTCTGCCGGGAGACACCAGTAACGTCATCCTGGCAAAACTGGAGGGGAACAACCCGGCAGGTTCGGTGAAAGACCGGCCGGCTTTGAGCATGATCCAGGAGGCTGAACGCCGGGGAGAGATCAAGCCCGGGGACACCCTGATTGAAGCCACCTCCGGCAATACCGGTATCGCGCTGGCCATGGCCGCGGCCATCAAGGGCTACCGAATGGTGCTGATCATGCCTGATAACCTGAGTGAGGAGCGACGGGCCTCCATGCGTGCATACGGCGCACAGGTGGTGAACGTTTCCCGTGAGCAGGGCATGGAAGGCGCCCGGGATCTGGCCATTCGAATGGAGGCCGAGGGCAAGGGCAAGGTTCTGGACCAGTTCAGCAATGCCGATAACCCTTCGGCCCACTATCACACCACGGGCCCGGAAATCTGGGAGCAGACCGCCGGGCGGGTTACGCACTTTGTCAGCTCCATGGGCACCACCGGCACCATCATGGGCGTGTCCCGTTACCTGAAAGAGCGCAATCCCGATATCCGTATTATCGGCCTGCAGCCAGAGGATGGGGCGTCAATTCCGGGTATTCGCCGCTGGCCGGAGGCTTACCTGCCGAAAATCTACGATGCCAGCCGGGTCGACCAGGTTCTGGATATTGGCCAGCAGGAAGCCGAGGACACCATGCGGGCACTGGCCGAGCGAGAGGGCATTTTCTGTGGTGTGTCCTCCGGCGGAGCCATTGCAGCGGCCCTGAAATTGTCCCGTGAGGTTGAAAACGCCGTGATCGTGGCCATTATCTGTGACCGCGGAGACCGTTACCTCTCCACCGGTGTGTTTCCCGGCGCCTGAGTGGCCCCTAATCAAGAGAATTCTATATGAGTAAGCGTCGCCGCAAGGTTCTGCCCAAGGAGCCTGTGCGTTGTGAAATCGAGACCCTGAGCCACGATGGCCGGGGCATTGCCCGCGCTGATGGCAAAACCCAGTTTGTTGACGGAGCCCTGCCGGGCGAAACCGTGATGGCCAAAATGGTCAGCACCCGCAGCCGGTTTGATGAACTGCGCACAACCGAAGTGCTGGAAGCAGCGCCTGACCGCCAGCAGCCGCCCTGTGAGTTTGCCGATCTTTGCGGTGGTTGCAGTCTTCAGCACATGAGCGCCGATGCCCAGATCCGGTTCAAGGAAAATACCCTGCGCGAGCATTTTGCCCACTTTGGGGGCATTGAACCGGAGCAGTGGGTGGCTCCGATGCGTTCTCCGGATAGCCTCGGCTATCGTCGCAAGGCGCGGCTGGGCGTACGTTATGTGAAGGCCCGGGAGTCGGTGCTGGTTGGTTTCCGGGAGAAACGCAACAGCTTTCTGACCGATATTGACCGCTGCGTGGTACTGGATCCCCGGATCGGTGAGCGAATCGAGCCCCTTCGGGAGTTGCTGCATGGCATGGCGGCATTTGACCGGATTGCCCAGGTAGAAGTGGCCTGTGGCGATGATACGGCTGCCATGGTGTTCCGTAACATGGATGACCTGGTGCCGGACGACCGGGAAAAGCTGATCGCCTTTGGTCAGGCCCATGACTTGCATATCTATCTGCAGCCCAAGGGCCCGGACACCGTGCACCGGATCTGGCCGGAATCCGGCGGGCGGGACGATGAGCGTCTGACCTATCGTATGGATGAGTTTGACCTCACCATGGCCTTTCATCCTATGGACTTCACCCAGGTGAACGCCGGAATCAACCGCAATATGGTGCACCGTGCGGTCGAGTGGCTGGACGTCCAGCCGGGTGAGCGGGTGCTGGATCTGTTCTGTGGTCTGGGCAATTTTACGCTGCCACTGGCCCGCAAGGGCGGTCAGGTTGTGGGTGTGGAAGGTGACGATGCCATGGTGGTTCGTGGCCGTGAAAATGCCCGCTTGAACGATCTCTCCAATGTGGAATTCCATGGTGCCGATCTGCACGGGGATTTCACCGGGCAATCCTGGGCAAAAGAGGGGTTTGACAAGATTCTGATCGATCCACCCCGTTCGGGCGCGGAGGAGATCTGTAAGTATCTGACCGCTTTCGGTGCCAACCGCATTGTTTACGTGTCCTGCAACCCCGCTACCCTGGCGCGGGATGCCGGGGTGATGGTGCGCAACGGTTATCGGCTGGTACAGGCCGGTGTGATGGATATGTTTCCCCATACCACCCACGTTGAGTCCATTGCGTTGTTTGAGCGTAGCGCAGACTGACCGGGTTTCGGGGATACGCAATGGAACGGCCAGGATGGCCGTGAGAATAACCGAAAAACAAACGGGTAAAGCTCTGCCATGGTAAAAGTTCGGGAAGACTATTCGATCAGCGGTGACGGCGAGGTCGATTTAGACCGTTGCGTGCAGCACATCGCTGAACAGACTCATCTCGAGGACCCGGGTCAGCTTCGGAGGGCTTGTGAGAAAGCCGCCCAGATCGCCGTTCAGGCGTTCCGGGAAGACCGCTTGTGGGCGCCCGGTGCCAGCAGTTTCCGGACCGGTCTGGAAATGGCGCAGGTTTTGGCAGAGCTGCATCTTGATCAGGCCAGCCTGGTTGCCGCCGTACTCTATCGGGCGGTGCGTGAAGAACGGGTGCCGCTTGAAGAGGTTCGCAAGGAATTCGGCGATGAAGTGGCGGGGCTGATCAACGGCGTGCAGCAGATGGCTGCGATTTCGTCCATCCATCATCCGCTCAAGGGCAATGTCCTGGGGCAGAGCGAAGGCCAGTTGGACAATGTCCGCAAGATGCTGGTCACCATGATTGATGACGTTCGGGTAGCGCTCATCAAACTGGCAGAGCGCACCTGCGCTATCCGCGCAGTGAAAGATGCGCCGGAAGAAAAACGCATGCGCGTGGCCCGGGAAGTCTTCGACATCTATGCTCCGTTGGCGCACAGGCTCGGTATCGGCCACATCAAGTGGGAGCTGGAAGATCTCTCATTCCGCTACCTGCATGGTTCTGCATACAAGAAAATCGCCAAGTTGCTGGATGAGAAACGGCTGGACCGTGAAAGCTACATCCGCCGCGTGATTGATACCCTGCAAACCGAGCTCAAGGCTTCCGGTATCAAGGCCGAGCTCAGCGGGCGGGCCAAGCACATCTACAGTATCTGGCGGAAGATGCGTCGTAAGGGAATCGATTTTTCCCAGGTTTACGATGTCCGTGCCGTGCGCATTCTGGTGCCGGAGGTTCGTGATTGCTATGGCGCGCTGGGGATTGTTCACACCCTGTGGCGCCACATTCCCAACGAGTTTGATGACTACATTGCCAACCCCAAAGAGAACGGTTACCAGTCGCTGCACACCGCTGTGATCGGCCCGGAAGGCAAGGTCATGGAGGTGCAGATTCGTACCCATGCCATGCATGAAGAAGCGGAGCTGGGTGTGTGTGCCCACTGGCTGTACAAGGGCACCGATACCAGGAACAAATCCACCGGCTACGACGCCAAGATCAACTGGTTGCGCCAGGTTCTGGAGTGGCAGGAGGAGCTGGGAGACATTTCCGGACTGGCGGATCATCTGAAATCAGACGTGGCCTCAGACCGGGTGTATGTGTTTACGCCGGAAGGCCATGTGGTAGACCTGCCCCAGGGCGCCACGCCGGTGGATTTTGCCTACCGGGTGCATACCGAAATTGGTCATGCCTGCCGGGGTGCCAGGGTGAACAGCCGCATTGTTCCGCTGACCTACCCGCTCAAGACCGGGGATCAGGTTTTTATTCTGACCTCCAACAATCCGGCTCCCAGCAGGGACTGGCTCAACCCGAGCCTGGGCTATATTCAGACGTCCAGGGCCCGGGCGAAGGTTACACACTGGTTCAAACAGCAGAACCGTGACCGCAATGTCATTGACGGCCGCGCTATTCTGGAAGATGAGTTCAAGCGCCTGTCGCTGTTTGATGTGGAGCTGGAACAACTGGCAGCCAAGGTCAACTACCACAGCATTGATGATATGTTTGCCGCCATCGGGGCGGGAGACCTGCGGCCTACTCATGTGGCCAATGTGGCTCAGCAACTGTTGGAGCCCCGGTCTGAACAGCTGGATCTTAAGCTGACCCCGAACCGGAGAAAGCCCTACGATACTGAATCCGATATCCAGATACTCGGTGTTGGCAAGTTGAAAACCCAGGTGGCCAAGTGTTGCAAGCCGCTGCCCGGCGACCCGATCGGGGGATACATCACCGTGGGCCGCGGCGTGACCGTGCACCGCCAGGACTGCCTCACGTTCCTGAACCTGCGGGAATTTGAACCGAACCGCATCATTGAAGTGAACTGGGGCGGGCAGCCCGCGGCGGTCTATCCGGTGGATATCGAAATTGAGGCCTACGATCGATCCGGTCTGCTGCGTGACATCACCCAGGTGCTGTCTTCGTCCCGCAGTGATGTGTTGTCTCTCAACACCGTGACCAACAAAGACGAGAACACGGCCACTATGCGGGTGACGGTGGAAATCTCCAGCCTGGAGCAGTTGGCGCGGCTGCTGGCCCAGATTCGGAACCTGCCGAACATCATCGACGTAAGGCGGAAACGCGGATGAGTTACAGCATCGAAGATCTGAAATACCTGATGGCCCGGCTCCGGGATCCGGACACCGGTTGCCCCTGGGACACCAAACAGACCTTTGCCAGCATCGTGCCTCACACGATTGAAGAAGCTTACGAAGTCGCTGATGCCATCGAGCAGGAGGATTTCCCACATCTGAAAGACGAACTGGGAGATCTTCTTTTCCAGGTCATCTTCTATGCCCGCATGGGAGAAGAAACCGGACACTTTGAGTTTGATGGCATTGTTGACCACTTGGTTCGCAAGCTGGTTCGGCGCCATCCCCACGTGTTTCCGGGGGGCACATTGGAGAGCCGTATCGATCCGGATAATCGACCCGATGAAGCCTGGATCAAGGAAAGCTGGGAGCGCATCAAGGCCGAGGAGCGTGCTGAGAAACCGGTGGCGGAGACTCCGGCCAGCCGTCTGGACGGTATTGCCCGCACCCTGCCGGCCATGGCCCGAGCGGAAAAACTGCAACGGCGTGCGGCCCGGCATGGCTTCGACTGGCCGGATATCGGCCCCGTGTTCGACAAACTTCACGAAGAGATCGAAGAGCTCAAGGAAGCCTGGCAAATGGCCGAGGCCGGTACCGGAGATCTGGATGCGGTTGAGGACGAGCTGGGTGACCTGCTGTTTGTTTGTGTAAATCTGGCACGTTTCCTGAAAGTAAATCCCGAGCAGGCCCTGAAGCGAACCAATCACAAGTTTGATGCCCGGTTCCGTGCCATTGAGCGGGTGCTGGAAAAAGAAGGTCGTAATCTGGATGAAGAAACCCTGGAAGCGCTGGATGCCGTGTGGCAGAGCGTGAAAGGGGTGGAAAAGGAGTAGGGAAGCGGAACTGGAAACCGTCACCGATAGGTACAATCCGTTACCAATTTTCCGTCACCGGCCTGTCATTCTTCGTCTACACTTCCGGGAACAGTCGCACTGAAAAAGTGCGTTGTGCCATCAAACAAGATGCAGGAGTGAAGGCACCATGAAGATCAAAGATCTGGTCAAGCACTGGGATAAACACGGCCGTGGAAGACTGACCCGGGACGCCGCCTATCTGTCTTTGGCTGACCAGCATCATGACCGCTTGCAGAAGCTTGCGGCACTGTATCCGATGAAGTCCACTCAGGATCTGATGCGGGATCTGATCTCCGCCGCTCTCGACGAGCTGGAAACCAGTTTCCCCTACGTTCAGGGTGAGAAGGTTGTGGCTTACGACGAGGATGGCTTTGAAATCTATGAGGACAAAGGCCTGACACCGCAATTCGTTGCCCTGAGCCAGAAACACATCAAGCGCCTCAAGGCCCGCCAGTTGGAGTCGGTTGCCTGACGGTTGCCAACACCCATTGCCATAGATTCTGTAACAACAACGCCGGGCTCAGCCCGGCGTTGTTGTTTGTATTACGACTTCTTCTGTTCTGCCAATCGGTCTTTCAGCGGACCCTGGCTGATCAGGTCGTCCAGAGCGGCGGCAATCATGTCGTTCAGGATCTCACTTTCGCTTCGGTCCGGGTAGAGTTCCGCCAGGGCCGCAATCCGTGCGGCATCTTCCAGAGGCAGGCGCAGGTTGTATTCATGGCTGCGCTCCTGGGCCTGTTTTTCCTTTTCCCAATGCTGGGGCAGTTCGGTCACTTTCATGTCAGCTCCTGAGCGAAGTGGTTGAATCGTCAATAGACTTTCTGCGTTGCTCCCTAGTATCGTAAGTTTAGATTGTTTCCGTCAATTCAGAAGGAACCTGCCGTGACCGAACTGCACCCGGATCTTCGAGAAAACGTACGTTTGCTGGGCGATCTGCTTGGCCAGAGCATACTCCGATTCCCCGGACAGGACTGCTACGACCGCATTGAAGAAATCCGCGCCGCCGCCAAGGCTGACCGGCGCCAGGAAAGCGGTTCCGGACAACGCCTGGTGAAGCTCCTGGGCCAGCTCAGCGATGATGAGCTGTTACCGGTGACCCGAGCCTTTAACCAGTTTCTCAACCTTGCCAACCTCGCTGAGCAGTACCACGGAATTCGTCGCAAGCAGGGGCATCCGTCAGATCTGATGGTGGAATCCCTGGGGGAGGTGTTTGATCGGCTGAAGTCCGGGGGGATAGACCCGCAAGAGTTGCATCGGAAGGTTGCAGATTTACGCATAGAGTTTGTGCTCACCGCGCACCCCACCGAAGTGGCCCGGCGTACATTGATCCTCAAGTACGATGAAATGTCCGATTGCCTGTCGAGGCTGGATCATGACGACCTGATGCCCGGTGAACGGGAGGAAATTGTTGACCGGTTGTCGCTGTTGATTGCCGAGGCCTGGCATACCGACGAGATTCGGCATGAAAGGCCGACCGCCGTGGACGAGGCCAAGTGGGGCTTCGCCGTTATCGAGAACAGTCTCTGGCAGGCGCTGCCGAAATTTCTCCGTAGCCTGGACACCTCGCTGTCGGAGGCGACCGGTCAGGGGCTTCCGTTGCAGGTGTCGCCGATCCGTATTGCCTCGTGGATGGGGGGAGACCGTGATGGCAACCCCAATGTCACCCACGAAGTGACCCGGGAAGTGTTTCTGCTTGGTCGCTGGATGGCCGCAGATCTCTATCTGCGCGATATCCAGGCGCTGAGAGCGGAGCTCTCCATGTGGCAGGCAAGCGATGAATTGCGGGCCGAGGTGGGAGATTCCCGGGAGCCGTATCGCCAGGTGCTGGCCCAGTTGAGGGAACGCCTGATCAAGACCCGGGACTGGGCCGAGGCCAGCGTCAAGGGCGAGCCGGCGGACGATTCGGGCATTCTGTTTGAGAACGAGGATCTGACCGGGCCTTTGGAATTGTGCTATCGCTCCCTGATGGAGTGCGGGCTGGAGACCATTGCCAATGGTCCGCTGCTGGATACCATTCGCCGGGCTCACACCTTCGGCCTGCCACTGATCCGACTGGATATCCGCCAGGAGGCCTCACGCCACGCCGAGGCGGTGGCAGAGATGGTGAGCTACCTGGGGTTGGGTGACTATCTGTCCTGGTCGGAACAGGAGCGCCAGGCGTTTCTGGTCAAGGAACTGAAAGGGCGGCGCCCCCTGGTGCCCCGGAATTGGCAACCCTCCGAGCCGGTGCGGGAGGTGCTGGCAACCTGCGAGGTGGTCGCAGGCCAGACACCGGAAGCCCTGGGTTCCTACGTCATTTCCATGGCCAGCAAGCCCTCGGACGTTTTAAACGTGATTTTGCTGCTGCGGGAAGCGGGGATGGCTTTCCCCATGCGCGTTGTGCCGCTGTTC
The DNA here is from genome assembly GCF_002049515.1 of Marinobacter sp. tcs-11. Classification (NCBI taxonomy): domain Bacteria; kingdom Pseudomonadati; phylum Pseudomonadota; class Gammaproteobacteria; order Pseudomonadales; family Marinobacteraceae; genus Marinobacter; species Marinobacter sp. tcs-11. The sequence goes on along the minus strand of NZ_LLYU01000023.1, from coordinate 33,706 downwards.
GAAACGTTGGATGATCTCAAGGGGGCTCCCGACAGTATGGCGGCCCTGTACGAGGTGGACTGGTATCGGGAATACTGCAGCGGACGCCAGGAAGTCATGATCGGCTATTCAGACTCCTCCAAAGATGCCGGCCAGTTGATGGCGGCCTGGGCCCAGTACCAGGCCCAGGAGAAGTTGACCGAAGTGGCCAATCGATATGGAGTGCATCTGACTCTGTTTCATGGTCGCGGCGGCACCGTGGGCCGGGGCGGTGGTCCGGCGAATCGGGCGATTCTGTCCCAGCCGCCGGGCTCGGTGAACGGCAGCTTCCGGATTACCGAGCAGGGCGAGATGATCCGCTTTAAATTTGGTCTGCCGAGGCTGGCGGTGCAGAGTCTGACCTTGTACACCACCGCGGTGATTGAGGCGACCCTGGCGCCACCACCTGTGCCAAAGGATGAGTGGCGCGAGGTGATGGACTGGCTGACCGAGCGTTCGCTGCGGTCCTACCGTGAGGTGGTCCGTGAGAATCCGGATTTTGTGCCTTACTTCCGCCAGGTCACACCGGAAACGGCTCTGGGTAAACTTGCCCTTGGCAGCCGGCCGGCCCGGCGCAAGGCCACAGGGGGCGTTGAAAGCCTGAGAGCCATTCCGTGGATTTTTGCATGGACCCAGATGCGGTTGATGCTGCCAAGCTGGCTGGGCAGTGATGTTGCCCTCGAACAGGCGGCCCAGGCGGACCGCCTGCCCGAACTGCGGGAGATGATGCAGGGCTGGCCGTTCTTCCGCACCTACGTGGATATGCTGGAAATGGTCCTCGCCAAGGCAGATTTGCGTATTGCCAGCTATTACGAGCAGACCCTGGTTGAGGACGAGCACTTGCTGGCGCTTGGCCAGAGCCTGAGGCAGCGTTTGCAGGGCTGCATTGAGCGTCTGCTGGAGCTTAAACAGCAACAGACTCTGCTGGAGCAGGAGCCGGTGTTTGCCCATTCAATGAAAGTCCGGAATCCCTACACTGATCCGCTGCACTATCTGCAGGCAGAATTACTCAGGCGTGACCGGGAAAGCGAGGGGGCTGGAAAGGTGCCGGAATTGGTCGAGAGGGCGCTGAAGGTGACCATGGCCGGAATTTCTGCCGGTATGCGAAATACCGGTTAAGGTGCATAATAAGGCCGGGGCCGGACAGCCCCGGCCCATTTGCTTTAAGGAGTTACCCCCGTTGGCATTGTCGGAGAGGCTTTCGCGTTTTCTGGCCCGCAAGGGCATTACCTACCAGCCACTGGAAACGGAGCCCGTTGCCAATCTGGACGCGGCGGTGCTTGCTTCGGGTAAACCCCAGCATGACTTTATCAAGGCGACCCTGCTGATCGATATCAATGGGGTGGTTATGGTGGTACACCGTTTTGACAGCACACTTGATATGGATGCCGTGCACCAGTTCACCGGTCGGCGCCTGCAGCCGCTGACGGCGCGCCAGACTTCCCGGTTGTTCGGGGACTGTGACGCCGGATTCGTACCTCCGATCGGAGCCGCCTGGGAGCTGCCGGTTCTGGTGGATGAAGATGTAGTGACAGCCGAAAGTGTGATCTTCTCCGGTGGCACGGACCACAGCCTGGTTGAAATGGACGGCCGGGCCTTCCGTCTGGCCCAGGCTGGCGCCCGGCAGGGACATCTGGTTATTCGTGGTCAGGGCGTGGAAGATCGCGAAGCCCTGACTCTGGAAGACGTGGCAGACAAACTGCAAAAGCTTTATCGGCTGCCGCCAATGCCGGCCCTGGCATTGCGAATCCTGCGGCTGACCGCCAATACTGAAGCGACGGCCAAAGAACTGGCCGAGTTGATCGAATTCGACCCCAGTATGACCGCGCAGATCATGCGCTATGCCCGATCAGCGCTGTTCAACTACCCCGGCCAGATAAACTCTGTACAGGAAGCGGTCACCCGGGTCCTCGGTTTTGACCGGGTTGCCCACATTGCCCTGGGTATTGCCTCGGTGCGGGCGTTTGATGTGCCCCGCGGAGGCATGCTCGGCATGGATAATTTCTGGCGCCACTCGCTTTATTGCGCGTTCCTGTGCCAGAACCTCGCCGCCTATTCCGGCCGCGACAAGGGGCTCGCCTATCTGTGCGGATTGCTGCACAACTTCGGCCTGCTGCTGGTGGGCCATCTGTTTCCATCGGAGTTTGAAGAGCTCAATGCTCTGCGGGAAATCAACCCGGAGGCAAGCATGCACTCGCTCGAGCAGGAAGTGTTTGGCCACAGTGAGCGCCAGGATATTCTGGCTGTTGGTCATGGTGCCATTGGCGGTATTCTGCACCGGCTGTGGCAGTTGCCGGAAGCCGTGATCAAAGCCGCCGGCATGCACCAGCACATCGGATACCATGGCGAGCACGAGGAATATGTCCAGATGGTGCAGCTGGCCAATGCCATACTCAAAGAGCGTGGTATCGGTGACGAACTCAATCCTGACGACCTGCCGGCACTGGTTGAGAGCCTTGGGCTCCGGGCGGATGTGCTGGAGCGGGTTCAGAGCGACATAGACCAGGTGGCTTCCGATCTGGACGTGCTGGCGTCTTCCCTCGCTTCCTGATTATTCCCAGCCCTGCACTGGCCGTTGAGGCAGCTTACAGCCCGGCATTCGGACAATGATACGGAGGTCGACTTTCTCTGCCGGGTGTGAGTTCGTATAATGCTGCCTCGTTTTTGTGCGTGCGCGCCGGATACACAGTCCGGAGCCGTCGAGAGGTTGTCGCAAAGGCAGAGGTCTTTGCCATAACTTTTCAAACGATAATATAAAGCAATGGGAGCACAACGTTATGCGAATCATTATGTTAGGCGCGCCAGGCGCAGGTAAGGGCACCCAGGCCCAGTTTATTACCGAGCGTTTCGAGATCCCCCAGATCTCCACGGGTGATATGCTCCGCGCTGCGGTCAAAGCCGAATCCGAGCTGGGCCTGCAGGTTAAAGAGGTTATGGCGTCTGGTGGCCTGGTGTCTGATGACATCATTATTGCCCTGATTGAAGAGCGTATCCAGCAGCCAGATTGCAAGAACGGCTTCCTGCTGGATGGTTTCCCGCGCACCATTCCCCAGGCTGAGGCCCTGAAAGACCAGGGTATCGCCATCGACTACGTGGTCGAAATCTCGGTTGAAGACGAAGAAATCGTCAGCCGCCTGTCTGGCCGTCGTGTACACGAGGGCAGTGGCCGCATCTACCACGTTAAATACGATCCGCCCAAGGTAGAAGGCAAAGACGATGAGACCGGCGAAGCGCTGATCCAGCGTGAAGACGACAAGGAAGAGACCGTTCGCAAGCGCCTCAAAATCTATCATGAGCAGACAGCGCCGCTGGTGGGCTTCTACCAGAGCTGGGCAGAGAAGGCCCCGGCCGATGCACCCAGGTATGTGCGCGTTGAAGGCGTTGGCAGCCTCGACAGTATTCGCGATCAGATTCTGTCCCAACTGAAGTGATCGAAACCGGCTCAGCCCAGGAGGCGTGATTCTGTGAAACTTCTGGCACTGGATACCTCATCCGAGGGCTGTTCCGCGGCACTCTGGCTGGATGGCCGGGTGACCGAGCGATTCGAGGTGGCTCCGCGGGGCCACACTCGCCTGTTAATGCCCATGGTTCGCGAATTGTTCGCGGAGCAGGGCCTGTCCCCAACCGATCTCGATGCGCTGGCGTTCGCCCGGGGCCCAGGCTCTTTCACCGGGCTGCGGATTGCAACCGGTGTAGTCCAGGGATTGGCCTGGGGGCTGGATATCCCCGTGGTTCCAGTGTCGTCCCTGGCGGCGGTGGCGCTCGCGGCGATCGAAACGCACGCCCTGCAGGAGGGTGATTGCATTGCGGTGGCCTTTGACGCCCGCATGGGGGAGGTTTACTGGGGCGTGTTCCGCTGTGAGGCGGGGCTTCCAGTGTTGCTGAGCGAGGAGCGGGTCTGCCCGCCTGACGCGGTGACTCTGCCACCGGATGCCAGTGGCAACTGGTACGGCGCCGGTCAGGGCTGGACCCTGAAAGAGCAGATGCCCGGTGAACTCGTTGAACGCCTCGCAGCCATTGACGATACGTTGTTGCCGGCAGCGGCCCAGGTGGCGAAGCTGGCCGAACAGGGAATGTCGAACGGGCAGGCGGTGCCAGCAGAGCAGGCACAACCGGTGTATATCCGGGACGAAGTGGCCTGGAAGAAGTTGCCCGGTCGGGAGTGAACCCCGCTCCAACCGCCGTCTTTGCATTCTGCACCAGATCCTCCATAATGCGATGACGACTCTGAATCCTCACCCCGGTGGTGCGTTATGATTGGCGGCATCAATCCCTCAAATCCTTCGTTGTACCAGGCGGGTAATAACTCCCCGGCCCGGGAACGCACGGATGTATCCCGCACCCCGGCGGCGGACCCCCAGGCACTTGCCACGGGTGATGTTCGCAACCAGCTCAATACCGCCCGTCAGGATCGGGATACCGCCCCCGGTAATCCGGCACAGCCCGGTGGTACCGGCCCGGAACTGGACAGCCGGCGTGTCGAAGCCCGGCGCGCGGCGGAAGATGCCCGGCTTGAACGTTTTCGCGCAGATGAATTGCCGCTTCCTGCCGCCCGCGCGCTGTCGGCTTTTGCCGGCGTTGCCGCTGCCGGACAGGAGTTTGAGAGCGGCAGCGTGCTGAGCGGAATTGATATTCTGGTCTGATGCCGTCGCCTTCCTCTCACACCGAGCTTCCGGATTCCTCGTCTCTCCGTCACATCCTGGCCGTTGCTCATAGCCCCTTGGCTGAACCGGGCGTAGCCCGTACGCTGGCCACCGAGCTGGGGCTTGACTGGCTGGGCGTGGTCGCCCCCAAACAGGTTCGGGACTACGGTCTTCTATTGTTTATGGACGAGCATGGGCTGGCGTTACAACAAACCGGTAAAGGTGCGCCCGGGCCAGTCAGGGCGGAATTTGTCAGTGGCAAGATGGGCTACCGGCGCGAGCACGGTGGTGGCGCTGGCCAGTTGGTGGCGCGCGCCGTGGGTATGCAGAAAACCCGCGCTCCGTTGCAGGTGCTTGATGCCACCGCCGGCCTCGGCCAGGACGCCTTTGTACTGGCCTCCCTGGGGTGCCAGATGACACTGTTCGAGCGTAACCCGATCATTCATGCCCTGTTGGCCGATGGCCTGTACCGGGCTAGCCTGAATGAGGCTTGTGCACCGATTGTGGCGCGAATGACGCTGCACTCTGGCAACTCACTGGACTGGATGAACCAGGCAGGACCCGAAGCCGTCGATGTGGTCTATCTGGACCCGATGTTTCCGCATCGGGACAAGTCTGCGCTGGTCAAGAAGGAAATGCAGGTGTTCCGGCAGGTGGTGGGTGATGATGACGACGCCAGCCAGCTACTGGAGGCCGCGCTCGGCTGTGCCCGCTATCGGGTGGTGGTCAAACGCCCCCGCAAGGCACCCGCGATCGCCGGACCGGAGCCGGCTGCACGGGTTGAGGGTAAAAGCAGTCGCTACGACATCTATCCGATCCGGGCGCTGCCGGCCTGACAGTGCCGCAGCGATCTGTCAGGCGTCGAGCATGGTGACCTGCTGGATCGCCTGGCGTTTCTCCACGCTCAGAACCAGACGGGCGTCTTCAGCCACTTCATCCAGACCCTCGCCATAGCACAGCCGGCCGTCTTCATCGGTTGTGAGAACGCCGTTTTTCTGCATATTGGCGATGAAGTTCCGGAACAGGGTCTTGTCAAAGAACTCCGGTGCGTTCAGGCCGAACAGAATCGACATCCGTTCCGCCAGCAATGTGCTCTGTTCTTCCAGCTCTGCCGCCGTCAGGTTGCCGGAGCCATATTTCCTGAGTATGCCCAGGGTGATGTGATAGCGTTCCAGGGTCTGGATGATGAAGCGGGACAGAATCCGCGACCGCAGCATCGCTTCGGTACCTTCCTCAGGCCGTCCCAGACGCTCATCCTCAAGCCTGATCAGCAAGCCCTGGTCCACCAGCACGTCAATCCACTGGTTGATCACCGCGTCTACCTTTTCCTGGTCATACTGCAGGAACAGCTCTGACTGCAGGTAGGGATAGGCGACGCTGGTGAGGAAAACGATCTTTTCCCGGCTCAGGCTGGCCTTGTTCTCGAACAGGCTGGCAATGAGGGCTGGCAGAGCAAACAGATGCTGGATGTTGTTCCGATAGTAAGTCATCAGGATGGCGTTCGAGCCCTCCAGGGCAATAATGTCGCCCAGTTTCTGGGGCTGACGGGTAATCAGCCCCATGTTCTCGCAATAGGCAATCCAGTCCCGGCCGCTGCCTTCGGGCAGGGTAATGGTTTCGGCATAGGGATAGGCGCGGAGCAGGTCAGCATACTTGTCCAGCAGGCGGATCAGCTGGCCCTCATCCATCGCCAGCCGCTCAGTGCCCAGCAGAACGGTGGCCGTCATGCCAATCGGGTTCACGGCCACCGAGGCGTTGATGTTGCTGGCCACACGCTGGGACAGATTATCAACGGCCTGGTTCAGCCAGGGGGGACGATACTCGGTGTCATAGGCTTCGTGGCGCCAGCTTTCGTGAACGTCGTCCAGTACCTTGTCCAGGTGGATCGGATCACCGAAGTTGACGGCAACGCGGCCAAACGAGTTGGTCAGTTTGCGAGCGGTCTTGGCGAGACCGAAAATGCTTTCTTTCTGTTTCTTTTTCCCGCGCAGCTCGCCGAGGTAGGAGCGCCCTTCCATGACTTTCTCGTAGCCGATGTACACCGGTACAAAAACGATGGGCTTGCGGTGATCCCGCAGGAAGCTTCGCACGGTCATTGACAGCATGCCCGGGCGCGGAGGCAGCATGCGGCCGGTCCGGGAGCGGCCACCCTCGACGAAATACTCCACCGAGTAGCCCCGGGTGAACATCACATGCATGTACTCGTTGAATACCGTGGCGTAAAGCGGGTTGTCCTTGAAGCTGCGGCGCATGAAAAACGCGCCACCACGTCGCAGGATTGGTCCCACGATGGGCATGTTCAGGTTAATGCCTGCCGCAATGTGGGGCGGCATCAGGCCGTTTTTGTAGAGCACATAGGACAGCAGCAGGTAGTCGATGTGGGAGCGGTGGCAGGGTACGTAGACCACAGCGTTGTCCTGTGCCGCTTCCTTGGCTACCCCAATGTTGTGGATGGCAATGCCGTTGTAGATCCGGTTCCAGAGCCAGGCCAATACCAGTTCCAGGAAGCGAATAGTGACAATCGACATGCTGGCGGCGATCTCGTCGGCGTATTTGTAGGCCTTGGCGCGGACCTTCTCCGGCGGGATATCATCCTTCGCAGCAGTCTCACGGATGGCTTCCTTGACCGCCTGGGTGCGTACCAGCCCCTCCACCAGGGTGCGTCGATGCGACAAATCCGGCCCCAGCACCGCCTGGCGCACACGACGGAAGTGGGTTCGCAGAATTCGCGCCAGCTTGCGGTTGGCCTTCTGCTCGTTGTCGCGATACTCGTCCACCACTTGTTTCAGTGACAGCGGCTGGTTGAACTGCACGTAAGTGTTGCGGCCATGCACCAGGATAATCAGAAATTTCTGCAGGCGGCCCGCGACCGACCAGGTGTCGGAGAGCAGTAGTTTGACCAGGGATTTTTCCTTGTCCGGAGAGCGGCCCCAGAACAGGGATACCGGCACAATCTGGACATCCTGTTCCGGATGTTCCAGCCCGAAGTGGACCAGATCGGTAAACTCCCGGGTAGGCACCGGCTTGTGCCGGCCGCCCCGGAACAGGCCGCCAATGCGTTTGTAGAGGAAGAAAAACGAATGCGAGGGCCCATTCTTCACCGGCAAGGTGTCGGTGGCGCCGGGCAACCGTGCCCGGATGACTTCCTGCTCCAGCACCAGCCGGCTAGACAGCGAGCTGTACTGGAGCACGTAACAGACGGGCTTGTCCGGGGCCAGCCCGAGGGCTTCCAGGGTATTGCCACTGACATCGGTCCTGACCCATAAAAACAGGATCTTTCGGAAAAGAGACAGGATCAGGCTGCGAATGCCCTGATAAAGTCGCATAAACGGTTACTCCGGTCCTGGAAACAGGCGCCAAGTTTAACGGGTTGGGGCGGTAGCGGAAAGTCGCGCACCAATTCTTGGTGATGAATGTGATGTGGTACATTTCGGAACTGGCATTCAGGTAGCAGGAAAGGCAGGGCATGGCAGACAACAAGGCACAGTGGACACCCGGGTGGAGCGAGGCTTTGCCGAAGCAGGGCGATCTGCTGCTGGCGTTCTCAGGCAACAGTATCCTGAAGCCGGCTGATGGCTGGTTCCTTCGCTGGGGTGGCCCGGAAATGGGTGGCAGCCGACCGGAGGCGCTGTCTCTGGGCACCTGGGAGAGGCGCCCTCTGTATGTCACCATGCTGCCGGATACGGGTGTGCCGGGCATGCAGACTCTATCCCTGCGTGAGGCCATGCTGCTCACGCCCGAGGCGCCGGCGGATCTGCTCAGCACCGGTTATCAGGTCTGGCAGTGGTGGCAGGACCATCGTTACTGTGGCCGCTGTGGAGAGAAAACCGGATCCCATCCGCGCGAACGGGCACGCTGGTGCAACCGGTGTGGCATCCCCTGGTACCCGCGCATTGCCCCTTGCATCATTACCGTCATTCGCCGGGACGACCGCCTCCTGCTGGCAAAATCCGCGCGGGTTACCCGCAACTTCTACAGTCTGATCGCCGGTTTTGTGGAGCCGGGCGAGAATCTGGAGCAGGCGGTGGCCCGGGAGGTAATGGAGGAAACCGGTTTGGTGGTGACCAATATCCGTTATCAGGGCTCGCAGCCCTGGCCATTTCCTCACCAATTGATGCTGGGCTTTTTTGCCGACTACGAGAGCGGCGAATTGCGGTTGCAGGAAGATGAGCTGGCGGACGCTGGCTGGTTTACGGTGGATGAACATCCTCCGGTTCCGCCGGAAACCACCATAGCGGGGCGATTGATCAACGCGATGAAAGCGGAGATTACGGTCCGTCATGGTGATAATCACGATGACTGATCGAAGCCCGAGGGTGCTGGTGTTTGACTCCGGGGTCGGTGGCCTGAGTGTCGCAGCCTGTATCCACCAGATCTTGCCGGGTGCCGAGCTGGTTTACCTGGCGGATAATGCCGGCTTTCCGTATGGCGACAAGCCTGAACAGGTGGTGATCGAACGCTGTTGCACGCTTATACGGCAATGCCTGGCCCGGTTCCCCTGTGATGTGGTGGTGGTGGCCTGCAATACCGCCAGTACCGTTGTCTTGCCCGAGCTCAGGGCCGCCATTGCTGTGCCGGTGGTGGGGGTAGTGCCGGCGGTCAAACCGGCGGCGGCCTGCTCCACCAATCGCCGCATTGGCCTGTTGGCGACACCGGCGACCGTCAAACGCCCATATCTGGATGATCTGATTCAGGAGTTTGCCCGGGATTGCGAGGTGGTCCGCCTTGGCCATCCTGCCCTGGTGCGATGGGCAGAGGAACTGGTTGGCGGTTCTGCGCCGAATCAGGTGGAGGTGGATGAGGCCATGGTGCCGCTGCGCGAAGCCGGTGTCGACACGGTGGTTCTGGGCTGCACTCATTACCCGCTATTGTTGCCCTGGTTACGCAAGGCGTTGCCGGAGGTGATGCACTGGGTGGAGTCCGGCGAGGCGATAGCCCGCCGTGTGGCCTGGTGGTTTGAACAGGCCGGTGACCTGCCCTGCGCGCAGACACCACCGAACCACTCCGGGGCTGTGGTGATCAGTGCCTGCTTTTCTGGTGATGCGCCGGACGATCTTGGCCCGTTCATGTCGGAAATGGGCATCCCGGTGGGGCTGGTGGCCGGCCACTGGCCCGGCGTTACAGTAACCGGGTCAGTTTGAACATGGCGAGGAACTCCAGAGCTGGAATAGCCCGCTTGTGGCAGCAGTAGGTCTTGAATCCATCGCCGCGGAAACGTGATTTGGTGAACTCCAGCCCCTTGAAGTTGTACAGGAAGTTTCCTTTCTCATAGATGCCGTGGAGCATCTTTTTGAGCAGCCGGCTTTCCTGGTGCTCCGTGGCTTTGTCCAGGGACAGGGGAATCAGGCCCAGGTCCAGAAACGGCACACCCTCGGCTTTGAACACGTCCATGGCGTGGGCCATCAGGGTATAGAATATGCCCTGACGAAAGTCCGCGTTGGCGCGGGATATGTTGGGCACATAACTGATGATTTCGTTGTTGCGATAGATCGGGTCGAAGTAGATAAAGCCGACGGCTTTGCCATCCTGATAGGCGTAGAAATGCCGTTCGTTTTCCCGATAATCCATTTCCATCGGGCGAATCAGGAAACGGATTTCGTTGCTCTTGCATTTTCGGGTGCGAATCCAGGCTTCCGAGATTTCCCGCGTGTGGTCATCACTGAAACGCTCTTTAACCGTGATCCCGTTCTTTTCGGCCTGGTTCAGGGCGGTTCTCAGAATCTGCTTTTTCTTGCCGCTGAGGGACCATTTGCGCAGGTCGATGCGGGATTCGCTGCCAAACTGGGTGCCGTAGAGCCCGAAGCGTAGATGCAGGAAATCCACCACCGGTTTGGAGACCTGGATGTAGCAGGCATTCGGAAACTTCTGGTGGAAGCGCTCCAGAATCACCGGAAAGTTCTCGGGTGCGCAAACCGGGTCTGACAGCACAAAGGTGCCGCCCCATTTACGCATGTAGGCCACGTAGCCCATCCCTTCAACATCGAAGTACTGCATCCCCGGCTGCAGAGTCGAGAAGGACTGTGAGTGCACGCCGAACTGCTTGAGGTAGTTCACCCGCTCTGAAAACGTAAACTGTCCGTCGGTGAGTCCCTGGGTACGGTCCAGTGCAAGAATCTGGTCTGACATGATGACGCTCCCGATAACCTGTTGTTGTTTTTGGTGTCAGGGGTTCAGGCCTGTTTTCGGCCGAGGATGGACCAGTAGCAGTCCATGTTCAGAAGCTTGAAGTGCTTCTTCTCGGTTACCTGCAGGCCCAGGCGCTGCATGTGCTCGGGGTAGTTGTAGATCTTGTGGAAGGCGTTGTTGGCAAACAGCCAGAAAATGAACACCGCCATGTACCAGTAGAGTTTCTTGAACATGCGGGACAGGATGTTGCCCGTCGGGTAGCAGAAGTCGCCGACAACCACTCTGGCATCGGCTTTGCCCAGGCGAATCAGGTGCTCGAGCACCTTCACCATCATGTCTTCGTCAAACACGTTCAGGAAAAAGTTGGCGACCACCATGTCGTATTGCTCGAACTCATCCACCTTCATGATGTCGCTGTGGATGCGGCGTATGGTCAGATGAGGCGCTTCTTTATGCTGGGCATCGGCGAATTTGCGCAGCATGGTTTCGGACAGATCGACCACCGTTACCTCCGCTCCCAGCTCTGCGGCTCGGATAGCGTCCCGGCCGTGGCCGACGCCGGCAAAGAGAATGCGGTCTCCGGGTTTTACCGTTTCCACATCCAGCATGGCGGTCTTGCAGCGATGGATGTTCTTGCCGCTGTAGAGATTGCTGAGAAAATCGTAGACGGGGCCAATATACTTGTACTTGTCGCGCATGATGACTGCTGCCTTCTTCTTGTTCCCTGGTTGTCCGCCACCGTTATTGTGATTGTTGCTCCGACAGCCTGTCGGACATTCCGGTGATCGGTTACTGATAAACCGAGCTTAGAGAAGGGGTAGGTTGAAAGATGTGCAGTACTGCGCATTTCCGGATACACAAAGTAACGTAAGGATACACTTTGCAAACCGGGTCAATGTTTTGGTTCTGAGTGTCAGACAATCGATAATCGTTTTAGCCGGTATGTGCGAAGGCCAGACCATCTTTGGCCAGCAACCGTGTAATGTCGGCGGCGGGTCGGGCGGGGCCGTAGAAGAAGCCCTGAACCTGGTGACAGCCGAGGCTTTTCAGGTATGCAAGTTGGTCGTCGGTTTCCACACCTTCGGCCACAATCTCGAGTTTCAGGCCGTGTGCCATGGCGATAATGGCGTTGACGATGCAGGCTCCGTCTTCGCCACTGCGTATGGCTTTAACAAAGGACTGGTCCACCTTCAGAGTGTGAATCGGTAGACGGTGCAGGTAATTGAGCGAGGAATAGCCGGTACCGAAATCGTCGATGGCGATGCGCACGCCGGTGGCGGCCAGCTCCTTGAGCTTGCGGCTGATCTGTTCAAGATCATTCATGATCACATTTTCTGTGATTTCGATTTCCAGGTTATCGGCCGGGAAGTTGTGGGCGGCCACCCGGTTCATCAGGGTTTCGACGAATCTGGGGTGCTCCACCTGGCTGGGGGAGAGGTTCACCGCCAGGCGCAGGTCGGAATGCCCGCTACTGATCCAGCGGCCCACGTCGCGGCAGGCCTGATCGATAACCTGTTCACTGAGTTTGCCAACCAGCCGGGTTTCTTCTGCCAGGGGCAGGAAATCCCCGGGGTAGAGCAGTCCCCGTTCCGGGTGCTGCCAGCGCACCAGGGCCTCCAGGCCCACCACCCGGTTGGAACGGGAGCATACCTGAGGCTGGTAAAACACCCGGAGCTCGTTGCGTTCCAGTGCCAGGCGAAGATCCCGTTCCAGGCTCAGCCGGTTGGCGGTGTTGATGCTCATGCTGTCGGAATAGAAGCGATAGCCATCTTTACCCCGCGCTTTCACGTGGTACATGGCAATATCGGCGTTCTGTATCAGCAGATCCATGGTCTCGCCGGCTTCGGGGAATACTGAAATCCCGATACTGACCCCCACAAAGACCTCGTGGTCTCCCAGCTGGAACGGCGCTTTCAGAGCGTTGATCAGTTTACGGGCAATGTTCCTTGCGTCGTCGTTGCCGTGAATGCTCGGCAATAACAGGGTGAATTCATCGCCCCCGAAGCGGGACAGGGTGTCTCCCCGGCGCAGGCACTTTTCCAGTCGATGCGTGACCGCCTGCAACAGGCGATCTCCCATGGCGTGTCCGAGCGTGTCGTTAACCACCTTGAAGCGGTCCAGATCCAGAAACATCACGGCAAGTTTCTGCTGGCTGCGTCGTGCATGGGTGATGGCCAGTTCCAGCCGGTCTTTGAACAGAGCCCGATTCGGCAGCCGGGTCAGCAGGTCGTGGTAAGCCTGGAAATTGATGAAGGCCTCGGCCTCCTTGCGCTCGGTGACATCGCGGGCGATGCCATAATAACGCGCTGGCTGGCCGGTGCAGCCGCCCTGGGTCTTGCCGGTCTGGGGCCAGGTTTGTGGGTCTACCGGGAAGGCGGTGATCTCGAAATGACGGGTGGCCTTGCGGCTGCCCCGGGTTTTCAGGCGGACCTCCAGCACCCGGGGATTATCCGCAGAGATGTTGGGGCCCTGCAGAGCATAGGTGCCACGGGCCACGTCCCGGTCATCCAGTATATGGCGGAAATGCTGCCCGCAGAGCTCTGAGGGCTGATAGCCGAGCAGGCTTTCGACCTTGTTGTTGATGAAGCAGATATGCCCGGTTTCATCGAGCATGAACACGATGTCCGGCGAGCTGTTGACGATATAGCGGTGCAGGGCCTCGGATTTCTCCAGCCGGGACTGAACCATCTCATGGGCCCGAATAAGTGACTGCTTGCCCAGAACCCCTTCCACAGTCGCCAGCAATTCTTCCGGGTCAAAGGGTTTACGGATGTAATCCAGTGCGCCTCGGCGCAGGGCCCGACTGACGGTGCTGAAAGACGACTCTCCGCTGACCACAATGACACCGCAATCCGGCTGCAGCCGGCCGGTTTCAGCCATTACCTGAAAACCGTCCAGCTCTGGCATGTTCAGATCCAGCAGGGCCAGATCAAAGGCTTGCCGGTGAAGCTGTTCACAGGCCTGTCGCCCACCGTGGGCTTCTGACACCTCAAAACCCCGGCTCCGCAGGAGGTCGGCCAGGGTTTTGAGCAGGCGTGGCTCATCGTCTGCCACCAGGATGCTGGGGCGTCGTGAAAGGCTGGAGGACTCTGTGGTCTGTGCGCTCGCCATGGGTGTGTGTCCGTGGTTTCGTCGTCAGTCGGTGTCGTTATCGTTTTGACTTGCCGCCGGCAGCAGTATCCGGAAGGCCGTGCCTTCCTGGCCGGTGTGGCAAGCAATGATGCCCTCCATGTCATCAATCAGTTGTTTAACAATGCTCAGCCCCAGGCCGCTATGGCCATCTCCCTTGGTGCTGTTGACCGGTTCAAACAGTCGGCGTTGCAATGGCTCCGGAATGCCGGGACCGTTATCGGTGACCTGCAACTCAACCCAGCGTCGCCGGTTCTGAAACAGGGGTGCCGTGGTTTTCAGAGTGACGGTTCCGGGCCGCTCTCCAAAACCCTCAACTGCGTTTCTGACCAGATTAAGGACGATCTGGCGGACCGCAGAGGGGGCTGCCTGTACTTGAGTGTCCGCTTTGCAGAGGTGCAGGTGAAGCTCCCGGTGATCGTCATGGAACAGGCTATCCCGAAGGATCCTGCCCAGACCGGTCAGTTCTTCGTTCAGATCGGTGTCGGAGCCTGTTGCTTCGGCTGCGTGCTGGCTGATCTGCAACAACAGGTTGCCGGCACGCTCGAGTTCTTCCTGAATGATGTTCAGCTCATCCTGAACATCTGGATCCTGGAGCCGGCTGCGCAGCTGGAACAGGTACTGGCGGATAATGGTGAGCGGGTTACTGACCTCGTGTACCTGTCGGCGCAGACGATCGTTCACCATTTGCTGGTCCGAGCCAAGGCGATCGGCAGATGACAGCTCGAGAACCGCTGAGAGTTCCCGGGTGAACAACTCTCCGAGGTTGCGCGCACCCGCCACTGTCTGGTCGTCGATGCCAATCACGAACACACTGTCCCCGGTTGCAACCGGGAGCGCCAGTAGTGAGGGTGCGGCCAGCAAGGAGCACAGCTGTTGATCAAGCACGGTGGGTTCGGTCTGATCCATGGTTGTGGTGGTGCCGGTTCTCAGAGCAGTGGTTAGCGCGCTGTCGCCGTAGGCTGGATTAACGGACATCTCCGGCAGTTGCCGGCAGGTGCCTGAACGTAGCGTAAGATCCTCACCCTCCCGGCTGAAGCAGAGCACGGGCAGACCGGTGATCAGTGCCAGGCTGCTGGCGGCTTCCGACACCAGTGTGGAGAGGTTTTCCGGGCCAGAGGCTGGCAACGCCAGCGCGGTTCGCACCATGGTGTGTTCCAGCAGCCGCTGGTTCAGCTGACGTCTGGCCTCGCGGGCATCGTAATCAGTATCCAGAGGGATACCGAGGGAGGCAGCCACGCTGGCAACCTCTTCGCCGATCTTCTTGTTGATCTCACGGGTAAGATCTTCCTGCAACCCGAAGATGGTGGCCGCTGCCCCTACGCCTACGGCATCAGACAGAGCTAGCCGGGTAGAGAGACTGACCACCTTGACCAGGTGCCCGGCATCCCTCAGTTGTCCTGGCAGGGCCTGTTGATAGCGCATGGCATCGACCGCCATTGTGCCCAGCCCCCAGGAGGACACAAGCCCGGCGGCGATGTCGTTCTGCTGGTTCAGTATCTGTTGCTTGCGTTCGGGGCAAGGTGTTTTGATCGCAATGAGCTCGCCAATGTTATGCATCATCCCCAGAAGAAAGGCTTCTTCCGGTTCCGGGTAGCGGGTCAGCGTAGCCAGCGTCTTGGCCGTCAGTGCGGTGGTCAGGGAGTGCCGCCAGAAGTCCCTCAGTTGTTGCCACTCGTCGCCTCCAAGTTCAAACATCAGCTGTCGCAGCGCGGACGTCAGTAGCAGCGTCTGGAATTTTCGGGTCCCCAGTCTCAACAGGGCCTGTTCAACAGAATGGCTGGGAGCTCCCCGTTGGTATAGCGCGGAGCTGGTGAGGGCGAGTAACCGGGTAACGAGGGCGGTGTCGGCAGAAACGATACGGCTGATTTCGCGATAGCTTTGACCGGAATGGCAGGCGTCCAGAGCGCGCAGGATAACCTCCGGAAGGCTCGGCAGCTGTAGATCTGACGCAATATCCGTCGCTGTAGTCATGGCACGCCCCTATAGTCCTGCGCGGTCCGCTGATGGCCGTGCGCAAGCTTCCCTGTTCTGTATTGAAATAATATGACAGGGTGTTCATTCTTCTTGTTGGTCCCTGAGCTTAGACAATAATCCGTCACTATTAAATACTTATTGGTGCTTTTTTAAGCAATCTATCATCCGGTCTGTGATATGTGTACCCTTTTTACAGGTTAAAATGTCGCTTATAGTGACAAGTTTAAGCGTCCAGGCTGTTTTTCATGGAAGTCCCCAAGCAGACACAAAGCCAGAACCCAGCGCAAAAATCGCGCCAGACCCGAACCATTGCCATTACGGGTGGAAAGGGCGGTGTTGGCAAGACCACGGTGGCGCTGAACCTGGCCATTGCCCTGTCCGAGCAGGGCCAGAAGGTGCTTCTGCTGGATGGCGATACCGACCTTGCCAACGTCAGCATTATGGTAGGTGCCTACCCTCAGCGCACGCTTGCCGATGTGGTGGCGGGGCGATGCGTCATGCAGGATATTATCATGACCACTTACGGCGGGCTGGATCTGATCCCAGGTGCATCCGGTGTGCAGAGCTGTATGGAGATGTCGGAGCAGGGTGGTCTGGCTGTTCTGCGGGCACTGCATGAGCTTGAGAACCGCTACGACACCGTTATTATCGATACGGCGTCGGGTTTACAGTCGGTGGGATTGCACATGATTGCTGCTGCCGAGCTGGCCTGTCTGGTTGTCACGCCTGATCCGGCCTCACTAACCGACGCTTTTTCTCTGATGAAGGTACTCAAACGCCGCGGCTACCGCCGGACTCCGGCAGTGATCGTTAATATGGCGCAGGGGGCCAGTCAGGCGCGCTCTGTGTTTCAGCGTTTTAATGGTGCCTGTCAGCGCCATCTGCAGTGGTCGCTTCATTATCTGGGCGGGCTCTGGCGTGATGAAACTCTGCGTCAGTCAGTGCTGGACCAGATGCCGGTGACGGTGCTGCCGGCTTCGGACCCCTCCTGTCGGCAGTTTCACTCCCTGGCCGAGATGCTGAACGTTCATGTTGGCCGACTGCCCCCAAGAAAGGCGGGGATCGCCGCTTATTGGTACCGGGCCGCCAAACGCGCCACTGAGTCGGACGCAGGTAATGGCCAGAACAGTGGGGCGGATAAAAGCAGCCGGCAGCATTGTCTGGATCTGATCGCACAATTAGAGAAGGCCATGATATCGGTATCCGATGATGTCATGCTCAGATATGAAGCATTTACCCGGCTGTTTGCACTGTTGGGGCGCAGTCCCGATGCCGACACGGTGGAGATCATTCAGACCAGTCTCGCCGCCATGAACTGGGATAAGCTGCCGACTCGCGATCGCGCCAGTCTTGCTCGTCATTTGCGGCATTTGTCAGATGAGTTGGCGCCACCGCCGAGTGACCAGCCCCCCTCTCAGGCGGTTCATCACAGCCTTGAGGGGCCTCTGTATGACCGGGTCAGTTTTGGTGAGCAGGAGCAACTGGTACGCGCCCTGCGGGAAAAACCGGCCAATGTCTCACTGGACGACCTGTTGCGGGCGCTGGCGGGCAAAGACCGAACAGGCTCCTGAGGCAGCCGTTTCCGGGGCGATCCATGTGCCTTTTTAATTGTCATTTTATTAGCGTTTTTTGTGTCGTAATTTTGCAGTCTGTCACCATGCTGTCACGTTCATTGTGTGAGAATTGACCGATATCGTGGCTCGTGGCCCGCAATATGCAGGCACTCTGACAGGCGGTTGCAACAGGGAATCAGTGACGACGGGGAAAGGGATGTGCCCCGCCCGCACAGTACTGGCCGGCGTCAGATCGGCATTGGTGATCTCAGAGAAGGAGTTCTATCATGGCAATACAGCAGGTACATCACGCTGACACTTCATCATCAAAGGTGCTCGGGCAGCTCCGCGGCAAGCGGGTTCTGATCACCGGTACCACCGGCTTTCTGGGCAAGGTGGTCCTCGAAAAGCTGATTCGGGCGGTGCCTGATATCGGCGCTATTTACCTGCTGATCCGGGGCAATAAACGGCACCCGGATGCTCGTTCCCGTTTCCTGGAAGAAATTGCCACGTCCTCGGTGTTTGACCGTCTTCGCGAGGCCGATTCAGAGGCATTTGACGCCTTTCTGGAAGAGCGCATTCACTGCGTGACCGGTGAGGTGACCGAAGCGGGTTTCGGGATAGGGCAGGAAGACTATCGCAAACTCGCCACCGAACTGGATGCGGTGATCAACTCTGCCGCGAGCGTGAATTTCCGTGAAGAGCTCGACAAGGCTCTGGCCATCAACACCCTGTGCCTTCGGAATATTGCCGGCCTGGTGGATTTGAATCCGAAGCTTGCGGTCCTGCAGGTCTCCACCTGCTATGTCAATGGCATGAACTCGGGGCAAGTAACCGAATCGGTGATCAAGCCGGCAGGCGAGGCCGTGCCGCGTTCCCCGGACGGCTTCTATGAGATAGAAGAGCTTGTTCGCCTGCTGCAGGATAAAATTGAAGACGTTCAGGCCCGTTATTCCGGCAAAGTGCTGGAGAAGAAGCTGGTGGACCTGGGGATTCGGGAAGCCAACCGCTATGGCTGGAGCGATACCTACACCTTTACCAAGTGGCTGGGCGAACAGTTGCTGATGAAGGCGTTAAACGGGCGCACCCTGACCATTCTGCGTCCTTCGATTATCGAAAGTGCCCTGGAGGAGCCGGCACCCGGCTGGATTGAGGGGGTGAAGGTGGCAGATGCCATCATCCTGGCTTACGCACGGGAAAAAGTGACCCTGTTCCCGGGCAAACGCTCCGGTATCATCGATGTGATTCCAGTGGACCTGGTGGCCAACTCCATCATCCTTTCCCTGGCGGAAGCTCTTGGAGAACCCGGTCGGCGCCGCATCTATCAGTGTTGCAGCGGGGGCGGCAATCCAATCTCCCTGGGTGAGTTCATCGACCATCTCATGGCGGAATCAAAAGCCAATTACGCTGCCTACGATCACCTGTTCTACCGGCAGCCCAGCAAGCCGTTTCTGGCGGTTAACCGGGCGCTGTTTGATTTGGTGATCAGCGGTGTTCGCTTACCGCTCTCCCTGACGGACCGTGTGCTCAAATTACTGGGAAATTCCCGGGACCTGAAAATGCTCAGGAACCTGGATACCACCCAGTCGCTGGCAACCATTTTTGGTTTCTACACCGCGCCGGATTATATCTTCCGCAACGATGAGCTGATGGCGCTGGCGAACCGGATGGGTGAGGTCGATAAAGGGCTGTTCCCGGTGGATGCCCGCCTCATTGACTGGGAACTCTACCTGCGCAAGATTCACCTGGCCGGGCTCAATCGCTATGCCCTGAAAGAACGAAAGGTGTACAGCCTGAAAACCGCGCGCCAGCGTAAAAAAGCAGCCTGAAAAACGTCGCCGGGGCAGGAAAGCGCTTCTGCCCCGGTTTCTTCCTTCTGTTTTGGCCATTTCCTGCGGGCCAACTATCCTTGAGAGTATTACCTGGTAGTGGCCCGTCCCTGCCCTTATCGCTGCATTTCTGAGCAGGTTGCCCCTAATTGCCGGGCATCTTAGGACGTTAGTCTAATTCATTGTGCGGTGGCACACATGTTGAACTACAGGCATCTGTCTTGCGGGCGAAAAACGCCCGACCACCCTGAATTTAAAAACCGACAATGACAACAGACTCAGATCAAGGGGGAGCACAATGACTGACAAGCAGGTATATCCGGTAAGTCCGGAGGTCGCCGAGCGCGCACTGGTCAGCAAATCGCAATATGAGGAAATGTATCGCCAGTCCGTAGAGGACCCGAATACCTTCTGGGGCGAGCATGGCAAGCGTATTGACTGGATCAAGCCGTTCACCAAGGTCAAGAACAGTACCTACGATTACAATAACTTGTCCATCAAATGGTTCGAGGACGGTGTCCTGAACGCTTCGGCCAACTGCCTGGACCGTCACCTGGAACAGCGGGGCGATCAGACCGCGATCATCTTTGAGGGGGACGATCCCTCGGTATCCCGGAATGTCACCTACCGGGAGCTCTACGAAGAGACCTGCAAGTTTGCCAACGTGCTCAAGGATCAGGGCGTCAAGAAGGGTGATGTGGTTACCATCTACATGCCCATGATTGTTGAAACTGCCGTTGCCATGCTGGCCTGCGCACGTATTGGTGCGATCCACTCTGTGGTGTTTGGTGGCTTCTCTCCGGAAGCTCTGGCCGCACGGATTGTGAACGGCAAATCCCGTTTTGTAATTACCGCAGATGAAGGTCTGCGTGGTGGCCGTGCCATCCCACTGAAGAAGAACGTGGATTCCGCCCTCAAGCATGAGGACGACGCCAAGGTCGACAAGGTGATCGTGGTGTCGCGTACCGGTAACGATCAGGTACCCTGGACCGAAGGCCGCGACCTGCGTTACGAAGATCTGATGAAGAACGCCTCGGCCGAGTGCCAGCCAGAGCCAATGAATGCGGAAGACCCGCTGTTCATGCTGTACACCTCGGGCTCTACCGGTGCGCCGAAAGGCGTTCTGCACACCACCGGTGGCTACATGGTCTACGCCTCCATGACCCACCAGTACGTGTTTGACTATCACGATGGCGATGTTTACTGGTGTACCGCTGACTTCGGGTGGGTAACCGGCCACAGCTACATCCTCTATGGCCCGCTGGCAAACGGTGCCATCACTCTGCTGTTCGAGGGGGTGCCCAACTATCCGGACAGTTCCCGCATGGGGCAGGTGGTCGACAAGCACAAGGTCAACATCCTGTATACTGCACCGACCGCTATCCGCGCACTGATGGCGCAGGGTGAGTCCTGCATGGACGGCACCACCCGTAGCAGCCTGAAACTGCTGGGCTCTGTGGGTGAGCCAATCAACCCGGAAGCCTGGGAGTGGTATCACCGCGTAATCGGTAACAGCAAGTGCCCGATCGTAGATACCTGGTGGCAGACTGAAACCGGCGGCATCCTGATTTCTCCGCTGCCTGGCGCGGTGGACCTGAAGCCGGGTTCCGCGACGCTGCCGTTCTTCGGCGTTCAGCCGGCATTGGTTGATAACGAAGGCAACATCCTGGAAGGCAAGACCGAAGGCAACCTGGTGATCCTCGACAGCTGGCCGGGCCAGATGCGCACCATCTACGGTGATCACGAGCGTTTCGTTCAGACTTACTTCAGCACCTACAAGGGTATGTACTTCACCGGTGACGGTGCCCGTCGGGACGAGGACGGTTACTACTGGATTACCGGTCGGGTGGATGACGTTCTGAACGTCTCTGGCCATCGACTGGGCACTGCGGAAGTTGAGAGTGCGCTGGTTGCCCACGATAAGGTGGCTGAAGCTGCCGTGGTGGGTTACCCGCATGATATCAAGGGGCAGGGCATCTACGTGTACGTAACCCTGGTGCAGGGCGAGGAGCCCAGCGACGAGCTCAAGAAAGAGCTGGTACAGTGGGTGCGTAAGGAAATCGGCCCGATTGCCTCGCCGGATGTGATTCAGTGGGCACCTGGACTGCCCAAGACCCGGTCTGGCAAGATTATGCGCAGGATTTTGCGTAAAATTGCCGCTAACGAGCACGATCAGCTTGGAGATACATCCACTCTGGCTGATCCGGGCGTAGTGGATGAGCTGATCAGCAGTCGGGCGTTCAAGTAACGCCCCGCTGCTGGCACTAACCTGTGAGGAATCTGTTGAATGACACAAACAATTATCGTCGCTGATGATCACCCGCTGTTTCGGGCAGCACTGAAACAGGCGGTCAATCAGGCGGTGCCGGATGCCGAGACGGTGGAGGTCGACAGCATCAAGGCGCTGCAGGCGGCGGTAGAGTCGCACCCGGACGCGGACCTGATCCTGCTGGATCTGAACATGCCGGGTGCCCATGGCTTTTCGGGTCTGGTGTTCATGCGAGGCCAGTACCCGGGTTTGCCTGTGGTGGTTGTGTCCGGTTCAGAAGATCTGCAGGTGATGCGCCGCTCGATTGATTACGGTGCTTCCGGCTTTATTCCCAAATCGGCACCTTTGCCAACCATTACCGAGGCTATACAGGCGGTGCTGGAGGGGGATGTCTGGCTGCCGGAGGGAGTCGCCGACAAGATTGAGCGGATGCAGGCTGAGACCACGGATTTCTCTGAGCGTCTGGCGTCGCTGACACCGCAGCAGTTCCGGGTGTTGGGGATGCTGGCCGAGGGGCTTCTGAACAAGCAGATCGCTTACGATCTGGATGTTTCGGAGGCGACGATCAAAGCTCACATCACGGCGGTGTTCCGCAAGCTTGGGGTTCGTAATCGGACTCAGGCGGTGATCGCCATTCAGCAGATGGAGCTGGATCCTTCGGAGCAGTCGCTTTCGGGGAGTTGAGGTTTTAGCTTTTCAGTTTGTTTCAAAACGGGAGCCTTTGGGCTCCCGTTTTTGTTTTCGGCTTGCTTGTGTTCTGTAGCTCTCGGGGCTGGTGCTGTGCCGCAGGTGGGGAGGCTTTCCCTGGGACCGCTACGAGCACCCGCAAGCGGGTCCAGCCAGCAATCATAGATTGCCGTCGTTCTGCTGCGCATGAAGCTTCGCTTCATAATCGCTTGCCTCACCCATGTGCGCTTCTCTTTGGCCATCCATGGCCAAAGACATCCCAGGGAAAGCCTCCCCACCTGCGTCATCATGCTTTGGTGATTGCTTATCGGGATACGCTTGTTACCCATTTTATGGGCGGGTTCCCTTTCTCGTTCTTTGGCCATTGTTTTATTGGGTTTTCTGTTGTAGTTTTCGACTAACAAGTGTGCGCTGAAAGTTTGGTACATGGTGGGTGTGTTCAACAGCAAATGGTGACAGGTAAAAGATGAACGCAGCAGTGAAACCCGAAACAAGTGTGAGTGCGGTTTTCGGAAAGCCGGACGAACGGGAACTCCGGGATCGCATGAAAAAGGAACTTCCCGCTGACACGTTCAAGCCGCAGACGTGGCGGGTGATCTGGTTTCTGCCCCTGCAGGCCATTATCTGGGGTGGTCTGGCCGTCATCCTGATGGCAGGTTTGCCGTGGTACGCCAATCTGGGGCTGGCGTTGCTGGTGGGGCACACCATTGGTTGCCAGGCGCTGTTGGCCCATGAGGTGCTGCATGGTGCTCTGGGCATGAGCCGGCGCTGGCAGAATGTGTTTGGCTGGCTGGGGTTTGGGCCGTTATTGGTGCCGCCGGAGTTCTGGCGCAAGTGGCACAATGTGGTGCATCACGGTAACACCAATACCGGTGATACGGATCCGGACAGCTTCGGTACACTGCGCCGTTACAAGACCAACCCGGGCCAGAAGAAGTTTCACAAGCTGGCTCCGGGTTCCGGTACCTGGTACAGCTATCTGTTCCTGACTTATTCGTTCACGTTCCACGCCCAGCTGGTGCTATGGATTCAGGCGAAACGCCGCAAGCAGTTCAAGGGGTTTGATCGCCGGAAGGCCATCGCGCAGGTGTTTCTGTGCCTGGGGGGCTGGCTGGCGCTGGCTGCCGTTTCTGGCTCGCTCGCGCTGTTTACGGTGCTGATTCCGTTCATGGTGGCCAACGCGCTGGGCCAGGGCTATATCCTCACCAATCACTTCCTGCGCCCACAGACCGCCACCAATAACCCGCTGGATAACTCGATGAGCCTGCGCAGCCATCCGGTGCTGGACCGACTGCATTTCCGCTTTAGCCACCACATCGAACACCACTTTTTTCCGAAAATGGCCCACAACATGGCGCCGAGGGTTCGCAAGTGGCTGGAGGAAAACGAGCCGGAGCGTTATATGGCCATGCCTCACGGCACGGCGCTCAGGATGCTGTACACCACTCCGCGGGTGTACAAATCCCCGACGGAGTTGGTGGATCCTAATGATGAAAGCCGGGTATTTGATTTACTACCGTTGCAGGCGCAGTTCTCTGCAGCTAGTCGCTATCAGGTCTAGTGAGTAAGGCGGCATATTCGTAGGAACGGATGACCGGTAGGGCTTTCCAAAACTGTGCGGAGCCAGGGATGGCGGAGCTCAAGCGTCACATGGATGTGCCGAAGGAGCGTGTTTTGGAAAGCCCTACCGGTTAGCCGATCCGGTGTCAGACAAAGGAGTCCGAGCACTAACTCCCGGCGTAACCAAGCTCCTTGTTCACCAGGTTAAACAGCTCGCCCTGCTTGTGCCACCGATCAAAGTTCTCCAGGAACTGATCCGTGAGCGCCCGCTTCCAGCCGATAAAATCACCGGCCATATGGGCGGTCATGATCACGTTTTCCCGCTGCCAGAGCGGGTGGTCTGAGGGCAGTGGTTCCTCTTCGAAAACATCCAGTCCGGCGCCGGCAATCTCGCCATCGTCGAGTGCCTTGAGCAGAGCCTCGGTATTGACGATCGGGCCGCGGCCGATGTTGATCAGGCGTGCGGTCTTTTTCATGGCGGCAAAGGCTTTGGCATCAAACAGGCCTTCGGTTTGTGGCGTCAACGGCGCCGCAATCACCACGAAGTCTGCATGTGAGAGCTGCTCATAAAGCTCATCGTTGCCATGCACCGCCACGAAATCCGGGTCATCATGTCTCGGGGTACGGGCGATACCGTGGGCGTGCAGGCCGATGGCATTTACCAGCCGGCCAATCTGGCGGCCGATGGAGCCAGCGCCAACCACCAGTACCTGTTTGCCCTCGGCCCGTTCGGTATCTCTGTGTTTCCACTCCTGATTCATTTGCAGCCGGATGGAGCGGGGGAAATCCTTGGCGAACATCAGGATGGTGCAGAGTACGTATTCGGCGATGGTGCGGTCGAAAATGCCACGGGCGTTGGTGACCACCACATCGCTCTTGATCAGGGCGGGAAACATCAGCGCATCTACCCCCGCGCTGGTGGCGTGAATCCATTGCAGCTTGTCAGCACAGGGCCAGGCCGCTTCAAGGGCTTCGGTACGGAAGTCCGTGACCATCATGACATCGGTGCCGGGCAGGCTTTCACGCAGGGTGGGTTCGTCGCAGGCGAAGCGCACTTCAGCCCGGGCCTTGACCGCCTCTATACCCGGCGGTGCCGGCTCTCCCGGTGCTGTCAGAACGGTAACGACCGGTTTGCGTGAATCTGTCATGTAACCTCCGGTAATGGTGCACTCAATAACGACTGTCTTACTAGTCTGGTAGGCGGTTGTGGGCTGGTCAACCTGAGGCGGCCGGAACCGGTTTTTCAGGGGTTCGGTTATCCTTTAGTCCCGCTTGCTTGTACGCCCCCTCTTTCCTGACTAACCTGCAAAGGTACTCTTTTGTTTACCCTGTCCCCCAGGAGGTGCTTATGGCGGAATCCGCGAACAAGGACACCGGCCAGACCAAGCCGCGTAAAGTGAAGTACCGGAAGACCAAGGCCAGTTGGAACCCTGCCATGCAGGCCATTCCTGTTTCGGGGATTCGTCGCCTGGTGAATATGGCATCTACCATGAAGGATGTGATTCACCTGTCGATCGGCCAGCCAGATCTGCCCACGCCCAAGCATGTTATCGACGCCTACATTGATGCGCTCAATGCCGGCCAGACCGGTTACACCATGGATGCCGGCCTGCCGGAGTTGCTGGTTGCACTACGGGATTACTATGGCAAGCGCTACAACCGCAAGCTCACCCGTGACAACATCCTGGTAACGAGCGGCGCGACTGAAGCCATGTATCTGGCCATTTCGGCCACCTCGGCGCCCGGGCGGCAGTTCATCGTGACCGACCCATCGTTTCTGTTGTATGCACCTTTGATCCGGATGACCGGGGGTGAGGTGAAGTTTGTTCCCACGCGGGCCGAGAACAACCACCAGCTGGATCCGGACGATGTGATTCGGGCCATGGGCTCCCGCACCTTTGCGCTGATCCTGAACAACCCGAACAACCCCACCGGGGCGGTGTATCCCCGCAGTACCGTGGAGACCATTCTGGAAGAGTGCGCCTATCGTGGTATCCAGGTATACGCCGATGAAGTGTATGACCACCTGATTTTTGATGACGATGATTTTGCCAGTGTCCTCAATTGCTCCATGGACCTGGACAACATCATGTGCATCAGCAGTTTCTCCAAAACCTACAGTATGGCCGGCCTGCGCGTGGGCTGGGTCATTTCCAGTCAGGCGGCGATCAAATCCCTGCGCCGGTACCATATGTTCACCACCTCAGTGGCCAATACCCCATCCCAGTTTGCCGGCGTGGCGGCGCTGACGGCCGACCAGCAATGCGTTCAGGACATGGTGGATATCTACCGGGAGCGTCGGGACAAGGTTGTCGAGTTGATTGATCAAACCCCTTACCTGACCGGCTACAAGCCCGGTGGTGCCTTTTTCGCCTTCCCGGACTTGCCGCCCCACGTGGATGGTTCGGATCTGGCCTTGCGCATGCTCAAGGAAACCGGTGTCTGCGTGGTGCCGGGGGATGCCTTTGGTGAGCACTGCACCAACGCCCTGCGGTTCAGTTTCTCCACCACCTGCGAGCGGATGGAAGAGGCCTTCGACCGGATCATCCCCTGGATGGCCAAGCAGCAGTTCTGAGGCCTGGCATGTCGGCTCTGGAATCCGTCCTGATTCAATGCCCCTACTGTTGGGAGACGCTGGATGTCAGCGTCGACCCGACCGTGCCTGAGCAGGAATATGTCGAGGACTGTCAGGTGTGCTGCCAGCCCATTGTTCTGACTGTCCAGTTGGAAGAGGGGCGAGTCGTCAGCGTGGATGCCCGCCCAGAGAATGAGTAAGCGCATGACCAATCGTTAATGCCAGTCAGTTGCGGTGCAGGGCGCTCTGACGCAGGATAAAAGCCGACCAATTTGCAGGGAATCCAATCATGTTGAATCACGCCAAAGCCTGGCTGCTGTCTCTGTTCGTTGTGCTGACGGCTAGCGGCTGCGCAAGCCTTTCGCCCTACGCCATCTCCGAGGGTGAGATTGAGGGTCACCTGAAGGATGTGGTGGCGGAGTTTGATCGAAAACAGCTGCAGAGTGGGTCGCCTCTCAGTCTCAGCCTGGATGACGCTGATATTACCCTTGGGCCTGATGGTCGGGACGTAGCGGTGATCGACCTGCGTGGACAGGTAGCCCTGAATGCGTTGATGGCCAAGTTACCCGTGGACCTCGCTTTGAAAGTGGAGGGTGCGCCGGTATACGACAGCCAGGAGAAAGCAGTGTATATCCGCCGCTTGCAGTTGCTGGAGAGCTCGATTGACTCGCCCTTCTTCAAAGGGGATCTGGCACCCATCACCGACAATGTCATGCGGGCGGTGGCTCAGATGCTGGAAACCATGCCGGTGTATCGTCTGGATGAAACCGATTTCGCCCAGCGCATGTTCGGGAGGGTACCGATGGATGTGAGGGTAGCCCCGGGACGACTGGAGTTTGTGATGGCGGATCAGTAAGGCCAGATCCTGCCTTACGGTGAGTGGAAGCAAAAAAGGCCGGGTGGATGACGTTCCGCCCGGCCTTTCTGTTTGCTGGTACCTGCCTATGGCTCAGGCCGTGGCTTTCAGTGCCTCTTCGAAGATGCCGGTGGCTTCGTCAATCTGTTGCTGGTTGACGATCAGCGGCGGCAGCCAGCGCACTATTTCCTGGTATGGGCCACACCGCAGCATCAGCAGCCCCCGCTTTTCACATTCTTTCAGGATCTTGCCGGCGCGTTCTCCGTCCGGGCAGTCTCCGCGGCGCATCTCCACGCCAACCATCAGGCCTTTGCCCCGAACATCTGCCATTTCCGGGTAGTCTTTTTTCAAACTGTGCAGGTTGTCCCACAGGCGTTTGCCCATCGCATCGGCGTTCTGCACAAGGCCCTCTTCCTGAATCACGTCGATGGTTGCTATGGCGGCAGCCGCCGCTACAGCGTTGCCGCCATAGGTGCCGCCCTGAGAACCCGGCCAGCCCTTGGCCATGGTTTCTTCTGAAGCCGCCAGAGCAGAAATGGGGAAGCCGCTGGCCAGGCCTTTGGCGATCATGATTGCGTCGGGTGTTACCCCGAAGTGTTCGTGGGCCCAGAACTTGCCGCTGCGGCCGAACCCGGCCTGTACTTCGTCAAACACCAGCATGATGCCGTGCTTGTCGCAGCGCTCCCGCAACCCCTGCATAAAACGAGCGTTGGCCGGCACATAGCCACCCTCGCCCTGGACCGGCTCAATCAGCATGGCCGCGGTTTCCTTGGGGGCGGAATAGGTCACGAAGATGCGATCCAACTCTCTCAGGCAGAAGTCCGTGGCCTCATCCAGGCTCCAGCCGTAATGGAAGGCGTGGGGGAATGGCGCGACGACCACGCCCCCCATCATCGGGCTGACACCGGCTCGCAGGCCCACGCTGGAGGTGGTCATGGACAGTGAGCCCATGGTGCGACCATGAAAGCCGCCATGGAATACGATCACATTGGGGCGACCGGTGGCCTGGCGCACCAGGCGGATGGCACCTTCGGCAACTTCGGTGCCTGCATTGGAAAAGAAAAAGGCATTCAGCGGATCCGGGGTCACTGCGCCGAGTTTTTCTGCCAGTTCAGGTAGTCTCGGGTTCATGACTGTGGTGGCCTGGGCATGGATCATGGTGGCTACCTGTTTCTGGGCGGCTTCCACCACTTTCGGGTGACAGTGCCCGGTACTGGTGACACCAATGCCGGATGTAAAGTCCAGGTAACGGCGACCTTCAGGGTCAATGATATAGGCACCTTCGCCTTTGGCCGCGGTGATGCCGGTAGCCTGCTTGAGCAGGGGGGACAGTTTGCCTTTGTGGTCGGTCATGGACACCTCCCGAAGTGAATGGAATACCTCTTTTGCAGCCTAGTCAGGCCCCAAGGCGTTTACAAATAGCATCCCCGATTTCCCGGGTGCTGCGTTGTTCAGAGCCTTTCTCTGCGAGATCCGCGGCCACCGCATCAAACAGTTCCTGCCCGGCCTGGGCCAGCAACGGGTCTTTTCGGCCTAGCCAGTCCAGCATGCGGGCGGTGGTAAACAGCATGGCGGTTGGATCAGCGATGCCCTGGCCGGCGATATCCGGCGCGCTACCGTGGGTCGGTTCAAACATGGAGGGCATGTCCGGGTCGGTCGGGTTGAGGTTGCAGGACGGAGCTACCCCCATGCCCCCCGAGATCACGGCGGCCAGATCGGTCAGAATATCGCCCTGGAGGTTGCTGGCTACGACTACGTCAAAGGCCCAGGGGCTGGAGACAAATTTCATGCAGGCGGCATCCACCAGTTCGTGATGGGTGGCTACATCCGGGAATTCCCGGCTGATTTCCTCAAACACTTCGGAATACATGTCACCCCAGTAGCGCAGGGCATTGCGCTTGGTGATCAGGCATACCTGGCTTTCGCAGGTCTTGCCATCCAGTGTCCGGAAACTGCGGGTGCGGCCTTGCTGAATACGTTCGCCGGCCCGTTTACGAGCCTGTTCAAAGCCGTACCGGATAATGCGCTCAGTGGCCCGGCGGGTGAACACCTCCATCTGGGTGGCCACTTCGTCGGGCGATCCCGGGCGCAGCCGGCCACCCTGACTGACGTACTCACCCTCGCTGTTCTCGCGAATCACCAGCATATCGATGTCCTTGGCACGGTCATCTTTCAGGTACTGGCGTGCGCCGGGGAGCAGTCGTGCCGGGCGTTCACACACCCACTGGTCAAAGCCTTTTCGCATGTCCAGCAGGGGCGCGAGCGAAATGCTGTCCGGTAACAGATAGCGCTCCGGGTCGTGCATGGGGCCCGGATCTCCCAGCGCGCCCAGCAGTATGGCGTCGTAGGCCTTGAGCTGCTCAAGGGCATCTGTGGGCCAGGATTCGCCGTGTTCTTCGTGCCAGGCGTGAGAGGGCCATGGAAAACGGGTCCATTCCAGTGGCAGGCTGTGCCTGGATCGCAGTGTCTCCAGGCATCGCACGGCTTCCGCGACCACTTCCGGGCCGATACCATCTCCGGGTGTTACTGCAATACGGGTGGTCTGGGCCATCCATGAACCTCCTTTTAAGAGCGGCTTGACGGATTAAATACACCAAAACCAGTGTAGACCCGCAGCCGGCAGATGCCACCCGACTATGGGAGGTATAGCGAGTTTTCGTTTTACCCGATTGCGGATGGTGTCTATAGTTGAATGTGATTGATTCTTTTACAGTTCCACCCGAATTCATTTCGAGCGAGCCGCTCTGGAGCTTCTGTGGATAGACCCTCTGTTCTTTTTGATGAGTCCCATTGCGACGAGTGCGCCTGTGGTAATGGCCTCGACTTTTCGTTCAGCTTTGCCTTCCAGCCTATTGTTGATGCCACCAATAAAACGGTGTTTGCATACGAGGCGCTGGTGCGGGGAACCGAGGGGCAAGGGGCCATGACCGTGCTGGATAAGGTGAATAGCCAGAACCAGTATGCGTTCGACCAGATATGCCGGGTCAAGGCGGTGAAGCTGGCGTCGCGGCTCGATATGAAGGCCATGTTGAGCATCAACTTCATGCCCAACGCGGTCTATCAGGCAGAATATTGCATTCGTACCACGCTGGCGGCCGCCAAGACCTATGATTTCGACACCCGGAAGATCATCTTCGAGGTGGTAGAGGGTGAGGAGATGACCTCGGTTGATCACCTCACCTCCATCATCGAAGCCTACAAGAGCATGGGGTTCAGCACCGCCATTGATGATTTCGGTGCCGGTTACTCCCGCTACAACCTGATGATCTCGAGCCCGCCGGATTTGCTGAAGCTGGATATGGGGCTGGTTCGCAACATTCATGCGGAACCCAACAAGCAGGCAGTGGTCTCAGGTATCATCACCATGATGCGCCAGCTTGGCGGCCGAATTGTGGCGGAGGGCGTGGAAACGCCGGAAGAATACTTCTGGTTTCGTTCTCAAGGGATTGCCCTTTACCAGGGCTACCTGTTCGCCAAACCGGGATTCGAATGTCTGCCGGAGCCGGTGTTTCCCGACTGATTGACTCTTAACAGGATGTTTCCGTGCTCTATCGCCTGATTACCCTGATTGGCGGCCTGGTCTTTGTGGCTGCCTTGTTTGCCCTGGTCTGGTTCTTCTGCAAGAAGTTTCTGGAACATCATGGCGTGACCGACCAGACCTCGGACCGCGCGACTGTACTGGCTACCTGGACCTTTGCCGGAATCGCCATCGGACTGGTGTTTGCCGTCGTGGGCGCGTTCGTGCTTGGCCCATGGGCGTTCTATCGCACCCTGCGCGGTCATGGTGTCGACATTGCCGATGGTGCGGCTATCTGGTGGGGCTTCGGTATCGTGGCGGTATCTCTGGCGATTACCGCGGCTGGCTTCTTCGGCTTTCTGATGCTGGTCGGAGCCTATTGAGCCTGCTGCAGGTTGTGTAGCAAGTCCCGAAACCACACCAACGCCGGTTCCTGTTCATAGGCCTTGTGCCAATACAGATGCACATCAATCGACGGCATCTCCACCGGCGGCGCCAGCACTTCGATGTCGGTGTTCTGGGCAATGATCCGGGCGTAGGTTTCCGGCATCGTCAGTAACAGGTCTGAGCTCTCCACCACCCGGCAGGCCGCGTAGTAATGCTGGCAGCGTAGGCGAATAGTGCGCTGGGCGCCGTGGCGGGAGAGCTCGAAATCCTCAATACCCGGGCCCTCGGCTCGTGACGACACCAGAATGTGCCGGGCCTCCAGATAGCTGGCCATATCCAGCCCTCGCGCGATGACCGGGTGACCCTTTCGCGCCAACACCACCAGTCGGTCCTGCCTCAGCAGTTCATGGCTGGTCTGGTTGCTCACCGGCAGTAATACGTCAATGGCAAAGTCCAGCTTTCCTGCGGCCAGTTGCGTTTCCATGTCTCGTCTTGCCACCCGTTGACTCTGCACCTCCATGTCCGGATAGGGCGCGAGTTTTGAAATCAGTTGAGGCAGGAAGGTGGATTCCAGAACATCCCGAAGGCCGAGGGCGTAGGTTTTACGCTGGCTGGCGGGGTCGAAGGCGTGAAACTGATTCACTGCACTCTGGATCTGGTTCAACCCCGGGCGCATGGATTCCAGAAACCGTCGGGCCAGGGGGGTGGGCACCATCTGGTTACCCTGGCGGGTAAACAGCGGATCATTGAAATGATCCCGAAGCCGAGCCAGGGAATGGCTGATCGCAGGCTGGGTCAGATGCAGAGCCTTTGCGGCCCGCGTCAGGCTTCCTTCCCGATAGATAGTGTCGAAAACATGCAGCAGGTTCAGGTCCGGTCTATTCAGCGCCATGATGAGGTTCCGTTTTCTGAATAAGCATGGTTAATGATAAACGATAAGAACAATTCAGTCGCGTAATAATGCTTTGGCTCCTAGACTGATTCCCATCTTATCGACATTGCCCCCAACAGGGCGGCCAGCGCGAGGAGCTGCACCATGGATTTCAACATTTCCGAGAAAGGCCAGGATTACCTGAAGCGCGTGAAACAGTTCATGCGCGACGAGATTTTTCCCATTGAGGAGCAGTATCACAAGGAGCTTGCTTCTCAGGAAAACCGCTGGGTGGTGCTGCCGATCATCAAAGAACTGAAAGAAAAAGCCAAGGCCCAGGGCCTGTGGAACATGTTCTTCCCTGACGACAAGTACGGCTGTGGCCTGCTCAACTCCGACTACGCCCTGATTGCCGAAGAAACCGGTCGCAGCTTCATCGCCCCGGAAATCTTCAACTGCAACGCGCCGGATACCGGCAACATGGAAGTACTGATCCACTACGGCTCCGAAGAACAGAAAGCCGAATGGCTGCCGAAACTGCTGAGCGGCGAAATCCGCTCCGCCTTCTGCATGACCGAACCGGCCGTTGCCTCTTCCGATGCCACCAACATGGAAGCCACCGCCACCGTAGAAGGTGACGAAGTGGTGCTCAACGGCCGCAAATGGTGGAGCACTGGTATCGGCCACCCGGACTGCAAAGTGGGCATCTTCATGGGTGTAACCGACCCGGACGCGCAGAAGCACCGCCGACATTCCATGGTGCTGGTGCCGCTGGATGCCCCGGGCATCACCATCGAGCGCATGCTCCCGGTCTTTGGCGCCTACGACGAGCCCTACGGCCACGGCCAGGTGTTGTTCGACAACGTACGTTTGCCCAAAAGCGCCATCATCGCCGGCCCGGGCCGCGGCTTCGAAATCGCTCAGGGCCGCTTGGGGCCAGGCCGCGTGCACCACTGCATGCGTGCCATCGGGGCTGCCGAGCGCGCTCTTGAGATCATGATCAAGCGCGCCATGACCCGCGAAGCTTTCGGTCGGCCAATCGCCAAGCTGGGTGGCAATCCGGACATCATCGCCAATGCCCGGATGAACATCGAACAGGCACGGTTGCTGACCCTGAAATGTGCCTGGGCCCTGGATACCAAGGGCATTATGGGCGCGTTGCAGGAAGTGTCCATGATCAAGGCGGTGGTGCCGAAGATGCTTCAGCAGATTGTGGATGACGCGATTCAGATTCACGGCGGGGCCGGTGTCAGCGACGATGATTTCCCGCTGACGGCATTGTTCGGTTACGCTCGGGTTCTGCGGTTGGCCGACGGTCCCGACGAAGTGCATCGGGCCATGGTGGCGCGGCTGGAGCTCCGGAAGTACAAGTTCTGACTTTAGTTCGGGCTTTGGAGCCTGTGTTCTCCGGACCTCTTGGTTGGGAGCCGGGTGTTCGTCTTGGCCGCCAGTATTGGTGGTGGGAGCGGGTGGGTTGGGGGTTCTGAAAACCGCTCCTTACGGCACATCCCTGTGGCGCTTCTGCTCCGCCATCCATGGCTCCGCACATTTTCAGAACCCCCAACCCACCCGCTCCTTCAGACTGCTGAGAGGGGTGGCCAGAAGAAAACACTCTATGCCGTGAGGCATTAAGGATGTGCCAGCTAGATTTAGTTTTTTTGAACAGCTGACTAGAGAGTATGGGAGCTGATGCCGGGTAAGGCCTTCCA
>NZ_LLYU01000022.1:0-60250 GCF_002049515.1 Marinobacter sp. tcs-11 | reverse complement strand
CTCGGGGGAAGAAGCAGTTCCTGGCCAGGCGAATACGGGCGGAAAGTGGTTCCCATCAGTCATCCTGTTGCTGAAGAATTTTGATCTATTGTGCCAGAATGTAGCTTCTGCCGCGCAGACTCCTAGTGCCACATTCTCGTTTGCCAACTGTGCGACTTCGCCAAGTGGAGCCTCTGTGGTTACTACAACATCACCTGCCTTGGGAAGCCCTCGAACCATCCAAGAATCGTAATCTTCCTCTGCAATGTACTCTGTTGCAGGCAGAATCGTTCCGCCTTTTACGATTTTGGCTGTGACCAAAGGAACCCCGTGGTTCGTTTTCCGGGGTGTCTTTCCTCTGTAATCAATCAGCGCATCCACGGCTTCAGATAGAGGCAACAATTGCCAGTGCGAAGGAAACTGATCAGCACTCATATCCCAGTCCCCCAAGATGCCGCTTGATCACAGTCTCCAGCCGGTCGCTCTCAGCAGACTGTCCCCAAAGCTCCTGAGTCATCATTCGTCGGATTATTAGTAATCCCCCAACAGGCAGCTGAGCAACTCCTGAGGCGACGGTATGTCTGGCAAGTGCTATAATTTCACTAATCATCTCGTTCCGGAGCCGCCCCATGGTTCGTAAAAAAAACGTAGGCAAAGTATCGGTTTCGCGTACCAGCATCCTGCGAGCCGTCGCCAGCTCAAGCGCCATCGAAACCGGCGAGCGTACCGAGGTGATCGAGAAGCGGCTGAAGTCACGCAAGCGCCAGAACCGCGCGCTGACGCTGGCCTCCTGAGCCTTAATAAACACGCTCATTGTTGCCCCTCCAGAACTTCCCGAGTCAGGCGTTCAAGGTGTTGATGTCCACCGCCCCGACTGCTGGATTTAAAGCTCATAGCCCAGCCCCCCAAGATTCCGCTTGATCTCAACCTCCAGTCGGTCACTCTCAGCAAACTGCTCCCGCAGTTGGATGGTCAACCGCGCCATCTTTTCAGCAAAGGGCTCGCCATCGTCTTCCTGCTCCTGAGCCCCCACATAGCGCCCCGGCGTCAACACAAACTCATGCTTCCTGATCTCATCCAGGCTGGCGGATTTGCAGAAACCGGCGATATCCTCGTAGCCCTCGCCACGCTGCCAGGCATGGAAGGTGTCGGCGATCTTGGCGATGTCGTCGTTGGTGAAGTCCCGCAGCACACGATCCCGCATAAAGCCCAGGTTGCGGGCGTCGATGAACAGGAACTCTTCCCGGCGGTCGCGCTTTTTCTCGTTGCGCACCATGCCGTTGGCTTTGTCTTTGGTCAGGAACCAGATGCAGGCCGGGATCTGGGTGTTGGTGAACAGCTGGCCGGGCAGGGCGACCATGCATTCCACCAGGTCTTCCTCCACCAGGCGCTTGCGGATTTCGCCTTCGTTGTTGGTGTTGGAGCTCATGGAACCGTTGGCCAGCAGCAGGGCCATGCTGCCTGTCGGAGCCAGGTGGTGGATCATGTGCTGCATCCAGCCAAAGTTAGCGTTGCCCTTGGGCGGGGTGCCGTACTTCCAGCGCACGTCGTCGGCCAGGGATTCGCTCCACCAGTCTTTGATGTTGAACGGCGGGTTAGCCATCACAAAGTCGGCGCGCAAGTCTGGGTGCTGGTCGTCCAGGAAGGTGTCGGCGTTCTTCTTGCCGAAGTTGAAGTCGATGCCCCGGATGGCCATGTTCATGGCGGCCAGCTTCCAGGTGGTTGGGTTGGACTCCTGACCGTACACGGAGATGTGTTTCTTCTGCTCGCTGGCGTCGTAGTGCTGTTCGCTGGCGTGTTGCTCGATGAACTTGTCGCTGGAGACAAAGAAGCCGCCCGAGCCCATGGCCGGATCGTACACACGCCCGGAGTAGGGCTGCAGCATTTCCACAATCAGGTTGACGATGCTCTTGGGGGTGTAATACTGCCCCCCCTGCTTGCCTTCAGCGAGGGCGAACTGGCCCAGGAAGTATTCATACACATGGCCGAGGATGTCTTTGCTGTGCAGGCTCAGCTTCTCGCCCTCGAATACCGGCCGGGTGAAGGAGGTGTCCGAGAAGGTGTTGATCAGGCCCAGCAGCTTGTCGTTGTCCAGCTGGTACTGGCTGATGCGGTTGAGAATGCCCTTGAGCTTGGCGTTGCTCTTCTCGATCTCTTCCAGGGCGTTGTCGATCAGCCAGGACACGGAGCGCAGCTTTATGTCGTTACCTACATCGTCCTGCCAGAGCGCCGTGCCCACGGGCAGCACGGCTTTCTCTTTCAGGGTGCTCCAGCGGGCGGCCTTGGGCACCCAAAACACGTTGGCCTCGCGGTAGTAATCTAATACTTCCAGTTCTTCCAGCAGGGCTTGCTGGTAGTCCTCGTCGCCGTCGTAATCTTCCGGCGGCAAGTAGTAGATGTCGTCGTTCTCATCCTTGAATCGTTCCAGCAATTCTTCCTGGCGCTCCTCGAAGGCATCGGAGACGTACTTCAGGAAGATCAGGCCCAGCACCACGTGCTTGTAGTTGGCGGCATCCAGGTTGGCGCGGAGCTTGTCGGCGGCTTTCCAGAGTTTGTCGTCCAGGGCTTTGAGGAATTGCTGTTCCGTGTTGTTCATTGCTCGGTTGTTCCCTATGAGAAGTTACGGCTTTCGTTCTCTGTTAAAGCGTAAAGGCACGGAGCGACAGGCTGTGTCGGTTCGTGCCTTGGATTGTTCCGGAGCGTAACGGGCAATACCGGGGGTGTATTGCTTGCTAACCACTCGATATAGGGTTGTTTTACGTCAGTTGGTGGGGTTAGGCAAGGTTAAGCGCCGATGACACCTGAAGAAAAAACGGAAGGTCAGAAACGAAAAAAGCCCCTGAAATCAGGGGCTTTTTTCTGGAAGGTGGTGGAGACGGCGGGAATTGAACCCGCGTCCGCCAGCACTAGGCCTTGAGGTCTACATGCTTAGTGTCCTTCTATTGATTTAACCTCAAGCGACCCGAAGGCCAGGGTGCAAGAGGCGAGCTCTTTAATCTTAGCCGAACACCAGTGAGCTCTGGTGAACGGAGCAGCCTATAAGCGATGACGTCCTGGGATGTTGCTACTGAGTTATAGGCGCCTCAGCCAGGACGACTGGAACGGCTTACGCCGCCAGTGCGTAGTTTTCGTCGTTTGCGACTATTACGTTGCAGCTTTGGATTTACGAGATTCGCTGCCATCTCGGCATGCACCCAAGGGTTCGTCACCGGCGTCGAAGCCAAGTCGTCCCCTTGTTATTTCAGTATATGTGTCCGGATTGCCAGACTTCAAGGCTTCTTTGTGTAACGGCGTTACTATTTGTACCTACCGCTGGCTCTGGTTAGCCTAGGAGGCTTGGCGGAAACCGCCGGCGCCAGCTTTCGCGAGTGCAGCCTGATACAGGCTCTCGAAGCTGTCACGGAAATAATTCATCACCTCGCCCGGGTCGGCTTTGATGCCTTTGTCGACGGTTATGCCGAACTGTACCGTGCCGGCGTAACTGAAAATGCTCATGCCTATACCTATGTTGCCGCTCTGGGGGACCCAGAACATGGGTTGAACCAGTTTGCTGCCCGCCAGGTAAACCGCATGGCGTGGTCCGGGAACGTTGGTCAGAACTGCTGAAGCCTTGTTGCTGAGCAGGTCCAGTGCCCGGCGTTCGAGAATGTCCGGGCCGCGGCCAAACAGGTCCAGCAGGCTATAGGTTACCTGGGCCTGGTATGACCGTTTGAGCCGGTTCATGTTTTCCTGAACCTGGCGGAAACACATGATCGGATCCGTTACCTCAACAGGCAGGCACACCAGCACCAGGCCAAACTGATTGCCGAGGTTTTCGATGGGTTGGTCCAGCGGCCTCAGGTTGA
Source organism: Marinobacter sp. tcs-11 (assembly GCF_002049515.1). Taxonomy (NCBI): domain Bacteria; kingdom Pseudomonadati; phylum Pseudomonadota; class Gammaproteobacteria; order Pseudomonadales; family Marinobacteraceae; genus Marinobacter; species Marinobacter sp. tcs-11. Next base: position 56,426 of record NZ_LLYU01000022.1, on the reverse strand, counting down.
AAGGAACGGCAACCCGAATGCCGCAGTCCGGAATACTCTGGCCGTGCTCCGTAAAATGCCGGGTCAGCGCACCGGTCGCGGCGCAAAGCAATACGTCGTTGACGGTTCCGCCCAGTGTCCGCGCGCACTGTTTCACGGTTTCCAGTTCAAGGGGCTCGGCCCAGGCCACTTGTTTGCGGCCCAGCAGCGGGCTTTTCAGGCTGGTTTTCGGCTCGAAGGGGGCAAGTCCCAGTTTGGCCAGGTCCATAACAATACCGCCGGCGGTGGTGGCCAGCTTCAGTGGGTAGTCAGGCTCTTTGCGAATGGAATCCACGAACAGGTTGGCCTGTCCCCAGGCCGCCTGAGTGCTGTCCACAATCCGGTGCAGGAACCGGCTGGCGGCGGTGCCGTTGGGTTTTGTGGGTAGCTTTGGGTGTGCAACGCGCTCTAGCTTGGGTTCAGGAGTGCGATCGGTCAGGGAAAGCAGTACCCGCACCAGTGAAATGCCATCGGCAATACAGTGGTGAATCCTGATTAACAGGGCGCAGCCGCTCTCATAGTTGTCGATGTAGTGTATCTGCCAGAGTGGCCGGCGGAAATCGAGAGCGGTGCTGTTGAAATCACTGGCCAGGGCCTGAAGCTCTCGCTTGCCGGCGTTTCCCGGCAGAGCGATGGTGTGCAGGTGGTTGTCCAGATCGAACAGGGGGTCGTCTTCCCAGTAGACCTTGTCACCTTTGTCAACGATGCGCTGCCGAAAGCGTCTGAATTTCAGGAAACGTTCTTCCAGGGTGCGCTTGAGTCGCTTGAGTGGAATGGGTTGTTCAAAGGCCAGTACCGCGGAAATCATCATGGGATTTTCCGGGGTATCCATGCGTAACCAGGAGCGATCGACCGAGGTCATGGCTGTCCGTTTTGCTGACATAAGCCCTCCCTATGCTCTGTACCGGAGTCCGGGCCGCCTGGTACTGCCATCGGGGCCAACTGACGAAAGGCCTAAAAGTATAGGAGGCTTTTTGAAATCAGCAAAGAGGGTGCATATGCGACACAGTTTTGGTGTCAGGTGTTGGCCTCGCGCATGATGCGCTGTTTCTGGCGGTTCCAGTCGCGTTCTTTCTCCGTAGCGCGCTTGTCGAACAGCTTCTTGCCTTTCACCAGGGCGATCTCACATTTTACCTTGTTCTTTTTCCAGTACAGGGCGAGGGGAATGCAGGTGTAACCCGCCTGATTTACCTGGCCGACAATCTTGGCGATTTCCTTGGCGTGCAGCAGCAGTTTGCGGGTGCGGGTCGGGTCCGCAATCACATGGGTAGAGGCGGTGTTCAGAGGCGTGATGTGGGAGCCCAACAGCCAGGCCTCGCCATCCTTCAGCAGTACATAGGCGTCAACCAGTTGTGCCTTACCGGCACGCAACGACTTCACTTCCCAGCCAAGCAGGGCCAGGCCAGCCTCGAAGCGCTCCTCAATATGGTATTCGTGCTTCGCCTTCTTGTTCAGGGCGATGGTGTTGCTGGTTGGGGCGTTTGCTTTCTTCTTGCTCATGAATCCTGTCCGGGATCGGAAGAATGACGGTGCTGGTCTTGTCGGTACGCCAGCAAAGCGCGCATTGTAGCGCAGGAGTGCAAGAAGGGTCACGGATTCGCCGACTGGCTCGGGTTTAGTGTCGTTCCTGCAGGCTTGCTTCGGCTACAATGATGCGCTCGTCACTGCCTGGGGAAGTAATGCTGCGCAAGTACCAGACGTCAATAGGGTCGTTTACCCGAAAATCCACCTTTTTCTGGGCTTCTGTGGGTGCCACGGTCGGCCTGGCCAATTTATGGCAGTTTCCCTATCTGGCCAGTATCCACGGCGGTGGCTTGTTTATCTTGCTGTACCTGGCCTGCCTGCTGATTGTTACCTTGCCGCTGATGGTGACGGAGGCTGTGATTGGCCGTCATGCCCGGCATGGTATTGTGCTGGCCATGGACGGCATGGTTAAAAACGCTGGTTGCTCACCGTTCTGGCGACTGGCGGGGCCGCTTAGCATTCTTGCGGCGTTCGTGGTGCTCTCCTTTACCGCGGTTTTTGGCGGTATTGTGCTGGCTTACATCTTTTTCGGGGCAGCTGACCGTTTCGAGGGTGCTTCGGCGGCCTCAGCAACTGCTGTTCTGTCGGAGCTGGTGTCGGACCCGGGCCACTATCGGCAGTTTATGGCCTGGCATGTCTTCTTCGTGATTCTCGTGGTTGCGGTCTCTGCCCGCGGAGTGGTCAAGGGCCTGGAGCGATCGATGCGCATGATCGTACCCTGCACCCTGCTGTTGATGTTGGTGCTGTTCGGGCTGGCAGCCATGGGGGGGAGCTTGCAGTCCGGGATAGATCACGTTCTGGTGATGCGGCCTGAGCAGGTAACAGCGGCCAGTATCAAGGCAGCGTTCTTTCATGCTTTTTATACCTTGGGTCTCGGAATGGGGGTGTGGGCAATATTTGGCGCCTATTCCACCAGCCATACCCGTCTGAAACGCTCAATACTGGCTGTGGTGTTGATGGACACCCTCGTTGCCATCATGGCCGGATTGATGATGTTTTCAGTTGCTGCGGACGGTAGCAGCCTGGAGGGGGAGCGGGGTTTCAGCCTGCTTTTTGTTTCGCTGCCGGTCGCGCTATCAGGCATGCCCTACAGTCAGGTGGTGATCGCGGCGGTTTATCTGCTGGTGGTGCTGATTGTCTGGGCGACGGGGGTGTCTCTGCTCGAACCGGTGGTGGGATGGTTCCGGGAGTGGACCGGGGCGCCTCGGGGCTGGTCTGCGGTCATTGTCGGGCTTGCAGTCTGGTTCGCCGGGCTGGCTTCCCTGTTCTCCTTCAATCTGTGGGCAGATTACCGCATAGGTGGTGCCACTGTATTTCGATGGCTGGAACTGGTCGCCGGTGGCATTGTGATACCGGCGGTGGCTATTCTCATTGCCACATTTGCCGGCTGGTGTATCACCCGGCGCTTCGCGGCAACCATTCTGGGCAATGCGCCGGTTGTGTTCCGGAGAATCTGGTTCTGGGTGATGCGCCTGGTGCTTCCTGTTGTGGCGGCCTGGATCGGGCTACAGTACACGCTATTCTCACTCGGCAACCTGTGTGACAACGGCAGTGCTGCTATCTGGTGCCAGCAACCTACAGCGTCTGCTGAGGCGCAGAATAGGGCGCCTGAAGACAGCCCGGTTGAGGAAGATGTACCTCCGAAGACACCCGAAGAGGCCGTGCTGCCCGCGGAAAACGGGCAGCCCGAACCAGATGAAAATGCCCCCAAAGAGGGCGATATCCTTTATCATAGTGTCTGACTGGCCCGGCAGGGCTGGAACGAAGTCTGAAACGCAGGAAATCCGGTTTACATGGCACATCAGATCGACAAGACCGCATTGGTTATGCACTCGGCGGAGCGTATGTTCCACCTGGTCAATGACGTTGCCCGTTACCCTGAGTTCTTACCCTGGTGTGCCGGGGCAGAGGTCCACGAACAGAATGATGCTGAAATCATGGCTTCACTGGATATTTCCAAAGGGGGCGTTCGCCACCGGCTGACCACACGAAACCAGTTGCTGATGCCAGAGACCATTGAAATGAAGCTCGTGGACGGCCCGCTCAGAAATCTTACCGGGCGCTGGCACTTTCGGGCTCTGGACGATAACGCCTGCAAAGTAATCCTGACCCTGGAGTTTGAATTTTCAGGTTCGCTTTCACGAATGACTTTCGGCCCGGTATTTAATCAGGCGGCCAATACCATGGTGGATGCTTTCTGTCGTCGCGCAGACGAGGTTTATCGCGGAGGGATCGTGTGATGGAAGTGGAAGTGGCCTATGCCCGCCCGGACAAGCAGCAGATTGTGCCCGTGGTGGTGCCTCCGGGCACTACAGCCCTTGAAGCCGTGAAGCTCTCCAGGATTATCGAGATCTTTCCGGAGATTGATCCGGACGCTATCGATATGGGGGTGTTTGGCAAAGTGGTGAAGAACCCGGCCGAGCATGCTCTGAGAGAAGGCGACCGGGTGGAACTATACCGCCCACTCAAGATTGATCCCAAGCAGGCTCGCCTGAACCGGGCTAAAAAGAAAGCGTAAGCGCTAGTAAGCTGGTGTTTCTTCCAGTAATTGGGCTTCGTAGTGGCTCAGCTGATCGTTCTCGTAGTAAACGATGATGCGCTGTTCTTCGATCTCGTTGCCCCGGCGCTGAAAGGTGTAAACATAGTATTCCCTGGACGGGTCGACGGGGTTCAGCATCAACGGGCTTCCCAGCAGCGCGTGAACCTGACTTCTGGGCATGCCCTCGGACAGTTCCGTCAGCTCCTCATCGGTGACAATGTTGCCCTGCTGGACATTGATTTTGTAAACGCCCGGAAAAACACAGCCGGACAAGGATAAAATGCTAATAAGAACGATAGCGGGGAGCTTTTGCATCGCCGGGGGAAATCCTCTATCTTGAATTCGCCTGCGTTGAGCAGGTGTGAAACGGGTCATCCGTCGTACTGCGGCTTCATCATACCGGAAGCCGTGAGGCACACCAAAGAGCGAATGGTAACATGTCATCTGAAAACGCCGAATTACGAAAAGTCGGTCTGAAAGTTACTCTGCCAAGGGTCAAGATCTTCAATATCCTTGAGAATGCTGAAGAACATCACCTGAGTGCTGAAGACGTTTATAAAAAGCTGCTGGACCAGGGCGATGACGTGGGCCTGGCGACAGTCTACCGGGTGCTGACCCAGTTCGAAGCTGCAGGCCTCGTGTTGCGTCATAATTTCGAAGGCGGTCACGCGGTGTTCGAGATGGCCGGTGATGATCATCACGACCACATGGTTTGCACTCAGACTGGCGAAGTTGTTGAGTTCGTCGATGAGGTCATCGAGGAGCGCCAGCAGAAGATTGCGGCAGAGCACGGCTATGAGATTGTCGATCACAGCCTGATCCTTTACGTGAAGCCACTGAAGTCCGATAAGAAGTAAAAAAAGGGCCAGCGACAAGGCTGGCCCAGAAGCTCTCCGAAACGAGAGGGGGATTAGTGATGGGTTGCCTGGCCCTTTACAAACATCTCCCGGGCATGAGCTATGGTCTGTTCTGTCATGTCCACTCCGCCAAGCATCCTTGCGACTTCGCTGATCCGGCCCTGGTCATCCAGGGATTCGATGCGTGAATAGGTCGCGTCTTTCTCGGTAAATTTGCTGACGAACAAATGCTGATGGCACTGGGCCGCCACCTGCGGCAGGTGCGTGACGCACAGTACCTGGCCATTCTCGCCGAGTGCTCTCAGCAGGCGGCCTACGACCTCCGCGGTGCCGCCACCGATGCCGACATCCACCTCATCGAACACCAAAGTTGGTGTGGTGGAGGTTTGTGCCACAACCACCTGGATGGCCAGGCTTATGCGGGAAAGTTCACCGCCGGAAGCCACCTTGGCCAACGATCGGGCGGGTTGGCCCGGGTTGGCACTCACCAGGAATTCCACCTCTTCCATGCCGTGAGGGGCAGGTTCGTCATCACTGTTCCGGCTCAGGTGACTGACAAACTGCACCGATGGCATGCTCAATTGTGCCAACTCCCGGGCGATTCGCTGGTCGAGCTCCATGGCGGCATTCCGGCGTGTTTCTGTCAGCTTGGTGGCCAGGGCGTCAAACCGTGCCCGCAGGTTTTCCAGCTCGGCCTGAAGTTGTTCCAGGCTGCCTTCGCCGCCATCCAGTTCGGCCAGCTCCTGGCTCAGGCGTTGATGCAATTCCGGTAACTCCTCCGGGGTGATCCGGTGTTTGCGCGCCATCTGATAAATGGCGCTGAGCCGTTCTTCCACTTCGTTCAGTCGGACCGGGTCGGCTTCGTAGTCGTCTACGAAGCGGCGCAGGTTGTCGCCGGCTTCTGAAATCTGAATCTGTGCTTCGTTCAGCATCTGGATGGTGTCGGTCAGTGCCGGGACATCAACCGGCAGTTGCTCCAGTTGGTGCAGTGCCTGGCGCACCAGGTCTGCGGCCGAAACCTCATCTTCAGTGCATAGCAGGGCGGCCTGGTGGCTGCTGTGAAGTACGGCGTCCGCCTGGCTGAGCTGTGCCTGTTCGGTTTCCAGGGTTGTCTGTTCGTCCTCGCCCAGCGCCAACCTGTCCAGCTCTTCCACCTGATAGCGCAGCAGCTGTAAACGGGCCTCGGCCTCATCAGCATTGTGCTGGCGTTGCTGTAGTTTCTGACGCGTCTGGTGCCAGGCTTTCCATGCAGATCGGGTTTCGTCGGCCAGGCTTTCCGCGCCGGCGAACTCGTCCAGCAGCTTTCGGTGGGTTTCCTTACGCAGCAGGGATTGATGCTGGTGCTGACTGTGGATATCCATCAGCAGGCCGCCCAGTTCTTTCAATTGTGACAGCGGGCAGGGCTGGCCATTAATGAATGCCTTGGAGCGGCCGTCCTTGCTGATGGTCCGGCGCAGGATGCAATCGTCCTTGTCGTCCAGCTCATGGCTGTCCAGCCAGGACCGGGCTTCGGGGATGCGGGATATATCGAAGCTGGCGGTAATGTCGGCACGCTTGGCGCCATGGCGAACAGCGCCGGCATCGGCCCGGCCTCCCATGGCCAGGCCAAGGGCATCAAGCACAATCGACTTGCCGGCGCCGGTTTCCCCAGTCAGGGCTGTCATACCGCGGTTGAACTGGAGTTCAACCCTTTCTGCAATGGCGTAGTTCGATACCGTGAGTTGTGTGAGCATGCCGCAACCTCCGCTCGTTCTTGAGCAAGTAATAACTCTGACCACTGTTCGTTCATACAGTTGCTGTGAATATATACAGGGTTTTTCCGGTTTGCAAACAGGAAATGATGAAAACATCAAAGATTGCGTGGGTGACGGTTGAAACCCGGGAAGCGGGCCCCATATCGGTTCGCAAAGCGATTCTTTCCTGCTTTCTGCACAAGCGGGAGTGGTTATTTCTGCAGGCCTCCGTGGCCGTGAAAACGTTATCAGGAGTTGTCATGAGTGCTGACGAAAAGCGCAACGAACAGGTAGAAGAACGCAACGAGGCAGCAGAAGCTGCGGCGGAAGAGCAGGCTGCAGGTAACCAGGATGCCGAGCAGTCACCGGAGCAGGGCTCCGAGCTGGATGTGCTGCAGCAGAAACTGCAGGAGTACCAGGAGCAGGCCTTGCGGGCACAGGCGGAGATGCAGAATGTCCGTCGCCGGGCCGAGATTGATGTGGAAAAAGCTCACAAGTTTGCGCTCGAGAAGTTTGTGAAAGAGCTGTTGCCGGTGGCCGACAGTCTGGAGAAGGCGGTCGAAAGCACCGAGGGTCACGAAAACGCAGGCGAGCTGGTTGCGTCCATTCGCGAAGGTGTGGAAATGACCCTGACGCTGTTCATGAACAGCCTGAAGAAATTCAACGTTGAACAGCTCAACCCGGTGGGTGAGCCGTTCGATCCGCAGCAGCACGAAGCCATGTCCATGGTGCCGGCGCCGGATGCCGAGCCTAACAGCGTGGTTGCGGTTGTGCAGAAAGGTTATCTGCTTAATGGCCGGGTAGTTCGTCCGGCGATGGTCGTAGTGGCCAAGGCAGAAGATGCGCCAAAAATCGACGAGCAGGCTTGAAAAGTCGAGCGGAGCGCCAATATAGCGATTAAACAGCAAAGGCCGGGGTAGGCATTCTCCGGAACAGCATTCAGAAAGATTTGGAGTGATTCGATGAGCAAGATTATTGGTATCGACCTGGGAACCACAAACTCCTGTGTGGCCATCATGGATGGCGACAAGGTAAAGGTAATTGAAAACGCAGAGGGTGATCGCACCACCCCGTCCATCATCGCCTACACCGATGACAACGAGACTCTGGTTGGCCAGTCGGCCAAGCGTCAGGCGGTGACCAACCCGCACAACACTCTGTACGCCATTAAGCGTCTGATTGGTCGTCGTTTTGAAGATGACGTGGTTCAGAAAGACATCAAGATGGTGCCCTATAAAATCGCCAAGGCAGACAACGGTGACGCCTGGGTTGAGGTAAAGGGTCAGAAAATGGCGCCGCCGCAGGTGTCTGCAGAAGTTCTGAAGAAAATGAAGAAGACTGCAGAAGACTACCTGGGTGAAAAGGTAACCGAAGCGGTGATCACCGTGCCTGCGTACTTCAATGACAGCCAGCGCCAGGCGACCAAAGATGCTGGCAAGATTGCTGGTCTGGAAGTGAAGCGGATCATCAACGAGCCAACTGCTGCGGCCCTGGCTTATGGCCTGGACAAGAAGAGCGGTGATCGTACTGTTGCTGTGTACGACCTGGGTGGTGGTACTTTCGATCTGTCCATCATCGAAATTGCGGACGTAGACGGCGAGCACCAGTTCGAAGTGCTGGCCACCAACGGTGACACCTTCCTGGGCGGTGAAGATTTCGACCTGAAAGTGATTGAATACCTGGCCGACCAGTTCAAGAAAGACAGCGGCATCGATCTTCGCGGCGACTCTCTGGCCATGCAGCGTCTGAAAGAAGCGGCGGAGAAGGCCAAGATCGAGCTGTCCAGCAGCCAGCAGACCGACGTAAACCTGCCGTACATCACTGCAGATGCGTCTGGTCCCAAGCACATGAACGTGAAGCTGACCCGTGCCAAGCTGGAATCGCTGGTGGAAGACCTGGTTCAGCGCAGTCTGGAGCCCTGTAAGGTGGCTCTTCAGGATGCGGGCATGAAGGCCGGTGAAATCGACGAGGTTATTCTGGTCGGTGGTCAGACCCGTATGCCGCTGGTGCAGGAGAAAGTAAAAGAGTTCTTCGGCAAAGAGCCGCGTAAAGACGTGAACCCGGACGAGGCCGTCGCCATGGGTGCAGCGATTCAGGGCGCGGTACTGTCTGGCGACGTGAAAGACGTACTGCTGCTGGACGTAACCCCGCTGACCCTGGGTATCGAAACCATGGGTGGCGTGGCCACTCCGCTGATCGAGAAGAACACCACGATTCCGACCAAGAAATCGCAGACCTTCTCTACAGCGGATGACAACCAGACTGCAGTGACCATTCATGTGGTTCAGGGTGAGCGTAAGCAGGCGGCACAGAACAAGTCTCTGGGTCGTTTCGATCTGGCCGATATTCCGCCGGCACCGCGCGGTGTGCCGCAGATCGAAGTAACCTTCGATATTGATGCCAACGGTATCCTGAACGTGTCTGCCAAAGACAAGGCGACCGGCAAGGAACAGTCCATCGTGATCAAGGCCTCTTCTGGTCTGAACGATGACGAGATCGAGAAGATGGTTCGCGATGCCGAGGCCAATGCCGAGGAAGATCGCAAGTTCGAGGAGCTTGTCCAGGCCCGTAACCAGGGTGATGCCATGGTACACGCCGTGCGCAAGACCTTGAGTGAAGCCGGTGACAAGGTCTCCGACAGCGAGAAGGAGTCCATCGAGGCCGCCATTAAGGATCTGGAAGAGGCCCTCGAGGGTTCTGACAAGGAAGCGATCGAAGCCAAGACTCAGAAGCTGACCGAAGTGTCCTCTGAGCTGGCTCAGAAGATGTACGCGGATCAGGCCGACCAGGCTCAGCAGGCCGGTGGCCAGGAAGAAGGTCAGGCCAAGAGTGCTGACGACGCCGTCGATGCCGAGTTCGAGGAAGTCAAAGACGACGACAAGAAGTAATTCCGAGGTACATCAAGTAGTTGGGGAAACGCGGGCCGGGCTCGCGTTTTCCTCGTTATAAAAACAGGGTTTTGAAGCATGGCCAAGCGCGATTATTACGAAGTACTCGGGATCTCCCGGGATGCGGACGAAAAGGAAATTAAGCGGGCGTATCGAAAGCTCGCGATGAAGTACCACCCGGACCGTAACCCGGATGACAAAGATGCCGAGAACAAATTCAAAGAGGCCAGCGAAGCCTACGAAATCCTGGCGGACTCCAGTAAGCGCGCCGCCTACGACCAGTTTGGTCATGCCGGCGTAGACGGTCAGGCTGGCGGCGGCTTTGGTGGCGGTGGCGCCAGCTTCTCCGACATCTTTGGTGATGTGTTCGGTGACATCTTCGGTGGTGGTGGCCGTGGCCGAACCACCCGCGGTGCAGATCTTCGCTACACCCTGGAGCTGGATCTGGAAGAGGCCGTTAAGGGCAAAACCGTCAAGATCAACATCCCTGGCCATAAAGAATGTGAAGCCTGTGACGGCAGTGGCGCTGAAAAAGGCTCTCGCCCGGAAAGCTGTGGCACCTGCCAGGGCATGGGCCAGGTCCGGATGCAGCAAGGCTTCTTCACCGTACAGCAAGCCTGTCCTACCTGTCGTGGCTCCGGCCAGATCATCAAGAACCCGTGTAAGAGCTGCCATGGCCAGGGTCGGGTGCGCCAGGAGAAAACCCTCTCGGTCAAGGTGCCGCCAGGTGTTGATACTGGCGACCGTATTCGCCTGTCCGGCGAAGGTGAGATGGGTGTAGACGGAGGGCCTCCTGGAGACCTTTATGTACAGGTCGCCGTTCGTGAGCATTCCATTTTCACCCGTGACGGTCGCAATCTTTACTGCGAAGTGCCCATCAGCATCGTCGACGCCACCCTCGGTGGCGAGCTGGAAGTACCAACGCTGGATGGTCGGGTAAAGCTCAAGATTCCGCCTGAGACCCAGACCGGCAAACTGTTCCGTCTGCGCAACAAAGGCGTCAGCCCGGTCCGCGGTGGCCCGGCCGGTGATTTGTTGTGCCGGGTGATTGTGGAAACGCCGGTGAACCTCACCAAACGCCAGAAAGAACTGCTGGAAGAATTCCAGCAAACCCTGGATGGTAACAACGGAACTCATCATGCCCCCAAGAAAACCTCATGGTTTGAGGGTGTGAAAAACTTCTTCGACGAAATGAAATTCTGAGGGTAGAGCAGATGAGGGTAGCGATCATCGGCGCCGCCGGGCGCATGGGTAAAGTGCTGATCGAAGCTGTCGACGGTACCGAAGGCCTTGAGCTCGGCGCTGCCATCGTCGAGCCGGGCAGCAGTCTGATTGGCGCCGACGCCGGTGAAATGACCGGCATCGGCAAAACCGGCGTAAAAATGGCCGCCAGCCTGGACGACGTCAAAGACGACTTCGACGTACTGGTGGACTTCACCTTCCCGGACCTGACCCTGGAAAACGCGAAGTTTTGCAGCGCTAACGGCAAAATGCTCGTGATCGGTACCACCGGCATGACCGACGCCGAAAAAGAGCAACTGGCCCTGGCCGCCGAAAACACTCCGGTCGTTTTTGCGCCCAACATGAGCGTGGGCGTCAATGTCGTCCTCAACCTGCTGCGCACCGCCGCCGCAACCTTGGGTGATGACTACGACGTGGAAATCATCGAAGCCCACCACCGCCACAAAAAAGACGCCCCCTCGGGCACAGCCCTGCGTATGGGTGAAGTGGTGGCTGATGCTCTCGGTCGCGACCTGAAAGAATGTGCGGTCTATGGCCGCGAAGGCTTCACCGGCGAACGCACCCGCAAGGAAATCGGCTTCGAGACCATCCGCGCCGGCGATGTGGTGGGTGACCACACCGTTCTGTTCGCCACCGAGGGCGAGCGCATTGAGATTACCCACAAGGCGAGCAGCCGGATGACGTTTGCTAAAGGCGCCATGCGTGCGGCGTTGTGGCTGAAGGGTAAGGCGGCAGGTCTTTACGACATGCAGGATGTTCTGAACCTGAAAAGTTGAGGTTGAGCTACATACTCAGAGGCTGCGGGAGCAGGGCACCTTCCCGAAAATTTCGAAGGCCATGGATGGCCGGAGAGAAGCGCACATGGAAGTGCTTGTAGCGGTTTTCGGGAAGGTGCCCTGCTTCCGTGGCCGGAGTTTGCGTCAGGCCGAGAGCAATTCGGCGTGGACAAAAAACGCCAAAATCGCTTACAATAAGGCGATTTGACTGCACCAAGCGTACCTTTGAAAAGTTTATAAAAGCGGGACCGGGTTTTTACCTTGTCTCGCTTTTTTGCAACCTGAGATTATGCGCTTGCGTTCCTGTTCGTGACGAACTTACGCCACTCGATGAGGATACAAGCCTTGAGCACACCAGCAATCCTTGCACTCGCAGACGGAAGCCTCTTCTACGGCACCGCCATCGGCGCAGACGGAGAAACCAGCGGCGAGGTAGTTTTCAACACTGCCATGACCGGCTACCAGGAAATCCTGACCGATCCGTCCTACTCCCGCCAGATCGTTACCCTGACGTATCCGCACATTGGCAACACCGGTGTTAACGAAGAAGACGTAGAATCCGACCGCATCCAGGCCGCTGGCCTGATCATCCGGGATCTGCCCCTGCTCGCCAGCAGCTGGCGAAACAAGGGTAGCCTTGATGACTACCTGCGAAGCAACAACATTGTTGGCATTGCGGACATCGACACCCGCCGACTGACCCGCATCCTCCGGGACAAGGGCTCCCAGCATGGGGCCATCGTCGCTGGTGAAAACGCCACTGCCGAACGCGCACTGGAACTGGCTAACGCCTTTCCCGGCCTCAAAGGCATGGACCTGGCCAAAGAAGTCACCTGCAGCGAAGCCTACCAGTGGAACCAGGCCGAGTGGGATCTGGTAAACGGCTACAGTGACCGCTCCGAAGACAGGTTCAAGGTGGTGGCCTGGGATTACGGCGTAAAATACAACATTCTGCGGATGCTCGCGGCCCGCGGTTGCGAGATCACCGTCGTGCCTGCGCAAACCCCGGCCTCTGATGTACTGGCGATGAACCCCGATGGCATCTTCCTGTCCAACGGCCCGGGCGACCCCGAGCCCTGCGACTATGCTATCAAGGCCATTCAGGAAGTGCTGGAAACCGAGATTCCGGTATTCGGCATCTGCCTGGGCCACCAGCTACTGGCCCTGGCCAGTGGTGCAAAAACCATGAAAATGGGCCACGGCCACCACGGTGCCAACCATCCGGTGCAGGACATTGCCAAAGGCACTGTGATGATTACCAGTCAGAACCACGGCTTTGCTGTGGATGAAACAACCCTGCCCGCCAACGTGGAAGCGACTCACAAATCGCTGTTTGACGGCACTCTGCAGGGCATTCGCCGCACCGATAAGCCGGCCTACAGCTTCCAGGGTCACCCGGAAGCCAGCCCGGGGCCCCATGATGTGGCTCCGCTGTTTGACGAGTTTATCCAGCTGATGGAAGCGCGATCTGCCTGAGGGCAAGGCCATCAACGATAGCTCACCGGCGCTGAATACCGCGCTGCAAGAATTCAAAAGTTGCTGACAGGTTTACCAAGACATGCCAAAACGTACCGACATTAAAAGCATCCTGATCCTGGGCGCCGGCCCCATCGTGATCGGGCAGGCGTGCGAATTCGACTACTCCGGAGCCCAGGCCTGTAAGGCGCTGCGCGAAGAGGGCTACCGGGTGATCCTGGTGAACTCCAACCCGGCCACCATCATGACCGACCCGGCCATGGCCGATGCCACCTACATCGAGCCGATCACCTGGAAGACGGTCGAAAAGATCATCGAAAAGGAAAAGCCGGACGCCCTGCTGCCCACCATGGGTGGTCAGACTGCACTGAACTGTGCGCTGGACCTGGAAAAGCACGGCGTGTTGGAGAAGCATAGCGTTGAAATGATCGGCGCTAACGCTGACACCATCGACAAGGCCGAAGACCGCGACCGCTTCGACAAGGCCATGAAGAAAATCGGTCTGGAGTGCCCGCGCGCGGCCATCGCCCATTCCATGGACGAAGCCTGGAAGATCTCCGAAGACATCGGTTTCCCGTGCATCATCCGTCCATCGTTCACCATGGGTGGTTCCGGCGGTGGTATCGCCTACAACAAGGACGAGTTCGAGGAAATCTGTACTCGTGGCCTGGACCTGTCGCCGACCAACGAACTGCTGATCGACGAATCCCTGATCGGCTGGAAAGAGTACGAGATGGAAGTTGTTCGCGACAAGAACGACAACTGCATCATCGTCTGTGCCATCGAGAACTTCGACGCCATGGGCGTGCACACCGGTGATTCCATTACGGTGGCCCCGGCCCAGACCCTCACCGACAAGGAATACCAGATCATGCGGAACGCCTCCCTGGCGGTCCTGCGGGAAATCGGTGTGGAAACCGGCGGCTCCAACGTCCAGTTCGGCATCAATCCGGACACCGGCCGCATGGTCGTTATCGAGATGAACCCCCGGGTGTCCCGTTCCTCAGCGCTGGCGTCCAAGGCCACTGGCTTCCCGATCGCCAAGGTGGCGGCCAAGCTGGCCGTGGGTTACACCCTTGATGAACTGCAGAACGAAATCACCGGCGGCGTCACCCCGGCCTCGTTCGAGCCGTCCATTGATTACGTGGTTACCAAGATTCCCCGGTTTACCTTCGAAAAATTCCCCCAGGCCGACGCCCGCCTGACCACCCAGATGAAGTCTGTGGGTGAGGTTATGGCCATTGGTCGGACCTTCCAGGAGTCGGTGCAAAAGGCATTGCGTGGCCTGGAAGTGGGTTCCGAAGGCTTCGATGAAAAGCTGGAAGATCTGGACTCCGAAAACAGCCGCGAAACCCTGACCCGGGAGTTGAACGTGCCTGGTGCCGAGCGAATCTGGTACATTGGCGATGCCTTCCGCGCCGGCATGACCGTGGACGAAGTGTTCCGCCATACCAAGGTAGACCCCTGGTACCTGGTGCAGATCGAGGACATCGTGCGCGAAGAACAGGCCCTCAAGTCGGCCGGTAAGGCCGATATCGACAAGGCCACCCTGTTCCGCCTCAAGCGCAAGGGCTTCTCCGATGCCCGCCTGGCCAAGCTGCTGGGCATTTCCGAAGTCAGCCTGCGCAAGCTACGCCATGATCTTGGCATCCGCCCGGTGTACAAGCGCGTGGATACCTGTGCGGCGGAATTTGCCTCCGATACCGCCTACATGTACTCCACCTATGAGGAAGAGTGCGAGGCAGAGCCGAGCGATCGCGAGAAGATTGTGGTCATCGGCGGTGGCCCCAACCGCATTGGTCAGGGCATCGAATTCGACTACTGCTGTGTGCACGCGGCCCTGGCCATGCGCGAGGATGGCTACGAGACCATCATGATCAACTGCAACCCGGAGACCGTGTCGACTGATTACGACACCTCCGACCGGTTGTATTTTGAGCCGATCACCCTGGAAGACGTGCTGGAAATCATCAACGTCGAGAAGCCCAAGGGCGTAATCGTCCAGTATGGCGGTCAGACTCCGCTGAAACTGGCCCGTGGCCTGGAAGCCGCCGGTGTGCCCATTATCGGCACCAGTCCGGACGCCATTGACCGCGCCGAAGACCGCGAGCGCTTCCAGCAGATGATCCAGCGCCTGGGTCTGAAGCAGCCGGAAAACGCCACTGTGCGCAGCCACGAGGAAGGCATCGTGGCTGCCCGCGAGATTGGCTACCCGCTGGTGGTGCGCCCGTCGTACGTGCTGGGTGGCCGGGCCATGGAGATCGTCTATGACGAAACCGAACTGGTGCGCTACATGCGTAACGCGGTGCTGGTCTCCAATGACAGCCCGGTTCTGCTTGATCACTTCCTGAATGCTGCCATCGAGGTCGATATTGATGCGATCAGTGACGGCACTGATGTTGTGATCGGCGGTATCATGCAGCACATTGAGCAGGCTGGTGTTCACTCTGGTGATTCCGCCTGCTCCCTGCCGCCCTACAGCCTGAGCAAGCAGGTGCAGGACGAGATGCGCGAGGCCGTGAAAAAAATGGCCATCGAGCTGGATGTTATCGGCCTGATGAACGTGCAGCTGGCCTATCAGGATGGTGAGATCTACGTGATCGAAGTGAACCCGCGTGCCTCACGGACCGTGCCGTTTGTGTCCAAGGCTATCGGGGTGTCTCTGGCCGCGGTTGCGGCCCGGGTGATGTCCGGCAAGAGCCTGAAAGAACTGAACTTTACTCAGGAAATCGTGCCGGCCTACTACGCCGTTAAAGAGTCCGTGTTCCCGTTCAACAAATTCCCGGCCGTGGACCCGATCCTCGGGCCGGAAATGAAATCCACCGGTGAGGTGATGGGGTTGGGCGACAGCTTTGATGAAGCCTTTGCCAAGGCCGCTCTGGCCGTGGGTGAACGGTTGCCGGCCCAGGGCGTGGCCTTCATGTCGGTGCGCGATGTGGACAAGCCGGGTGCGGCCAGTGTTGCCCGCGACCTGGTGGATGCTGGCTTCAGGATTATTGCCACCACTGGCACCGCCAAGGCGCTGGAAGCCGAAGGTATCGCCGTTGAGCGGGTGAACAAGGTTCGCGAGGGTCGCCCGCACATTGTCGATGCCATCAAGAATGGTCAGGTTCAGCTGATTATCAATACTACGGAAGGTCGCAAGGCGATTTCTGATTCGGCGCAGATTCGCCAGTCTGCCTTGCAGACCAAAGTAACCTACACAACCACACTGGCAGGTGGCGAAGCCTTCTGCCGGGCCATCAAGTTTGGCCCGGAGCGCACCGTTCGTCGCCTCCAGGAACTACACGCAGGAAAGTAAGGCTATGGCTGACAGAGTACCGATGACCAAGACGGGCGAAGACCGTCTGCGTGAGGAGCTGAAAAAGCTGAAGTCCGAAGATCGGCCGCGGGTGATCGCGGCCATTGCCGATGCCCGTGAGCACGGCGATCTGAAGGAAAATGCTGAGTATCATGCGGCCCGGGAGCAGCAGAGCTTTATCGAAGGTCGCATTCAGGAAATCGAAGGCAAGCTGTCCGTGGCGCAGGTGATTGATGTGACCACCATGGAGAATACCGGCAAGGTGATCTTCGGCACCACTGTGCATCTGGTCAACATGGAAACCGACGAAGAGGTTACTTACCAGATCGTGGGTGAAGATGAGGCCGACATCAAGGCAGGCAAGCTGTCGGTGTCCTCGCCGATCGCCCGCGCGCTGATTGGTAAGAACGAAGGGGATGTGGTGGCTATCCGTATCCCCTCCGGTACCGTGGAGTACGAGATTTCCGAAGTGGAATATATCTGACTCGGTTGTGCTGATCGGGCGTAAAGAAAAAGCCGGCTCTGGGGAACCAGGCCGGCTTTTTCGCGTCTCAGCTTACGCTTATTTGTTGCGCAGCAGATTCGACAGCTTGGGGTTCGGTTTCTTCGCACGACGCAGAATGACGGCGATTTTACCGATCGTCTGGACCAGTTCGGCGCCGGAGCTTTCGCACAGAGCCTGAATGGCTTCCTGGCGGACTTCGCGATCCTGGCTGGCGACTTTGATCTTGATCAGCTCATGGTCGTTCAGGGCACGGTCCAGTTCGTCCTGCAGCCCTTCAGACAGGCCTTTGTCGCCAACGATGATGACGGGCTTCAGGTTGTGGGCAATAGCCCGGTATTCCCGGCGCTGTTCCGGTGACAGACTCATGATGTAATCTCTTAATAGGTGCAATTAACAAAAGGTCAGCGGTGATTCCGCTGGCAACCACGTATAATTCAGCGATTGTAACAGATAGCGACTCATGACAAATGGCCGTATTCACTTACAGAGGGTGTTGTAATTCCGGTCATGGCGTCCCATATAGGTAGTATCGCGATCGGTTCCGGATGGGCCGTTTCTGGTTTACCGGCGTACAATTGGTGTAAGGTGTCGGAAAAGGGTTGGCGGCCTTCAGGCGCTGATCCTGCAATTCACAGGTGATGATCCTTGAACGATATGGCAAAAAATCTGGTTCTCTGGCTAATCATAGCCGCCGTGCTGCTGATGGTGTTTCAGAATTTCTCTCCCACCACCACCGGCCAACAAGTTAACTATTCCCAGTTTGTCGAGATGGTCCAGCAGGGCCAGGTACGGCAGGTGACCATTGACGGTCTGCAGGTGCAGGGTGTCCGCAACGACGGCTCCCAGTTCCAGAGCATCCGGCCGCAGGTGTCTGACAACAAGCTGATGGATGACCTGCTCGCCAACAACGTCGAAGTGATCGGCAAGGAGCCCGAGCGCCAGAGCCTGTGGACGCAGCTGCTGGTAGCCGCGTTCCCGATTCTGATCATCATTGCATTGTTCGTGTTCTTCATGCGCCAGATGCAGGGCGGCGGTGGCGGCAAAGGCCCCATGTCGTTCGGCAAGAGCAAGGCGCGCCTGATGAGTGAAGACCAGATCAAAACCACGTTTTCCGATGTCGCGGGTGTCGACGAAGCCAAGGAAGACGTGAAAGAGCTGGTGGATTTCCTCCGGGATCCGAGCAAGTTCCAGCGCCTTGGTGGTCGCATCCCGAAGGGCGTATTGATGGTGGGCCCTCCCGGTACCGGTAAAACCCTGCTTGCCAAGGCCATCGCGGGCGAGGCCAAGGTGCCGTTCTTCTCTATCTCCGGCTCCGACTTTGTGGAAATGTTTGTGGGCGTGGGTGCCTCCCGTGTTCGCGACATGTTCGAGCAGGCGAAAAAACAAAGCCCGTGCATTATCTTCATTGATGAGATCGATGCGGTTGGCCGTCACCGTGGTGCTGGTATGGGCGGTGGTCACGACGAGCGTGAGCAGACCCTCAACCAGTTGCTGGTGGAAATGGACGGCTTCGAAGGCAATGAAGGCGTTATCGTCATTGCCGCCACCAACCGTCCGGACGTGCTGGACCCGGCGTTGTTGCGCCCTGGCCGGTTCGATCGCCAGGTGGTGGTGAGCCTGCCGGACATCATTGGCCGTGAGCAGATTTTGAAAGTGCATATGAAAAAAGTGCCGCTGGCTGATGGCATTGATCCTGCCGTCATCGCGCGGGGTACGCCAGGCTTCTCCGGTGCCGATCTTGCCAACCTGGTTAACGAAGCGGCTCTGTTTGCGGCCCGTCGTAACCAGCGCCTGGTCTCCATGGAAGAGCTGGAGCTGGCCAAGGACAAGATCATGATGGGCGCCGAGCGCAAGTCCATGGTGATGAGTGAGAAGGAAAAGCGGAACACGGCTTACCATGAGTCCGGCCATGCCATTGTTGGCCGCCTGATGCCTGAGCATGATCCGGTCTACAAAGTGAGTATTATTCCTCGTGGCCGCGCCCTGGGTGTGACCATGTTCCTCCCGGAAGAGGACAAGTACAGCCATTCCAAACGCTATCTGATCAGCTCGATCTGTAGCCTGTTTGGTGGCCGTATCGCGGAAGAGCTGACCCTGGGCTTCGATGGTGTCACCACTGGTGCGTCCAACGACATCGAGCGGGCCACGAGCCTGGCCCGGAACATGGTGACCCGCTGGGGGCTGTCCGAGAAGCTTGGCCCTTTGCAGTACGACACCGATAGCGAGGAACCCTTCCTCGGCCGTTCCGCGGGGCAGGCACATACGGTGTACTCGCCGGAGACCGCCCAGCGGATTGACGAGGAAGTTCGCAACATCATTGATGAGTGCTACGAAAAGGCCAAGCAGATCCTGATTGATAACCGGGACAAGCTGGACATGATGGCCGAAGCACTTATGAAGTATGAAACCATCGATCGTTACCAGATTGACGACATCATGGCTGGCAAGGAACCTCGGCCGCCCAAGAACTGGGGTGACAGTGGTCCTGCCGGAGGCGTCAAGGCTGAAGAGCCTGAGCAGGCGCCGGAGCCTAGAAGCTCCGACGACGGCCGGCAACCCGGTGTAGGGCGTCCGGCCGGCGAGCACTGACTCGCCGTCAAAGCCTGAGTAACTGAATGCGCCGCCCGGGCTCCCGGGCGGCGTTTGTTTTTGTCTCTCCGAAAACTCTGCCTGTGGAAGTCGCGTTATGAAAATGAACTTTGCCGGTCGCGAACTGGATCTGTCTCGGTGCCACGTGATGGGTATTCTGAATGTCACCCCCGATTCGTTTTCCGATGGCGGACGCTTTAATTCCAGGGAATCGGCGCTTGTGCGGGCCAGGCAGATGGTCAATGACGGCGCTTCTTTTATTGATGTTGGAGGTGAGTCGACTCGCCCCGGCGCAAACGAAGTCTCGACCCAGGAAGAGCTGGACCGCGTATGCCCGGTGGTCGAAGCCATTGCCAAAGAGTTGGATACCGTGATTTCGGTGGATACCAGCAATCCTGTGGTGATGGCTGAAACCGCTCGGCTGGGTGCCGGCCTGATCAACGATGTCCGCGCCCTGCAGCGCGAAGGCGCGCCCGAAGTGGCCGCAAAGGCCGGCATTCCGGTGTGCATCATGCATATTCAGGGTGAGCCGGATAGCATGCAGGACGATCCCCGATACCGGAATGTGCGTCGGGAAGTCAGCTCTTTTCTGACGGAGCGTATGCGGGTGGCTGAGCAGGCCGGTGTTCGTGCCGATAACATTATTCTTGATCCCGGCTTTGGCTTCGGCAAGAGCGTGGAGCATAACTATCAGCTGCTCGCCAGCCTTGAGCAGTTGCATATTCTCGGGCATCCATTGCTTGTCGGGGTCTCGCGAAAATCCATGCTGGGTGCGGTCACGGGTCGCGATGTGAATGAAAGGTTGCCGGCCAGCCTCGCTGCCGCGACAATATCGGCCATGAAAGGGGCGAGCATCCTCAGGGTGCACGACGTTAGGGAAACTGTGGACGCCGTCAGGATCGTAACGGCAGTGAAGGAGGCAATCTGATGACCCAGCGCAAATACTTTGGTACCGATGGCATTCGTGGCCGGGTCGGAGACAGTCCGATTACGCCGGAGTTCATGCTGCATCTGGGGTGGGCTGCGGGGCAGGCATTCAAGCGTGCGGGCCAGCGCAACAGCGTACTGATCGGCAAGGATACCCGTTTGTCTGGCTATATGTTCGAATCGGCGCTGGAGGCTGGTCTGGCCGCGGCGGGTGTTGATGTGAAGTTGCTGGGGCCGATGCCGACACCGGCGATTGCCTACCTCACGCGAACTTTCCGGGCATCTGCCGGAATTGTCATCAGTGCCTCCCACAACCCTCATCATGATAACGGCATCAAATTCTTTTCTTCTGCCGGTACCAAACTGGACGACGCCCTGGAAGCCGAGATTGAGCGCTGGCTGGACCAGCCTATCGAAGTGTGTGAGCCGGAAGAACTGGGCAAGGCGAGCCGGGTAGACGATGCGCCCGGTCGCTATGTGGAGTTCTGCAAAAGTACTGTGCCAAACGAGTTTACTCTCGACGGCATGCACCTGGTGCTTGACTGTGCTCACGGTGCTACCTACCACGTGGCGCCCAAAGTGTTCCGTGAGCTGGGGGCGAAAGTGACGGTGATTGGCGCCGAGCCAGATGGCTTGAACATCAACCTGAATGTTGGCTCTACCCATCTGGGCGCGCTGAAACAGGCGGTTGCCGAGAAAAAGGCTGATCTTGGTATTGCCTTCGACGGTGACGGCGACCGGGTGTTGATGGTGGATCGTGATGGTTCCGAAGTGGATGGCGACGAACTGTTGTATATCCTGGCTTCCCAGCGCCAGGCAGAAGGACGGCTGAACGGTGGTGTGGTTGGTACGTTAATGACCAACCTGGGTGTTGAGTTGGCTCTGCGCGAAATCGGCGTCGAGTTCGAGCGGGCCAAGGTTGGCGATCGTTATGTGATGGAGCGCCTGTTGGCCAATAACTGGCTGATTGGAGGCGAGGGTTCCGGGCATATGGTGATCCGGGATTGCACCACCACGGGTGACGGTATTGTCTCTGCGTTGCAGGTACTGCTGGCAGTGCGGAAGTCCGGCAAGACTATGGGAGAACTGCGGGCAGGTATGAGCAAGCTGCCGCAGAAAATGATCAACGTACGCGTTGCCGAACGGTTTGATCCGTTGGGTAGGGCGGATATTGTTGAGGCCATGGCGCGGGCAGAGGCTTCGCTGGGTGATGCCGGGCGCATTCTGCTGCGGGCATCCGGCACCGAGCCGCTGATCAGAGTGATGGCCGAGGGCCAGAGCGCGGACGATATTACCCGGGTAGTGGAAGAGCTTGCCCTGGTGGTGGAGCGCTCAACACCCTGATTTCGAAGGGTGGTTGTGTACCGCGGGTGACTGCTGTATAGTTCCGCCTCCCTTTTGCTCGGGACTGTCGAGGACAGAGATGCGTCGCAGAATTGTTGCCGGAAACTGGAAAATGAACGGGTCGAAAGATCTGGTGAAACAGCTGGTTGGCGCAGTTTGCGAGCAGTCCGGTAATGTTGGCAAAGATGTGGAGGTGGTTATTATCCCTCCTGCGATCTATCTGGGCCAGGTTGCTGAGCAGGGAGGTGGGCGGATCACTACCGGTGCACAGAACGTGTCCCAGTGGCAATCTGGCGCATACACCGGAGAAATCTCCGCCGAAATGGCCCGCGATATGGGGTGTGGTTATGTGCTGGTGGGGCATTCCGAGCGCCGGCAGTTGTTTGGTGAGACGGATTCTGTGGCAGCCGCCAAGGTTGAGCAGGTTCTGTTGAGTGGCTTGGTTGCGGTGCTGTGTGTAGGTGAAACGCTCGCGGAGCGGGAAGCCGGTCAAGCCGAAGCGGTGGTTGCCGAGCAGGTTCGCAACGGGCTGGCAGTTGTAGCTGGCGACCAGTGGTCCAGGGTTGTTGTGGCGTATGAGCCGGTCTGGGCTATCGGAACCGGAAAAACCGCGACGGCAGACGATGCCCAGGCCATGCATTCGGAAATCCGCAAGGTGCTGGATGGTATGAATGCACCGGCTAAAGAGATTTCGGTACTTTACGGCGGCAGTGTAAAAGCGGATAATGCTGCCGCTTTGTTTGCAGAGCCGGATATTGATGGCGGTCTCATCGGTGGTGCATCGTTGAAGGCCGAAGAATTTATCAGCATTTGCCGGTCTTTCCCGGCAGGTGTCTAAGCCGACACGTTTACGAGAGTCTGTATGGATTGGTTGGAAACACTGGTAGTTGTTGTTCACGTCGTGATCGCCGTGTCGCTGGTGGGCCTGGTTCTGATCCAGCAGGGCAAGGGTGCAGACGCCGGAGCGGCTTTCGGTGGTGGTGCGTCCCAGACCGTGTTTGGTAGTCAGGGCAGCGGAAGCTTCCTGACGCGGATGACCACTTTTATGGCGGTTATCTTTTTTGTGACAAGTTTTTCGCTGGCAATTTTTGCCAAGCAGCGCGCCGAAGTGGCTGGCGAGGCAGGTATTCCGGTTGTTCAGGAATCGTCTCAGGCAGGTGCGCAAGCTGGGCAGGCTCCCTCTGCTGATGAGCCTGCAGCTAACAGCGAATCCGAGGGTGGGGACGCGCTCCCCGAACTCGAGTAAAGAATGATGCCCGGGTGGTGAAACTGGTAGACACGCCATCTTGAGGGGGTGGTAGCGAAAGCTGTGCCGGTTCGAGTCCGGCCCCGGGCACCATATTAAAAGAAGACGGCTTGGCAAACCCAGGCCGTTTTTTTTGGTCAGTCCTTGACCAGTCCGCGTGGCGTCACTATACTCCCGCGGATATTGGAGCCTGCGAGCATCGAGGCTTCCAGGCAGGCCAGGTGTCTGTCGGCAGAGCGCTTGAAAGGGTTGGCGCTTTGCGAATTCTTGCAACAAAAGGCCCCATGTTTCAGGGGCTTTTTGATTAAGGGGCCTGGCGCAAAGGGCCCTGGTGCATAAAAGGGCTGATTAACAGCCCTTTTTTTGTTTTTGTACCCTGAAAATTCGGAAACGGAGGCGGCGACACTTGTCAGCCAAACTGAAACAACTGGAAGACATCCTGCGCCCGGTGGTCGAGGGTCTGGGTTATGAGTTCTGGGGAATTGAATTCCGCTCCCATGGACACCATTCCAAGCTTCGGGTGTTTATTGATGATGCCGAGAACGGCATCGCGATCGACGACTGCGAGAAAGTCAGTCGTCAGGTCAGCGGGGTAATGGATGTGGAAGACCCCATCCAGACAGAATATACGCTGGAAGTGTCTTCGCCCGGTATGGACCGGCCGCTGTTCCGGCTGGAGCAGTACGAGGCATTTATTGGTCATAAAGTGCAGATCAAGCTGCGTATGGCGTTTGAGGGCCGGCGCAAATTCCTGGGCCTGATCAAAGGGGTGGAGGGCGACGACGTGGTAGTTGTAGTAGATGACCACGAATACCTGTTGCCCTTCGACAGTATCGAAAAAGCCAACATCGTGCCGGTTTTCGAGTGACACATTCGAATAAATCTATAGATGTATCGTTTATTTTGAGGGCAGGGCAATCCCATGAGTAAAGAGATCTTGCTGGTAGTGGAATCCGTCTCGAACGAGAAAGGTGTCGAGAAGGATGTGATTTTCGAGGCGATTGAACTCGCGCTCGCTACCGCTGCCAAGAAACGTTATGAAGACGAAGAGGCGGATATCCGGGTTGCCATTGATCGCCGCACCGGAGAATACGAAACCTTCCGACGCTGGCTGGTGGTCGACAATGATGCCGTTCCTGCGTTGGGCACTGAGCTGACCCTGCAGGAAGCGGAAGAGATCGACACCAATCTGAAGCCGGGTGATATGTACGAAGAGAAGGTGGAGTCTGTGGCGTTCGGGCGCATTGGTGCCCAGGCGGCCAAGCAGATCATCTTCCAGAAAGTGCGCGAAGCCGAGCGCATGAAGATTGTCGACAGCTACCGCGATCGTATCGGTGAGCTGGTGTCCGGTACCGTCAAGAAGGTGACCCGGGACAATGTGATTGTGGATCTGGGTGGCAACGCAGAAGCTCTGCTTCCCCGTGAGCACCTGATTCCCCGTGAAACCTTCCGGATGGGCGATCGCGTTCGTGCTCTGCTGCTGGAGATTCGCACCGATCATCGCGGACCACAGCTGATTCTGAGCCGTACCGATTCGCAAATGCTGATCGAGCTTTTCCGCATCGAGGTTCCCGAGATTGCCGAGGAGCTGATCGAGATTCGCGGTGCCGCTCGCGATCCGGGCTCCCGGGCCAAGATAGCGGTGAAGACCAACGACCGCCGTATTGACCCGGTTGGCGCTTGTGTGGGTATGCGGGGCTCCCGCGTACAGGCAGTGTCTAATGAGCTGGGCGGTGAGCGTGTGGATATCGTGCTTTACGACGATAACCCGGCTCAGTTGGTCATCAACGCGATGGCGCCTGCTGAGGTGGCCTCCATTGTCATGGATGAAGACCGTCACACCATGGATGTAGCCGTTGCCGAAGATAACCTGGCGCAGGCCATCGGCCGGAACGGCCAGAACGTTCGTCTGGCGACCGAGCTGACCGGTTGGACCCTGAACGTGATGACGGAAGAAGAAGCCGGTGAGCGCCAGGAGCAGGAATACAACCGCCTGCTTGAACACTTTACCGCTCATCTGGATGTTGATGAAGAATTTGCCGGTGTTCTTATCGAGGAAGGCTTTACCTCCATTGAAGAGGTGGCCTACGTACCGATGGAAGAAATGCTGGCGATTGAGGGCTTTGACGAGGAAACCGTCACTGAATTGCGCCGTCGTGCCAAAGACGTATTGCTGAACCAGGCGCTGGCCAGTGAAGAAGCCCTGGAGGGCGCTGAGCCCGAAGACGATCTTCTGAATATGGACGGCATGGACCGGGCGCTGGCATTCAAGCTTGCCGGCATGGGCGTGCGCACAATGGAAGATCTGGCGGAGCAGTCGATTGATGAGCTGCTCGAAATTGAAGGTATGGATGAAGAGCGTGCTGGTCAATTGATTATGACTGCGCGCGCACCCTGGTTTGAAGACCAGGCCTGATTCGGGAGAGGAGGACCAGTATGGCTGAAGTAACGGTAAAACAACTGGCCGCAGATGTAGGCGCTCCCGTGGATCGTTTGCTGAAGCAGATCGTGGAAGCGGGCCTGAAAGCCCGCAGCGAAAACGACGCTGTCACCAGCGATGAGAAGCAGCAGTTGCTGGCCTATCTGAGAAAAAACCATGGCGAGGCGGAAGCTGAACCGCGGAAGATTACACTCAAGCGCAAGACCACGACGACGCTTAAGGCCGGCAAGGCCAAGACTGTCAACGTAGAAGTGCGCAAGCGCCGCACCTATATCAAGCGTGCAGAGCTGCAACCCGAACCGGAAGCTGAGGCGCCGGTAGCGGAAGAGCCGGTACAGGCACCGGCCGAAGAGCAGGCACCGGTGGAAGAAACGCCGAAGGTCGCAGCGGAAGCTGCACCTGCCGAAGCCCCCGAAACGGAAGCTCCGGCCGCAGCGGAAACCGAAGCCAAAGCTGCTCCGGAACCTGCTGCAGAATCCGCAGAGCCTGCCATCGCGCCGGAGGATATTCCCATGCCTCCGCCTGAGGATGAAGGTCGGGATCGCAAGCCGAAGAAGAAAAAAGAGAAGGTGCGTGAGCGCGGCGATGATATTGAAGAAGGCAAGCCGAAGAAGAAGCAGGCTGGCCATCGCGGTCCTCGCAGCCGTCCGGTAGAAGAACCGGTAGTACTGAGCGAAGACGAAGAGGAAACCACTCTTCGCAAGCCGCTGCGGGCCAAAAAGAAACCGAAAGAAAAGCGTCATGCTTTCGAGAGGCCCACAAAGCCCATGGTCAGAGAAGTACAGATTCCGGAAACCATCACCGTTGGTGATCTCGCCCAGCGCATGGCCGTCAAGTCCGCTGATGTTATCAAGACCCTGATGGGTATGGGGGTGATGGCAACCATCAATCAGGCGCTGGATCAGGAAACGGCGATCCTGGTTACCGAAGAGCTGGGTCACAAGCCCAAGGCGGTGAGTGAGGATGCCTTCGAAGAGGAAGTTCTGAGCGAAATCACCGGCCCGGATGAAGGCAAAGAGAAGATCAAGCGCGCGCCGGTTGTCAGTGTTATGGGTCACGTTGACCATGGCAAGACCTCGCTGCTGGACCATATCCGCCGCGCCAAGGTTGCTGCCGGTGAGTCCGGTGGTATTACCCAGCACATTGGTGCTTACCATGTAGAAACTGAACACGGCATGGTGTCCTTCCTGGATACCCCGGGCCACGCCGCATTTACCGCCATGCGTGCTCGTGGTGCCCAGTGTACCGACATCGTTATCCTGGTGGTGGCAGCCGACGACGGTGTTATGCCTCAAACCAAGGAAGCCGTTGAGCACGCCCGTTCTGCCGGCGTACCGATCGTGGTTGCCATCAACAAGATGGACAAGGAAGAAGCCGATCCGGACCGCATCAAGAACGAGCTTTCAGCTCTGGAAGTCATTCCGGAAGACTGGGGTGGCGACGTTCAGTTCGTGCCTGTTTCTGCACACACTGGTATGGGCATCGATGACCTGCTGGAAGCCGTCTTGCTGCAGGCTGAAATCCTTGAGCTGGAAGCGTCCCCGGATGCAGCGGCGAAAGGTGTTGTGGTTGAATCCAGCCTGGAACGCGGCCGTGGTTCTGTTGCTACCGTGCTGGTTCAGAACGGTACGCTTCGCCAGGGCGACATGGTGGTGGCCGGTTCCTTCTTCGGTAAGGTGCGCGCCATGACAGACGAAGCCGGGCGCCAGGTGAAAGAAGCTGGCCCGTCGATTCCGGTCGAGATTCTGGGCCTGAACGGCACGCCAGACGCCGGTGACGAATTCTTCGCTGTGGCAGACGAGAAAAAAGCCAAAGAGCTGGCTGAATTCCGTCAGACCCGTGAGCGTGAGCAACGTCTCCAGCGCCAGCAAGCTGCCAAGCTCGAGAACATGTTCGAGAATATGGGCAAGGACGAGGTCAAGACCCTCAACGTGGTGCTCAAGACTGACGTGCGTGGTTCTCTGGAAGCCATTACCAAGGCCCTGCAGGACCTGGGCAACGACGAGGTTCAGGTGAAGATTGTTTCGTCTGGTGTTGGCGGTATCGCCGAGACCGACGTCAGCCTGGCCATGGCCACCAACGCCGTTATTTTCGGTTTCAACGTGCGTGCGGATACCGCATCCAAGCGTCTGGTTGAGCAGGAAGGTCTGGATCTGCGCTACTACAGCATCATCTATAACCTGATTGATGATGTGAAAGCGGCTTTGACAGGCATGCTCAAGCCGGAATTCCGCGAAGATATTGTGGGCATTGCCGATGTGCGTGACGTATTCCGTTCGCCGAAATTCGGTCAGGTGGCTGGCTGTATGGTGACTGAGGGCACCGTATACCGTAATAAGCCGATCCGCGTACTGCGTGACAACGTGGTGATCTTTGAAGGCGAGCTGGAATCCCTGCGTCGCTTCAAGGACGATGTGGCGGAAGTTCGCAACGGTATGGAATGTGGTATCGGTGTTAAAGGCTACGACGTGAAAGTGGGTGACCAGATCGAAGTGTTCGATCGCGTCCGTGTTGAACGTCAGCTTGAGTCCACGGGGGCCTGATGGCACGGGAATACAGTCGCGTAGATCGCATCGGCGATCAGATGCAGCGAGAGCTGGCGCAGCTGATCCAGCGCGAGGTGAAGGATCCTCGCGTTGGTATGGTCACGGTTAATGATGTGAAAGTCAGCCGTGACCTCGGCTATGCCGATATCTATATTTCGTTGCTGTCCACCGAGGAGCTCACCGAAGATTCACCCGAAGTGCAGGACTCCCTGACGGTGTTGAACAAGGCCTCCGGGTTTCTGCGCGGGCAGGTTGGTCGCGCCATGAAATTGCGTGTGGTGCCCCATCTGCGGTTTCACTTCGACAAACTGTTGGGGCAGAGCCGCAAGATGGATCGCCTGATCCGCGAAGCGGTTGGCGACAAGCCTGCCGTGCCCCGGGACGATAATGATGACCCGGTTTCCGATAACCCGGAGCGTGACGCTTGAGCCGAAGACGCAAAGGCCGTGACGTAAACGGCATCCTGGTAATCGACAAGCCCCAGGGCGTTACCTCCAACGGGATTCTGCAGCAGGTCAAGCGCCTGTATGGTGCGGCGAAGGCCGGCCATACCGGTGCGCTTGATCCGCTCGCCACTGGCGTGCTGCCCCTGTGTTTTGGTGAGGCCACCAAGTTCTCCCAGACCATGCTGGACAGTGACAAGGCGTATATCACCACCGCACGCCTGGGCATCCGGACAGAAACCGGAGACAGCGAAGGGGCTGTGGTGGAGGAAAAGTCGGTTCCCCACTTCAGTGAGGAAGAAGTGGAGGCCGTACTGGCCCGGTTCCGTGGCGACATTCAGCAAGTGCCCTCCATGTACTCGGCTCTGAAGCATCAGGGCAAACCACTGTACGAATACGCCCGCGAGGGTATCGAAATTGAGCGCCCGGCCAGGCCGGTGACCATTTACGAGCTCAAATTGTTGGCGGTTCGGGAACAGGAGCTGGATCTTGCGGTTACCTGTACCAAGGGTACGTATATCCGCTCACTGGTTGAGGATATTGGTGAGGTTCTGGGCTGTGGAGCTCATGTCAGTGCTCTGCGTCGCACCCTGGCCTCCGGCTACACCCTGGCAAATGCCCACGATGTCAAAGACCTGGAAGCCATGCGCGAGCGCGGGGAAAGCCTGGATGGCCTGCTGTTGCCGCCGGAAACCGCCCTCACCATGTTTCCCGAGTACCGATTGTCCGGCGTGCCGCTGGTATCGATCTTGAACGGACAACCGGTTAGAATACCGGGTCAGCCTTTTGAAGGTTTCGTCCGCCTGTATGGCGAGCATTCCTTCGTAGGGCTGGCAGAAGCATTGCCGGAAGGCGATGGCACTCAACTGGTGCCTCGCCGTCTGGTCAAGAACAGCAAACGGTAAACGCCTTTTGCTGATTAGCCGGGCTGTAGAGATGCGCGGTTCGGCTGAATAGGTATGCATCGCAACCAATGAGGTGAAATATGGCACTGTCTGCCAGTGAGAAAGCTCAGATCGTTAAAGATTTTCAGCAAGGTGATGGCGATACCGGTTCCCCTGAGGTTCAGGTAGCTCTGCTGAGCGCCAACATCAACAAGCTGCAGGATCACTTCAAGGCCAACAAGCAGGATCACCATTCCCGCCGCGGCCTGATCCGGATGGTAAACCAGCGTCGTAAGCTGCTGGACTACCTCAAGCGTAAAAACGCTGACCGTTACCTGGACCTGATCCAGCGTCTGGGTCTGCGTCGCTAATCCGGTTTAGCGACCTGATGGCTGGCCCGGGGGTTCCCGGGTTCAGCCGTGCTTCTCTCCCGCTCCCTGCCTTGCTCATTCCGAACAAGCAGGAAGCGTTTTTTGCTGCAGTTGATTTGTCTGTGAAACCGAAGGATTTTCCCTGTCACAATGGAAAGCCGCTATTGATAGCAGGTTGTTGAAAAGCCCGGGAACTCTGGCCGGGGTTTTGCAACAGCCTGTTAGCTTTCAGACGGGTTGCCTTTCGGTTCACTGATCAGACTGCTGCAGTTGTTGGAAAATGGCGAATGAATGGGTCATTGGCCAGAATCAAAACCGCTGAAAATGCAGGAGTTTATTGTGGAACTGCAACCACGTATCAAGACATTTGAAATGGGTGGGGAAACCTTCACCCTGGAAACCGGTCGTATTGCCCGTCAGGCAACCGGCGCGGTACTGGTAAGCACCGGCGACACTGCCGTTCTGGGCACCGTTGTTGGCGCCAAAGAGCCCAAGCCGGGCCAGGGCTTCTTCCCCCTGACTGTGAACTACCAGGAAAAAACCTACGCCGCCGGTAAAATCCCGGGTGGCTTCTTCAAGCGTGAAGGTCGTCCGTCCGAGAAAGAGACCCTGACCTCCCGCCTGATCGACCGTCCGATTCGCCCGCTGTTCCCGAACGGCTACATGAACGAAGTTCAGGTTGTGCTGACGGTTATGTCTGCCAGCAAGAACCACGATCCGGATATCGCTGCCATGATTGCTGCATCTGCAGCCCTGGCCATCTCCGGTATCCCGTTCGACGGCCCGATTGGTGCTGCCCGTGTGGGTTACACCAACGAGAAAGGCTACTTCCTGAACCCGACCTTCGAAGAGCTCAGCACTTCCCTGCTGGACATGGTTGTGGCCGGTACCGACGAAGCGGTGCTGATGGTTGAGTCCGAGGCCAAAGGCCTGACAGAGGACCAGATGCTGGGCGCCGTACTGTTCGGCCACCAGGAAATGCAGACTGCGATCACTGCCATCAAGGAATTTGCTGCCGAGAACGGCAAGCCGCGCTGGGAATGGCAGCCCGAGGCGGAAAACACTGAGCTGCTGAACGCCATCAAGGCCGAGTTCGGTGGTGCCATCGAAGAAGCCTACGCGATTCGCGACAAGATGGCCCGTTACGAGCGTCTGGGTGAGATCAAATCTGCTGCCGTTGAAAAACTGGCCGGTGAAGAAGAAGGCCAGCCTTCCGAAGAGGAAGTGAAGAAGTACTTCGGCAAGGTCGAGAAGTCTGTCGTTCGTCTGCAGGTTATCGAAGGCAAGCCGCGTATCGATGGCCGTGACAACAAGACCGTTCGCCCGATCAAGGTGGAAGTTGGCGTACTGCCGTCCGTTCACGGTTCCGCCCTGTTCACCCGTGGTGAGACTCAGGCTATCGTTACCGCCACGCTGGGTACCACCCGTGACGTGCAGATCATCGATGCCCTGGAAGGTGAGCGCAAGGACCCGTTCCTGTTCCACTACAACTTCCCTCCGTACTCCGTAGGTGAAGCTGGCCGTATGGGTAGCCCGGGCCGTCGTGAAATTGGTCACGGTCGTCTGGCCAAGCGTGGTGTAGCCGCGGTTATGCCGACCATCGAAGAGTTCCCGTATGCCATTCGTGCGGTGTCCGAGATCACTGAATCCAACGGTTCCAGTTCCATGGCTTCCGTGTGTGGTTCATCCCTGGCGCTGATGGATGCTGGTGTGCCGCTGAAGGCTCCGGTGGCCGGTATCGCCATGGGTCTGGTCAAGGAAGGCGACAAGTTCGCGGTCCTGACTGACATCCTGGGTGACGAAGATCACCTGGGTGACATGGATTTCAAGGTTGCCGGTACCAAAGAGGGCGTCACGGCCCTGCAGATGGACATCAAGATTCAGGGTATTACCGACGAAATCATGGAAATCGCCCTCGAGCAGGCCAACGCTGCGCGTCTGCACATCCTGGACGAGATGAACAAGGTGATCGCAGAGCCCCGTGCCGAGCTGTCTGATCGCGCTCCGAGCATCACCACCATCAAGATTCATCCGGACAAGATCCGTGATGTAATCGGTAAGGGTGGCGCAACCATCCGTGGTATTTGCGACGAGACCGGCGCTTCCATCGACCTGGACGACGACGGCAACGTGAAGATCTACGCCGACAACGCTGCGGCCGCACAGGCTGCCGTGAATCGCGTGAAAGAAATCACTGCCGAGATCGAAGTGGGTGCTATCTACAAGGGCCGCGTTGAGCGGATTGTGGACTTCGGTGCCTTTGTTAACATCCTGCCCGGCAAGGATGGTCTGGTGCACATTTCCCAGATCTCCGAGCGCCGTATCGAGAACGTCACTGACGAGCTGAGCGAAGGTCAGGAAGTTCTGGTCAAGGTGCTGGATGTGGACAACCGTGGTCGCGTTAAGCTGTCCATGAAGGAAGTCAAAGAAGGCGAGCAGCCGACTGACTTCACTGACTAAGATGATTCTTGGTTAGAAAAACCCGCCCGGCTTCAAGCCTGGCGGGTTTTGTCGTTTATGGGCCTTGTAGTTTTAGTGCCTGCAGCGGTTGTGGGAAGCCTTTCCAAAAGACGCTACGAGCACATCCATGTGCGCTTCTTTCGGGCCGTCCATGGCCCTCAAGACTTTTGGAAAGGCTTCCCACAACCGCTGCGCTAGACCTTGTGCTTGCCTCTAAAGGCCTTTTTCCATGAATTCCAGTACTGCCTCCCTGTATGCGGGAATCACAAACGTCGCTGCATGGGGCGTATCGGTCTGCAAGAACTCCTTGGGCTGCTCCGCCGCTTCATACAACCGCACGCCATGCTCGAACGGAATGATGCCATCCCGAACGCTGTGGATAATCATCACCGGCACCGGTGATACACCGGCGATCCTGTCGGTGCCTTCGTAGTCATCCGGGATGGTCCAGCTCAGGGGGTACTGGAACGGCCAGGTGAGCCAGAACAGGTCGAGCTTTTCCCGGGCGATGTAGCGGAAGCCGGAGAAGGTGCCGTCGAGGATGATGCCGTTTAGCTCTGGTTGTTCGTCTCGCTGCACCCATTCGCTGGCCAGGGCGATACCGAGGGCGCCGCCGAGGCTTTGGCCGAGGATATAGAGCGGGTGTTCACTATCGGCGCGGCGTTGGGCCAGCCAGCGCAGTCCGGTTTCCACGTCGTGCAGTGCGCCTTCGATATCGGGGGCGCCGGTGGATTGGCCGTAACCGCGATAATCGATGGTGAACACGTTGTAGCCCTGTTCCGGCAGCCAGGCGGCGTTGAGGATGTGGGCGCTGACGTTCTGGGCGTTGCCGTGCAGGAAGTAGATGGTGCCCTTGGCGGGCTCGTCGGTGAGGGCAGGGAGCCACCAGCCGTGGAGGGTTTCGCCGTCCGCGGTCTTGAGGTAGATGTCTTCGTATTCCAGGTTGAGTCGGTCCGGGGTGATGTAAGTGGCATTGTCCGGATAGAAGAACACGCTGCTGCATCCGGTTTGCAGCAGCGTGGTGATGGCCAGCAGGGTGATGAGAGCCGTTTTGGTATTCAGAAGTAAGCGTGCAGGCCGGCTTGCCATGTGCTTTGGTACCTGTCGTAGTGGTCTTCCCGGGTGAATTTGGCGAATAGGCTGAATTCCCGGCCAATGTGCCAGTTGGCTTCGGCATAAAGCTGGTCTTGCCGGTGTTGGCTGCTGACGATCCAGGCTTTGGTTTTTACGCCAGTCAGCAGGCTGAAGCGGTTGTTCTGGTGCAGCAGGCCGAGGTCTGCGCCCGGGGCGAAATCGTAGCCCCGTTTGATGTCATCATCGATTTCCACATCCGCCGTGGCAATGGCGAAGGCTTGGGTGTTCTTGCCCAGGCTCCAGCTGCCGCCGGCTCCGCCTTCAAGATAGGGGGCCAGTACGCGATCATTGCCGGTGTCCGTGCGGCGGCCGCCAAAGCCAACTTGCCAGGAGATCGGGGCAAAGAACTGGTTCCGGGGGCTCAGGGAGCGTATCTCGACGCCGGTGATCTGTTCCACCTGAAGTTCGTCGTTTTTGTGGTAAAGCCTGGCGTCCAGGCGCAGGAACTGCAGTTGTGCACCGGTACGGTAACCGGCGGGCGGATCCAGTACGTCGTGATAGGCCGGCCGGATGGTCAACTGGGTGAACTCGCTGTGGGCGAGCTGGCCGGAACCGAGGCTCAGGCGAAAGGTGTCATGCCCCTGATCGTCGCGGATCTCCGGTTCGGGCACGTCTGGAAGTTCTGCCGCATCCTCAATCTGGCTGCGGGCGACCAGTAGTTGATGAGACAGCGGCGCCGCGTGTTCCCGGGGCCAGCCTTCGGCTTCGCTCTGGTAGCGTACGTAATCGTACGTGGCATCCAGGAGTTGGGCGCGGTCGTCTTTACCAAGCTTACGCACTTCTGGGTCGTTCACTGCCACGTAGCCATTGGCTAAGGCAGCGGCGATGGTCTGGTGGTCTGAGGGCAGGCTTTCCAGGCTATGGGCTACAGAGGTGGCGGCAGACGGGCGGTAATGGATGCTTTCAAGCAGCCCGGCATCCCTCACCCAGCGCACGGTGTCAGAGGGGATGGCGTGAGTGCTTACTTCGTCGAGCAGGTTCGTGCCCGGGCGGGCGGCGTCGATCAGGGCCAGCAGGCGATAGGCGCAGTTCTCATCGAAGAAATAGTAATCAAAGTTCTTGTCCTGAATTTCCCAGGTATGGGCCAGCAGGGTGTCAACCTCCTGTTGGTCGAGATTCAGGGTGTACTCCCAGAGATCCCGGTGTTCGATGTCGTTGTACAGCCGGATCATTTCGTAATAGGGCTTGATGGAGGTAATGCCTGGATAGCCCCCGAAAATACCCCGATAGGCAAACAACAACTCGCTGTCATGTTCAGCGGCATCGGCTGCGTAGGAAACAGTATTTGCCAGCAGCAGATCGGTTTCTTCGTCATCCTGGGGGGGATCGAGCCGCAAGAAGGTGTGTCCGAACATGGATGAGGGACTGTTCAGATAGGACGCAGCAAACACCAGGGTGACTTTCTCGGTATTCAGTGTGCCTGCCCATTCCTCGAAAGCGGGGCAGTTTACCGGTGTATCCGGCAACTCCAGTTGCTCTCTCAGCCAGGCATCCCGGGCCGGGAATCGACAGCGGGCGTGGCTATCACCACCTCCGGGTTGTTGTATGGCCTCCAGGGTGGCTTCCAGTTCGGCTCTGGGCGATGTCTTGCCGTCGTCACTCAGAAAGAAGGCCGGGTCATCGGCCTGGCTGGAGTAATCGGAACCGAACCTGTCCTGATGATAGTGGCCGAGGGTCAGCCAGGTTGGATGAAGGTGAAGGTTGTCAGGCAGTGTAACGGTTTCTGCCTGTGCCCAGGCGGTACTGCATGCAAGCCATAAAACGGCCTGCCCGGTGCGAAGGGTAAAGCCCATGGAGTTGGTAGTTCCGGATTGGTGGCTCTGGGGTTTGTTCGCCGTCCCTGGCGCCATTCTGTTCCATTGTCGCCAGTGATCAGGCGGCCACGTATTTGCTCAGAGCGTCGTTCTGCTCCAGCAGGGCCACGATGGCGTCTACGGCTTCACCTGAGGTGGTATCAGCGTTGGGGAAAATGGAAGCAAAGTTGTCTTGCAGTACTTTGCGGAAGGTATCACGGTCAGTTTCTTCTACACCCAGCAGGACTGCCAGAGTATCCAGGTTTTCGCCAGAACCGCGGGACATGTCGCGGGCAACCTTATCGATGTTGCTGTCCATGTACATGGCCATGGATTGAACAGACTGGTTGGTCTGGCAACCCAGAGTGCCGGTGGTCATGCCGAAGGTCTGGTTACCGAAGGTTCCGTTGGTGGTAGCGGCCAGGACATGTGGAGCAATGCCGGACTGCCCTTTCCAGATCATGGCACCCACGCCACAGCCGGGCTGTGCGAACGCCATGGAGGAAGCACCAAGAAGAATTGCACCTGCGATCAGTTTTTTCATTATCCACTCCTTTCTGTGGTTATAGCTTTGTCGCATACCCTGCAGCGTTCGAATTCCGTGGCTGCAAGACAACGGCCAGTATCTGGTTTGGTTAAAAGACCGTCTGTTTGAGTATAGATCAAAACCTGAAATCGCAAGTTAAGCCACTGTTAAAAAAGGTAGCGGCCTGATACACGGAAATGTGAACATGTGTTCATATTTCTAAATCGAACAAAAAATCATCTGTTAGCCGCTATTGTTATATAGAGTGTATTTCAGTATAGTGCGCGCGGCCATGAGGGCCATGCAACAACATATGGAGAGTTTGTTTTGAAAAAAGCGCTTATTGCATCAACACTCGTTCTGGCCGGCGCAATGACCGGTTGTTCTTCCCTCAACACCAGCGCTCCTTCGCTGCCGCTGACTGGCGCCGTTCAGAGCGACGTCAAAGCTGACATCGAAGTTGGTGAGAAGATTACTGGTAAGGCTTCTGTAACCCAGCTGTTTGGTCTGCTGACTCTGGGTGATAGCAAGAAATACGCTGACGGCGTTGCCTACGGCGTGGGTTCCACTGGCGGTGCTCTGCCCCTGCCGATCGGTGGCGCCAGCCTGGTAGAGAAGGTTAAGTCTTCTGCTGCCTACAACGCTGTGACCGAATCTGGTGCAGACGTGATCGTGGCTCCGCGTTACACCGTTGAGCAAAACGGCTATGGTTTCTTCGGAACCATCGACGTAACCGTTGAAGGCTACAAGGGCACCATCAAGAGCATCAAGTAAGCTGCTTTTGTGAGTCCCAAAAAAAAAGCCGGAGCGCTGATGGCCTCCGGCTTTTTTGGTTTCTGGATGGGTTAACCACCCAGGTAGGCATCCCTCACTTCCGGATTGGCCAGCAGGTTCTTGCCGGTGTCGTGCAGGCGGATACGGCCGGTTTCCAGCACATAGCCCCGGTCTGCCAGGCTCAGGGCCTGGTGAGCGTTCTGCTCCACCAGGAACACCGTAATCCCTTCCTCTCTCAACTGGCCGATGATCTCGAAGATCTGCTGAATGATGATCGGCGCCAGCCCCAGAGATGGCTCGTCCAGAATGATCATTCTGGGTTTGCTCATCAGTGCCCGGCCGATGGCCAGCATTTGTTGTTCGCCGCCGGACATAGTGCCGGCCCGCTGATGTTCACGCTCTTTCAGCCTGGGGAACAGCTCGTACACGTGATCCTGGCTTTTGCGGATTTCCGATTTGGTGTTGAAGAAACCGCCCATGTGCAGGTTCTCTTCCACCGTCAGCCCGGGAAACACGCGGCGGCCTTCGGGCACAATCGCAATGCCGGAACGCATGATGTTGGAGGTGGCGTCATTGGTAATGTCGCGGCCCTCCAGAATCACCCGCCCTGCGCTGGCTTGCGGGCTACCACAAACGGTCATCAGCAACGTGGTTTTGCCGGCGCCGTTGGCGCCGATCAGTGACACAATCTCGCCCTTCTTTACTTCCACGGATACGCCGTGCAGGGCCTCGATTTTGCCATAGTGGGTATGTACGTCTTCCAGTACCAGCATGGTGCCTCCTCAGGCCTCGCCCAGATAGGCTTTGATCACATCGTCGTTCTGGCGAACTTCGTCCGGTGTGCCGGCAGCCAGGGGGCGGCCCTGGTTGATGACGGTAATCCGGTCTGAGATGTCCATAACCAGGCTCATATCGTGCTCAATCAGCAGTACGGAAACGTTGTAGTCCTCTTTCAGGCTGACAATCAGCTGGTTGAGGTCTTTGGTTTCCGCCGGGTTCAGGCCTGCGGCTGGTTCGTCCAGCATCAGCAGTTTCGGTTCGGTCACCATGCAGCGCGCAATTTCCAGCCGGCGCTGCTGGCCATAGGCCAGGTTGCCGGCTTCCCGGTTGGCCAGTTCCAGCAGGCCAACCCGATCCAGCCAGTACGCGGCCCGGTCAAGGGACTTGCGTTCCCGCTCCCGATAGTCGGGTGTCTTGATCAGGCCGGATATCAGGTTGGTGTTCAGGTGCCGATGCTGGGCCACCAGCAGGTTTTCCACTACGGTCATCTGGCCGAACAGGCGCACGTGCTGGAACGTTCGCACCATGCCCAGTCGGGAAATCTTGTAGTCCGGTTTACCCTGGACTTCATTACCTTCAAACAGGATCTTCCCGCCCGTGGGCTTGTAAAAACCACTGATGCAGTTGAAGACCGTGGTTTTGCCGGCCCCGTTGGGGCCGATGATGGAGACTATTTCGTGTTCCTGCACGTCCAGGCTTACCTGGTCGACTGCCAGCAGGCCGCCGAAGCGCATGGACAGATTCTGTACTTCTAGCATGTCTGTCACTCCTGGCGTCTGAGTTCAATGTGAATGCGGCGCATGGGCATCAGCCCCTGTGGCCGCCAGACCATCATCAGTACCATGGCGGCGCCGAAAACCAGCATCCGGTAGTCGGAAAACTCCCGGGCCAGTTCCGGCAGGATGGTCACGGCGATGGCGGCAAGTACAACGCCCAGCTGCGAGCCCATGCCGCCGAGCACCACAATGGCCAGGATGATGGCCGACTCAAGGAACACAAACGACTCCGGGCTGATAAAGCCCTGTTTGGAGGCAAACACAGTGCCGGCAAACCCGGCAAAGAACGCGCCAATGGTAAAGGCAGAGAGTTTTACCGCGGTGCGGCTCAGGCCCAGGGAGCGGGCAGCAATCTCGTCTTCCCGCAGGGCTTCCCAGGCACGACCAACAGGCATGCGCATGAACCGGCGGATGATCAGGGCGGTGATCACGGCCAGGACCAGAGCAATCAGGTAGAGGAAAATCACCTTGTGCTCGCCGCTGTAGGCGATACCGAAGGTCTCATGGAATGACGTGTTACCTTCTTCCCGAACCCGCCGGCCGAATTCCATGCCAAACAGGGTGGGATCGGGAATTCCGCCAATGCCGTTGGGGCCGCCGGTAACGGCAGTCCAGTTGTTGAGCAGAATCCGGATGATTTCGCCGAAGCCAAGAGTGACGATAGCGAGATAGTCACCCCGTAACCGCAGTACCGGGAAGCCCAGAACCAGTCCAAATAAGGCCGCCAGGCAAGCCCCGATAGGCAGAGCCATCCAGAAGGAGATGCCGGCGTATTGGGACAGCAGGGCAAAGGTGTAGGCGCCAACCGCGTAGAACGCCACGTAGCCAAGGTCCAGCAGGCCTGCAAGACCCACGACGACGTTCAGGCCCAGCGCCAGCATGACGTAGATCAGCACCAGCGTCGCCAGATCCACAGCGCCACGGGAGACAAAGAAAGGCCAGAACAGGGCCAGAACGACAATGCCTGTGAGTACCCAGGATTCGATTTTGGCCCGTTTGTTCTCGGCCATCGGCTCCTTCTGGGTTTTGGGCAGCGGGCTTGGGATGCTCTTGAGCCCGCCCATGATCTGATCCCGGAACAACTGGAACAGGAACACGATCACCGCGGCCAGCAACACAAGGATTACTGTGCTGGTATCGGCGCCGGTCAGGGTCACGCTGATGCCCTGGGCTTCCAGGTTAAAGCCGATGATGGGGTAGGAAATGATCAGTGTGATGATCGCGCAGAAGAGCGCGTGTCGAAAATTGTTGGCAGCCATCAGATCTTCTCAACCTCCGGTTTGCCCAGCAGTCCGGTGGGTTTGAACAGCAGAATCAGAATGAGCAGGCTGAACGACACCACATCTTTGTATTCACCACTCAGGTAGCCCGAGGTCATACTCTCGGCAACGCCGAGGATGAGGCCGCCCAGCATGGCGCCGGGAATGCTGCCGATACCGCCAAGGACGGCTGCGGTGAATGCTTTCAGGCCGGCAATAAAGCCGAAGAGTGGATCCACAGATCCGTAATACATGCCAAGCAACAGGCCCGCGACGGCTGCGAGGGCTGCACCAATCACGAAGGTGGCCGAGATGATGCGGTTGGTATCGATGCCCAGCAGGTTTGCCATGCCCAGATCCTGCGAGACCGCGCGACAGGCCCTGCCGATACGGGAGCGGGAGATGAACAGGGAAAGTGCGGTCATACAGATCAGGGTAGTGATGAAGATGGTGATCTGAATGTAGGAGATGGACATCGGGAAGGTATCTTCGGAGCCGAACTGGAAACCACCTTCGATCAATGCCGGAAAGCCGATGTTGCGGGAGCCTTGGGCCAGGTGGACATAATTCTGCAGGAAGATGGACATGCCAATGGCGGAGATCAGCGGGATCAGCCGGTGCCGCCCGCGTACCGGCCGATAGGCTACCCGTTCCACGGCCCAACCCATGGAGCTGGAGACAATTACCGCGCATATCAGCGCCACGATCAATATCAGGGGTAGCCAGGCAATCCCCATGGTTGCCAGGCCGGTTATGGCGATCAGCGCGGTGTAGGCACCGATCATGTAAACCTCACCATGGGCAAAGTTGATCATGCCGATGATGCCGTAAACCATCGTGTAGCCGATGGCGATCAGGGCGTAGGTGCTCCCGATCGTCAGCCCGTTAATGAGCTGTTGAAAGAAATACAGGAGGTCTTGCATGTTTGTGGAACTCCGAAAGCCCGCTCCCTCGCCTGGCTGCAACCGGCCACCGGTGTCGCCGGTGCGGATGCAGTGAGGGTCTGCAGGAGCCCAGAAAAACACCTTCCCCCGGATCGCGGTGGGAAGGTGCTCTCATTATTACCGTTAGTTAACGATTTTGGCTCAGTTTACCGGAGTTTTACTGCCGTCTGAATGCCATTCGTACACCACAAACTCGAACGACTTCATGTCGCCGGCTTTATCGTACTGAACAGTGCCGATGGGGGTCTCGAAGCTTCCGGCACGAAGAGCCTGGGCCACGTCGAACGGATCTTTCGAATCGGCGGCTTCAATGCCTTCCGCAATCAACTGCACGGCGGCATAGGAGGTGAGTACGAAGGGGCCGGAGGGATCTTCACCTTTGGCATCAAAGGCGGCGATCAGCTCCTGGTTTTCTTCTTTCTGGTCGAAGCTGGGGGGGAGGGTAACCAGCAGGCCTTCAGCGGCTTCGCCGGCGATGGTGTTGATGTCTTTGTTACCGACGCCTTCCGGGCCCATGAACTTGGCATCTACGTCAGACTGGCGTGCCTGGCGGAGGATCAGGCCCAGCTCAGGGTGGTAACCGCCGTAGTACACGTAATCGACATCGGCCTGTTTGATTTTGGTGACGAGGGAAGAGAAGTCCTTGTCACCGGCGGTAATGCCCTCAAACATGGCAATTTCGATGCCGGCATCCTGCAGGGTGTCGCGTACGGCGGTGGCAATACCTTCACCGTACTGCTGCTTGTCGTGCACGATGGCCACGCGCTCGGGGCTCTGGCTGGCGATGTAGTTGCCGGCAACCGGCCCCTGCATGCTGTCCAGGCCGATGGTGCGGAACACCAGTTCGTAGCCGCGCTCGGTGATTTCCGGGCTGGTGGAGGCCGGCGTGATCATCAGAATGCCTTCGTCTTCATAGATGTCAGACGCCGGTTGGGTGGAGCTGGAACACAGGTGACCCACCACGTAGCGAACACCTTCATTGACCAGGCGGTTGGCAACGGTGACGGCCTGTTTCGGGTCGCACACGTCGTCCACTTCCACGGCCACCAGGTCTTCACCCATAACACCACCGGCGGCGTTAATGCGCTCGATGGCCATGCGGGCACCAGAGAACTGCATGTCGCCGTACTGGGCAACGGGGCCGGTCATCGGGCCGGCAATACCAACTTTAATTTCAGCGGCGGCCTGGCCGGCAGCCATCAGAGCAACGGACGCGCCTACAGCGGTAGCGAGTTTCTTTACGGAGGTTTTCATCGTGTTTTTCCTGTTTGTGTCAGGGTTATTCTTATGTTCTCAGAGACTTACACAAACACCACAGTCTGTTGCTTGTCAAGCAAATCAGGCCAGGGTGTCTGCTCTGGAACACGGCGCAGCTATCGGGAAAGAATTAGCAAACGCCGTGCCGTCCTGAGCAGTGTCACGCGTCCGTGCTGTCGTCCTTATCTTGAAAGACAAGATTCCTGAAACTTTCGTGATCGTGCAGCTGTTCGAAGCTAGGGTCAACCGATGCGTCGTCCCGATAGGCTTCCGCGATTTCAATGGCTTTATCCAGATTGCTGACGGCATCTTCCCAACGGCCGATCTCGGCATAGGCGCACGCCAACTGGTAGTGGGCGTGGCCGTTGTCCGGAGCCAGTTTCAGTGCCCGTTGGCACAGGCTGATGGCCCAGAGGGGCTCCTGCATTTCGAGTACAGCGTCGGCTTTATAGCTCAATGCCTCAACATCGTCGGGGCGCAGGTCAAGAATCTGGTCGTAGGCGGCGATCTTGTTCTGTTGCGAGGTCTCCTGGCTTGCCTTCAGCCAGAGCGCATGCACCTCGTTGGTGCGCTCAATCTCAGCCTGGTTCTGATGAATAATCTCGGACTTCTGCTGCAGTTGTTCCTCAATGGACTTCAGGCGCTGTTCATATTCCACCACCAGCTCGTTTACCCGTTTCTCGGCCAGGCTGGTCAGCTGGTTGCGCATGTCGCGGATGGAATTCCAGCCAATCACCACCAGAATGGAGGTGGCGCCGGCGATCAGGTAGAAAAAGTAAGTCACCGTGTCGGTGGCGTAGGACATGGTTTTGTCGGCCACGGACAGTTCCTTGTCCACCACTTTCTCGATCAGTTCCGCCCGGGTATTCTGCATCTCCTGGCGCAGTGCCTTGGTCTCCTCCAGCAGGTAAAGCTCCACAAACGGGGTATACATGGGTTTTTCCAGGGTTCGTGTGCTTTCCTCTACGTCTTCCGCGGTCAGCTCTTCTTCCGGGCCGAGCTGTTGTTGCTGGGCATTAGCCTGGCCGGCAAAAGTGAGCGCGAGTGCGAACATGAGGTAATACCTGATCATTAACCAGATCCATCAGTCAGTGAATTGAAGCGATTGCTGACCTTAGCATAGTGGCTGGCAGAAATAATGCTGCATTGCCCACCTGAAAGCCCTAAGGCCAACAAGAAAGCAAGCTAGTAAAACTGCACACTTGCAATCCTTGGTGCAAAGACCTCTAATAATTAGTGGTATAAATAATGGTCAGAAATCTCTTCCGGGGGACGGATGTGAACAGCTATGAGCAGGTTTTGGTGGCATTGCGCCGGGTAATCCGGGCCACGGATCTTCATTCCAAGCGACTCAGCAAGCACGCCGGGCTTACCGGCCCCCAGTTGCTGATCATGCGCACGATTCGGGATCTGGGTGAGGTCACTATCGGCACGATTGCCGAGAACGTGAGTCTCAGCCAGGCCACGGTGACGACCATTCTCGACAGACTGGAGCATCGCAAACTGGTGTACCGGGTTCGCAGCACGAGAGACAAGCGCAAGGTTCACGCCCATCTTACGGAGGAAGGTGCTGAGATTCTGGCTCGTGCGCCCAACCCTCTGCAGGAAGACTTCATCCAGAAGTTTCAGAGCCTGGCGGAGTGGGAGCAGACCATGATTCTGGCCTCGTTGCAGCGCGTGGCCAACATGATGGATGCCGATGATATCGATGCTTCACCGGTGCTGACCGTTGGTTCGGTTCTGAAAGACGACGGCTGGAAAGAAAAGCCCTGAACTGGTTTTGAGGCCAGCCCTGATCAAGGGCCGGCCTCAGCAGTTCATTAATGAACGCTTGATCCTTGCTTCGGCTTGTTGCCAAAACACACCTGGAACACATCGTTGTAGTGTTTGGCAAAGTTCACCGAGATACCTTCTTTCAGATAATCGGGAAGCTCCTCGTAATCCCCGCGATTCGCTTCCGGCAGGATCAGGTTATTGATCTTCTGTCGGCGTGCCGCAATCACCTTTTCCCGAATACCACCCACCGGCAAGACCTGCCCCGTTAACGTCAGTTCCCCGGTCATGGCCAGGTTCTGTTGCGGTGCTTCCTTGCGGGCAATGGACAACAGGGCGGTGGCCATGGTGATGCCGGCGCTCGGCCCGTCTTTTGGCGTTGCACCCTCGGGCACGTGCAGGTGCACAAAGGATTTGTCGAAGAACGTGGGGTCGCCCTTGAACCGTTTCAGGTTGGATGACACAAAGCTGTAGGCGATCTCGGCCGATTCCTTCATCACATCCCCCAGCTGCCCGGTGAGCTTGAAGCCCCGCTGGCTGCTGTGGATGCGCGAGGCCTCAATGCTGAGGGTGGCGCCACCCATGGCGGTCCAGGCCAGGCCGGTGACCACGCCAGTGCCTTTCAGGGATTTCTCCTTCTTGAACGCCGGCTGGCCGAGGTAGTCGGTCAGATCGGCAACGCCCACCCGAACCGGCTCATCCGGATGTTCCAGCAGGCGCACAATGCCCTTGCGAACAATCTTGTGCAGCAGCTTCTCGAGATTCCGAACGCCGGCTTCACGGGCATAACCCTCGATCACCTGGCGAATGGCAGCGTCGGTGATGTTCAACTGCTTCTTCAACAGACCCGCCCGTTTGAGCAAACGAGGTACCAGGTAATGTTTGGCGATGGCCAGTTTCTCTTCGCCGATGTAGCCGGACAGGCGGATCACGTCCATCCGGTCCAGCAATGGCCGGGGGATGGTATCCAACTGGTTGGCGGTGCAGATGAACAGCACTTTCGAGAGGTCCATGCGCACATCCAGGTAGTGATCCAGGAACTCCTTGTTCTGTTCCGGGTCCAGGGTCTCCAGCAGGGCCGAGGCCGGGTCGCCCTGGTAAGAGCTGCCGATCTTGTCGATCTCATCCAGCATAATCACCGGGTTGGCCACTTTACTGTCTTTCAGGGCCTGCACGAACTTGCCGGGCATGGCGCCGATGTAGGTGCGGCGGTGGCCCTTAATTTCGGCTTCATCACGCATGCCGCCCACACTGAAGCGGTAAAATTCCCGGCCCAGGGCATCCGCCACCGAGTGGCCGATGGAGGTTTTGCCGACCCCGGGCGGGCCGACCAGCAGCAGTATGGAACCGCTCACTTCACCCTTGAAAGTGCCTTCGGCCAGAAATTCGATGATGCGGTCCTTTACG
Organism: Marinobacter sp. tcs-11; assembly: GCF_002049515.1. Lineage (NCBI taxonomy): Bacteria > Pseudomonadati > Pseudomonadota > Gammaproteobacteria > Pseudomonadales > Marinobacteraceae > Marinobacter > Marinobacter sp. tcs-11. The sequence continues at coordinate 11,894 of NZ_LLYU01000022.1, read as the reverse complement.
TCGTCCAGGCCGTCGTGGTCCCGGTCCAGAATCTTGCGGGCCTCGGCCAGATCAAAATGATCCTGTGAATGCACGCCCCAGGGTACCTGGGTAATCCAGTCCAGGTAGTTGCGGGTAACGCCGTATTCCGGTGAACCCTGCTCCAGCACCTGCAATTTCTGGATTTCATCCTTGAATCGTTCCTGCACGGCTTCCGGTGGATTCAGTTTTGCCATTCGCTCTTCGAAGCGTTCCACGTCTGCCGTCTTGTCATCCTTGGCAATGCCCAGCTCCCGCTGGATCACTTTCAACTGCTCGCGCAGGAAGAACTCCCGCTGGTGCTTCTGCACCTTCTCGTTTACTTCCTCGTTGATCTCGGATTGCAGGCGGGCGACCTCCTGCTCCTTACGCATCAGCAACAGTACTTTTTCCATGCGCCGGAGCAGGGGCACGGTATCAAGAACATCCTGCAGTTCGCGACCCGGAGCGCTGGTCATGGATGCGCCGAAGTCTGCAAGGGGTGAGCTGTCATCGGGCCCGAAGCGGGACAGATATTGCTTCACTTCTTCGCCATAAAGCGGGTTGGTGCGCAGCAGTTCCTTGATGGCGCTGATGATGGCCAGGGTGTAGGCCTTGAGTTCGTCGGCCGGTTCTTCGGGCTCCTGTGGGTATTCGACTTCCACCAGATAAGGTGGGCGACGGCGAAGCCACTGGACAATTCTGAACCGTTGCAGACCCTGGGCAATGAACTGAACCTTGCCACTCTCATTCTGGGCTTGATGCACGCGCACGGCGCAGCCCATGGTCTCAAGGTCTTCACTCTCCGGAATGCCGTTTTCGGCTTCTGGATTCTCGACAAAGCAGATGCCCAGAACCCGGTGATCGGTTTCACCAACCCGCTTCAGGGTTTCCTGCCAGGGGTCCTGGTTGACCATGACCGGCTGTACCTGAGCAGGAAAGAACGGCCGGTTGGAGACCGGCAGAATATACATGCGCTGCGGCATAACCTGCTGTGGCAGCGCCAGGCTCTTGCTGTTTTCGTCTTTGCCGATGTATTCGGTCACGTCTTCTTCAAATTCTTCCAGGGAGTCTTTGCGGTTCTCGTCATTCATACCGGATTGCTCTCAAGGCGTGAGTGGTTAAAGACCTATGTAACGACAAAAGCCGGGTTTTCAAGCTGGCTTGATTTTTCCGCCGCTGGCTCCATATCTTCAGACAATTTCATTCATTCTGGTTCAGGTTCCCGACATATGAGCAATTCGCCGCATATCTTTGATGCCACCGCCGACAACTTTCAGCAGAAAGTGATGGAAGCCTCTGCCACCACGCCGATTCTGGTGGATGTATGGGCGGAGTGGTGCGCGCCCTGCAAACAGCTGATGCCGATTCTGCAAAAGCTGGCGGAGGAATATCAGGGTAACTTCCAGTTGGCCAAGGTGAATGCCGACGAACAGCAGGAACTGACGGCCTCCCTGGGAGTGCGCAGTCTGCCGACCATCATTCTGGTGAAGAATGGTCAGGCTGTGGACGGTTTTAATGGCGCCTTGCCCGAGAGCGAAATCCGCAAGATTCTGGAAAAGCACATTGAAGCCCCGGCGGAAGATCCTTACGAGAAAGCCCATGCTCTTTGGGAAGCCGGTGATGTGGACGGAGCTCTGGCCATCCTCACGGAGCTGAACCGGAAAGACCCGGAAAACCTGGATGTGCTGATTGATCTGGCCCAGTTGAAGGCCGAGCAGGGCGATCTGGATACCGCGGAGCAGGTGCTCAACAGCCTGCCGCCGGAAGAAAAAATGCAGCATAAAGCCAAACAGCTGGCGGCGAGGGTGAAGTTCCTCAAGCAGTCGGGTGAACTGCCCGCGCAGGCGGAGTTGGAGGCAAAACTGGAGGTCAATCCGAAAGATCCTGAGGCTCTGCATCAGTTGTCCCTGCACATGGTTTTGCAGGATAAAAACGCGGAAGCCATGGATTTGCTGATCCGGCTGATGCAGGCCGATAGCACCTACAAGGACGGCGTCGCCAAAACCACATTGGTGGAGCTGTTTGAGAAACTGGGCAACAACAATCCGGATGTGCGCACGTGTCGTAGGAAGCTGTATACCCTGATGCACTGAGCCGGTTGGACGGTGAGCCGGTCGGTAGCATCGCTGACTGGCTCAATTATCTCTCCACGATGCTGAAACTCCCTCCCCAGCCCGACCATTGTGAGCTTTGCGAACGCCCGGTGGCAAAGCTCACAAGGCATCACCTGATACCCAGGCATCTGCATCGCAAGAAGCGCTTTCAGAAACTGTTTTCCAGGGAAGAGTTGATCACCCGTACGCTTTGGGTCTGTCGCCCGTGCCATAACGCGATTCACAGGGCGTGTTCAGAGTATGAGCTGGGGCTGAATTACAACTCGAGGGAAAAGCTGCTGGAGCTCGAGGAGGTGAGGGTGTTTGTTGAATGGATTCGGGAAAAGCCAGCGGGGTTTGTGCCTAAGAAGGGACGGTAAGGAGGCCCGTCACGGGGACGGGCCTGATCTTAAGTCAACGCCTCAGGCGTTGCCGTTCTTCATTTCTTCAAACTCATCCTCAAAGAAGAACTTCTCTTCTCCGAATGCGGGCTCGAGCTCATGTAGCCAGGTGGCCGTTTCGCTGTATTTGGCGAAGAACGGTCGCTGAACCCAATCCGGGTTTCGGCCTTGCAGGAAGCGCAGTACGAAGACCTTCTCGCCGTTGATTTCGGTGATGCCCTGGATCTCCACCTTGCCGGGGCCGGCGCTCATGCTGGGGCCGCGGGCGGTCCGGGCCAGGCCGCTGACTTGCTTCATGGCCTCACGATAGATGTGGTAAGCCTCGGCCAGGGGCACCTCGAAGTAGTTCTTGGCACCGGTGTCCCGCTCTACGAACATGTAGTAGGGGATGATGCCCAGCTTCACTTCTTTCTTCCACAGCTTGGCCCAGGCATCGGCATCGTCGTTCACATGCTTGATCAGCGGGCCCTGGGCGCGGATCTCGGCGCCAGTGGCGCGAATGCGGCGGATGGCCTCTTCCGCGATGTCGGTGGTGATCTCCTGCCAGTGGTTGTAATGGGCCATGATGGCCACGTGTTTGCCACCATCAACCAGCCTGGCGAACAGCTCGATCAGTTCGTCGGCGTCCTTGTCGGTCACGAAGCGATAGGGCCAGAAGGTCAGGGCCTTGGTGCCGATGCGGATGGTCTGGATGTGTTCGAACTCCGGTTGCAACAGGGGTTCCAGGTACTGCACCAGGTTCTTGGTTTTCATCACCATCGGGTCGCCACCGGTGACCAGCAGGTCGGTCACTTCGGTGTGCTCCTGCAGGTAGCCGTGCAGCTTTTCGGCATCGGTACTGGCCATTTTCAGGTCCTTGTCACCGACAAACTGCGCCCAGCGGAAACAGAAGGTGCAGTAGCTGTGGCAGGTCTGGCCCTGGGACGGGAAGAACAGCACGGTTTCGCGGTACTTGTGCTGCACGCCGTCCAGCACCTCTCCGTCCAGTTCCGGCATGTTCATTTCCATCTGCCCGGCCGGGTGCGGGTTCAGTGCGTCGCGGATTTCCTTGGCAGCGGCCTGGATGTCTTTCTTGTCGGCGCCTTCCCGGTGCAGTTGCGCCATGCGCTCGTAGTGTTCGTCCTTGAGCATGCCTTTCTGTGGAAAGACCAGCTGATAGATCGGGTCGTTGGGCACCTTGTCCCAGTTGATCAGTTCGTTGATCACATATTCGTTAACCCGGAAGGGCAGCACGCTGGCCACCACTTTCATTTCAAACAGGGTTTCCTCGGGGAGATTCTGGATCGCCTCAATCTTGTCGAGCTGGCGGTCGGTAAAAACCTTGAACCGGCGCTCCTCGAATTCCTGAACCGGAATTCGGTTCGGAAAGGTGACGATGGAGTTCATGGATCGCCCTCTGTTGTGAGCCAAAGACAAAAGGAGGTGTGCCTCCTTCACTGGTTAAAAAACGGGCAGGCAAGTATACATAAATCATAATTTATTTTCAGGTCTAATTAATAAAACGGAGGTCTGGGCGAGGGTTTTCGGTCGTTCAGTCGGTATTAGCGCCTATTTGTCGTTAAAGGCTGCGAAAAGTCGTGAACGACAGTTTTAGATTATTCTTAGTGTGTTGATGTAAATGAACGCTGGGAGAGGGTTCGACCTTGGTCGGAGATCGGTTGTTTCGTGATCGGAATATCGCCATTATTGCGTAAGTAATCTAAATAAATGGCGGGTATCTGCCATTCAAACAGGTGTTTGTTTGTTTCTTAGTGTCATTTTGTAGTAAAAGAACGAAAGTTTTGCTTCTGCTGGATAGTCAGGGCTGGCAGAACCATTCTCCGCGCAATCGGTCCGTGCCAAAAGCCATACCGATAACCGTTCGCGCGGCAGGAAAAATGAGAAAGCTGTTCTATGCTTGAGAGAGGTCAATCACGCAGCTCAGCCTTTCTTACAAGCTGACGTTTCCACAAAAAAATACTGCATACCATCGCAGCTTATCGACTTCGCACCGTCTTTGGCCGCTGATCGTGGCCGGCGTTGCACCTTTTGATGCCAAGGGGAGGGTTTGATGTACCAGGATGATGATCCCATTGAAACCAGTGAATGGCTGGATGCGCTGGAATCTCTGATCGAGAACGAAGGCGTAGACCGTGCCAAATACATTCTGGAGCGCCTGTCTGAGCGTGCCAGTCGTGATGGCACCGAACTGCCATACTCCATTACCACGCCTTTCCGCAACACCATTCCGGTGACCCAGGAATCGCGTATGCCTGGCGATCTGTTCATGGAGCGTCGTATCCGCTCCCTGATTCGCTGGAATGCCATGGCTATGGTTGTCCGCGCTAACAAGCGCCCGGGTGATCTCGGCGGCCATATTTCCACTTTCTCTTCGGCAGCCACTCTGTACGATGTGGGCTTCAACTATTTCTTCCACGGCGGTGGTGAAGAGCGTGCCTCAGACCTGGTGTATTTCCAGGGTCACGCATCGCCCGGTATCTACGCCCGTTCCTTCCTGGAAGGCCGGTTCAGCGAAGCGCAGTTGGACAAGTATCGTGAAGAGGTAGATGGCGACGGCCTGTCTTCCTACCCGCACCCCTGGCTGATGCCGGATTACTGGCAGTTCCCGACGGTTTCCATGGGGCTTGGGCCAATTCAGTCCATCTACCAGGCCCACGTAATGAAGTACCTACACAGTCGCGAGCTGATCGACATGGACGGCCGCAAAGTGTGGGCGTTTGTCGGTGACGGCGAGTGCGACGAACCGGAAACTCTGGGCTCCATCTCCAAGGCGGGCCGCGAGAAACTGGATAACCTGATCTGGGTGGTCAACTGCAACCTGCAGCGCCTGGATGGCCCGGTTCGGGGTAACGGCAAGATCGTACAGGAGCTGGAAGGTGTGTTCCGTGGCGCTGGCTGGAACGTTATCAAGGTGGTCTGGGGCCGAATGTGGGATCCGCTGTTCGACAAAGACGAAGACGGCGTGATGCAACGGGCCATGGACGAGCTTTGCGATGGCGAACTTCAGAACCTGACGTTCAAGGGCCCCGCCTATACCCGCAAGGAATTCTTCGGCAAGCATCCGGAGCTGGCCAAGCTGGCGGAAAACCTGTCGGACGAGGATATCAGCAAGCTGAACCGCGGCGGCCACGACCCTTACAAGGTCTACGCGGCTTATCACAAGGCCGTGAACCAGGCCAACGGCAAGCCGACTGTGATTCTTGCCCACACCATCAAGGGCTATGGTTTTGGTGCGGCGGGCGAAGCCCAGAACACCGCGCACTCTTTGAAGAAGCTGGACATCGATACCCTGAAAGCGTTCCGGGATCGTTTCGGTGTGCCGCTGAAAGACGAAGAACTGGAAGACGTACCTTATTACCGTCCGGCGCCGGACAGCCCGGAGCTGGTCTATATGAAGAAGCGCCGGCAGGAGCTGGGTGGTTTCTATCCCAAGCGCAACAAGGATTGCCAGCCGCTGCAGATTCCCGAACTGGATATCTTCAAGCAGGTGCTGGAAGGGTCTGACGGCCGTGAGATCTCTACTACCATGGCCTTTGTCCGCATTCTGAGTGCCCTGGTCAAAGACAAGCGCATCGGCAAGCGCGTCGTGCCTATCGTGCCGGACGAAGCCCGTACTTTCGGTATGGAAGGCATGTTCCGTCAGTTGGGTATCTACACGGCGGAAGGCCAGAAGTACGTGCCTCAGGATCGTGACCAGATCATGTACTACCGGGAAGACAAGAAGGGGCAGATCCTGCAGGAAGGCATCAACGAAGACGGTGCCATGTCCACCTGGATGGCGGCGGCTACGTCATACAGTACCAACAGTTTCCCGCTGATTCCGTTCTACGTGTTCTACTCCATGTTCGGCTTCCAGCGGGTAGGAGACCTGGCCTGGGCCTCGGGCGACATGCAGGCCCGCGGCTTCCTGATCGGCGGCACTGCCGGCCGGACTACTCTGAACGGTGAGGGCTTGCAGCACCAGGACGGCCACAGCCACATTTTGGCCAACACCATTCCCAACTGTAAGGCCTACGACCCGGCTTACGGCTACGAGATGGCCGTGGTGATCCGTCATGGTATGAAGGAGATGTTTGAAGACAACCAGAACGTCTTCTACTACCTGACCATCGAAAACGAGAACTACGAACAGCCGGCGATGCCGAAAGACTCTGAAGACGGCATCATCAAGGGTATGTACAAGTTTGAGTCTGTGGAAACCAAGGGCCGCAAGAAGAGCCCGCGGGTTCAGCTGCTTGGCTCCGGCGCGATCATGAACGAGGTCCGTGCCGCGGCGCAGATGCTGAAGGACGACTGGGGTGTGGCCTCGGATGTCTGGAGTGTCACCAGCTTCAACGAACTGGCCCGTGATGGCCAGCATGTGGAGCGCTGGAACCACCTGCACCCGGATGACAAGCCGCGCAAGGCCTACGTCACGCAGTGCCTGGAAAAGGCTCAGGGCCCTGTGGTGTCGTCTACCGACTACATCAAACTGCACTCCGAGCAGTTGCGGGCATTCATCCCGAAAACCTACATGACCCTGGGCACCGACGGTTTCGGCCGCAGCGATACCCGTGAGAAGCTCCGTAACTTCTTCGAGGTGGATCGTTACTATGTGGCGGTGACTGCACTGGCCGCCCTGGCTAAAGATGGTGAGATCAAACAGGAGCAGGTTCTCGAAGCCATGCGCAAGTACGGAATCGATCGCAACAAACCGAACCCGGTGCTGAGCTAAGGAGACCGCCATGAGTGAACAGGAAATCAAGGTTCCCGATCTCGGCGGTGCAGATGAAGTCGAGATCATCGAAATCATCGTCAGTGAAGGGGATTCGGTAGAGGAAGAAGATCCGATTCTGACCGTGGAATCCGACAAAGCCTCGGTAGAACTGCCGGCCCCCGTCGCCGGCAAGATCAGCAAAATCACCGTCAAGGTGGGTGACAAGGTGAAAGAGGGCGACGTGATCGGCATGCTGGCCGCCAGCGGTGATGCTGGGGGCTCGGACGATGCCGCGGATGATAAGTCGGAACAGACCGAGGAAAAATCCGAGGCGCCATCTGAGGCCAGATCGGAAGACGCCAAGCCGGCTCCGAAAAAGAAGAAGTCTGGTGGCTCTCGCACCGAAGTGGTGAAAGTGCCGTCGCTGGATGGCTTTGAAGATGTGCCGGTGATTGAAATCAACGTGGCTGAAGGCGATACGGTTGGTGAGGAAGACCCGCTGGTAACAGTGGAGTCCGACAAGGCCACCATGGAAATCCCGTCACCCTACGCGGGCAAGATCGGCAAGATTCTGGTGAAGGAAGGCGACAAGCTCTCCGAAGGTTCAGACCTCCTGGAAATGACCATCGAAGACGATGGTGACGACGAGGGCGAATCGGAAGATTCCGGTGACAGCGCCCGGGCAGACAGCCAGGAAAGCAAACCGGAGAAATCCCAGGGCAAACAGGAGTCCGAGCCTCAGCCGCAGGGCTCTACCTACGAGCCGCCGTCACCTGGCACCAAGGTGCACGCCGGTCCGGCCGTGCGTAAGCTGGCCCGGGAACTGGGGGCAGACCTCACGCGCGTGAAAGGTTCAGGCCCAAAAGGCCGGATCGTGAAAGACGATGTCCACGCCTACGTGAAGAGCCAGTTGCAGCAGGCCCAGCAGGGCAGTGGCGTAGCCACTGGCTCTGGCATTCCGGGCGTGAAACTGCCGGACTTCAGCCAGTTCGGTGAGATCGAGCGTGAAGGTATGTCCCGCATGATGGCAGCCACCGCCACCAACATGCAGCGCAGCTGGCTGAACGTGCCTCACGTAACCCAGTTCGACGATGCCGACATCACCGAAATGGAAGCCTTCCGTAAAGGCCAGAAAGCGGCCGGCGAAAAGCGTGGCGTGAAGATGACCCCGCTGCCGTTCCTGCTCAAGGCCTGCGCCGCCGCGTTGGCGGAACTGCCTCAGTTCAACGTGTCCCTGGACATGGAGCGCAAAGAGGTGGTGCGCAAGAAGTACATACACATCGGCATTGCGGTGGATACGCCACACGGCCTTATGGTGCCGGTGATACGGAATGTAGACCAGAAGGGCCTATGGGAACTGGCGGCCGAAAGCGCCGAGTTGGCCCAGAAGGCGAGGGACAAGCAGCTGAAGCCGGCAGAAATGCAGGGTGCCTGCTTTACCATCACCAGCCTGGGCGGCATTGGCGGCACAGCGTTCACGCCGATCGTGAATACGCCGGAAGTGGCGATCCTGGGTGTGTCCAAAGCCTCCATGAAACCGGTGTGGGACGGCAAGGAGTTCCAGCCGCGGCTGATGCTGCCGCTGTCGCTGTCTTACGACCACCGCGCGGTGAACGGAGCGGATGCTGCCCGGTTTACCAACCTGCTGACGCAGCTGCTCGGGGATATTCGGACCCTGCTGCTGTGATGTAGCCTTGTTGGTCGCACTGCGACGGTGTCGTTGCAGTGCGACCACTCTTCCGCTCGGGCCTGGTCAGCTCGGCCAATGTCTGCACGTTATGAGCCACCCACCATCAGTGTCACAACAAACGACTGTGATACGAGGCTCCCATGACTCCCTCAGAACTGATGTCCAGGCCATTCACGCTGCCGAATGGATCGGTTATCCCCAATCGCTTTGCCAAGTCCGCAATGAGCGAAACGCTGGGAAGCATTGATAATCATCCGACTAAAGAATTGATCACCCTTTACAGAGCCTGGGCAGACGGGGGTGCCGGGCTGTCGATCACTGGCAACGTGATGATTGACCGGAGGCACATCGGGGAGCCGCAAAACGTCGTGGTCGAGGATGAGGCCGATCTGGATCTTCTCAAATCCTGGGCCAGGGCCGGGCGGGGTGGCGGGAAACAGATCTGGATGCAGCTCAATCATCCAGGCAAGCAAAGCCCGAAGATGCTTAATAGAGACCCGGTGTCTCCAAGCGCGATTCCGTTCAAGAAGGACCTGCGGGGGATGTTCGCAACTCCGCGTGCGCTCACGGGGCCGGAGATTGATGACATTATTCGTCGCTTTGCGCAGGCCGCAGCCGTCGCCAAAAAGGCGGGATTTGATGGTGTACAGATTCACGGAGCCCATGGGTATCTGGTTAGCCAGTTTTTGTCTCCCCATCACAATCAACGCACCGACGAGTGGGGTGGTTCTGCGGCGAACCGGCGGCGCTTTGTACTGTCTGTGTATCGAGAAATCCGCAAGGCTTGTGGCAGGGAATTTAATGTTGGTATCAAACTGAATTCGGCTGATTTTCAGCGCGGGGGCTTCACTGAGGATGAGTCTCTGGCTGTGATCAAGGCGCTGGTGGCAGAGGGCATTGATCTGGTGGAAATCTCAGGAGGAAATTATGAAAACCCCGCCATGGCGAAAGGTGCCGGAAGCGAGGAGGTGAAAGCCAGCACCCTGGCACGGGAAGCCTACTTCCTGGAGTTTGCTGAAAAAGTCCGTGAATTGACGGACGTACCCTTGATGGTCACGGGCGGGTTCCGCACAGAGCGGGGGATGGCACAGGCCATCGATTCTGGTGCCACGGACCTGGTGGGGCTGGCAAGGCCCTTGGTTGTGGAACCTGATCTGCCGACTCGTATTATGGCGGGCGATCCGGTTACCAGTGCGGTCAAGCCTATTAAAACCGGCCTTCGAATGATCGACGATATGGCTCTGATGGAGGTCAGTTGGTACACCCGTCAGATCGGAAGAATTGCCCGTGGCAGGGCTCCAAAACAGCACGACCGGGGCCTGTTATCCCTGATGGAGGTGCTGGCGGTTATGGCTACCCGAGGCGTTCGAACACGGTTACGGGCGGGCAGCTAATCGGAGAGCCGGCTGTCCCCGGGGGCCAGCCGGCCGCCTTTCTGATCAGTTGGCAAAGAACATCCAGTCAAAATAATCGTGCAGATCCTGCATGGCCCAGGCTTCCGCAGGTTGGGTCAGTTCAAACAACAGGTTTTGGTCTTTGGCGAGTTTCATGGCGTTACCTCACGTCGTTGCGATAGGAATGCGAGTTCGCTGTCGCCAGCGTATCCAGGCTTTTGCATTGGCCGTGCCAAATCTTCTGGCAGAAGGTAAGTCTATGAAAATGTTAAGTAAGGAATAATTGGCTTTGAGGCTGGAAGATAAGAGCTGAGCAGGAATGGTGCCGGCGCACCATCCTGGAACGAAAAACCCCGGCCGAAGCCGGGGTAATTCTGAGTTAACTTCTGATAGGAAGGATCAGAAGTTGTACTGTGCTGCGAACATCAGGCGGTTAGCGTCTTCGCTGTCACCACCTTTGGTTTCAGTTTTCCAGTACTGGTATTCAACGCCCATCATCACGCTCTTGACCGGCGTCCACATGTAGTTGGCAATGATGTTGGAGCGGGTTTCTTCGTCTCCATCATTTTCAACATCCAGTTCCACCATACCGTAGGTCAGGTTGACGCTGCGGCCGTTACCGAGGGACAAGCTGGTGCCGATTGAAGCGCCGTAGCCTGAGATGGTTTCGAGGTCTTCACCGTCGAGGTAGGCATCAGCTGAACCGGACTGGTACAGATAGGCATTGGCGCCGTCTGTATAGTTCAGGGCGCCTTGGATAGACACCATGTCAGAGGCCTTGAATTTGGCAGCGCCAAACATGCCGTAACCCATGGCTGTATCATCAGTGTCGTTGACTTCGTTTTCATATGCGTTTTGCTTGAGGAGACCTGCAACCGCGAACGACAGAGCATCAGCAGAGCCCTCGTAGCGAGCAGTGAAGGCCGGCATGGTGTCTTTGTCGGTGTCAACCTCATCCCCGTTGACTACAATTGTTGTTCCGTCCAACGAACCCTTGGGATCCTCTACTGAGACGGAGAGACCGCCCGTGGTATAACGAAGCTGTGCGGTCCGAAGCTGATATCCTGCCCAGCCGGCGCTGCCGTTAAAATCCAGGGTCGGCGTATTGCCGGTGAAGCTGTTGTAGTTTGACCAGGTCTGCCCTGCCAGAATGCCGTTATATTCGCCAAAAGCATGGCGGAGGCGGAAGTTTCCACCACTGGCAAAGTCACCTTCGACGGTGATCTTGAAATCCTGTGGCAGGCTCGCTTTAACACCAATACGACTTTGAGTTGCTGAGGCGTCGAAGTGGCCTTCATTATCGGAGCCAGAAACCTTACCGAAATCACCAGCCAGAGTACTGTTGTCACCGGTGATCTTTTCGTTGATATCGTAAGTGGCAGTCAGTCGCGCGTAGCCGTAGATGTCGGCATTCACATCGCCGGCCTGGATTTCAAACGCCTGTGCCTGAGAAGCCAGACCCAGAACTGTCATAGCAGCCGTCGCACGAATTGCCATTCTTAATTTGGGGTATACGGATTTAATGGTTGATGGGGCACCTTCACCCCATCAATCTGATACCACCCTCAGATGGTTGATAGATCGACTCCGTAGTTGAGTTCCTCTGCGAAGTCCGGCAGT
>NZ_LLYU01000021.1:0-62382 GCF_002049515.1 Marinobacter sp. tcs-11 | reverse complement strand
TGCTGGAATTAGCGAAGGAAACATGCACCAGCAGTAGGTGAAGCATCAACCAGATAATCCGATGAGATGCCGGTCTGTCTCACTCTCATGCAAAGGTAAGATCAACCATTTAATCCGCTTACCCTTAATTTGTTGCTTTGCATTGTTGTTGTCTCCACACGTTTATTGTTGTTGGACCCACAGACAAAGTAGTTACGAATCTATGACAATTCAAACAGAATCGGTGATTATTTAGACGAATGACTATAGGCCTTCGATTCAGTCATGGTGGCATCCGGAGGAGTACTTTGGTCGTAATGGGCAAGATGATTTTCAAACACGAGATGCTATCTGAACCTACGTTTGCCTTCGTCGATATTGAAACCACCGGCGGCAATGCCCAGCGGGATCGGATCACCGAAATTGGTATCCGCTTCTGGCGTAACGGGGTCGTTGTGGGGGAATGGCAAACGCTCCTGAACCCGGAAGCCCGGATCTCCGGGTTCATCGAACGACTGACGGGTATCTCCAATGCCATGGTGGCGAGTGCCCCTCGTTTTGAGACCATTGCCGACGAGCTGGAGCGGCACCTGGACGGGTGCATTTTTGTCGCCCACAACGCACGCTTTGATTACGGTTTTATCAAGAGTGAATTCCGCAGATTGGGGCGACTGTTCAGTGCCCGGGTGCTTTGCACCGTTCGACTTTCCCGGGCGCTCTATCCGGAGGCCGAACGCCACAACATGGATGCGCTGATCGCCCGGCACGGATTACCCGCTGTTGAGCGCCACCGGGCCATGGGCGATGTCACTGCCATGCTGGCGTTCTTTGAACACACCTTGCTTGAGCAGGGCGAAGACACCGTTGGTGCCACCATCAACCGCCTGCTCCAGCGCCCCAGCACACCCTCCAACGTACCCGCGGAAATGCTCGCTGATTTGCCGGCGGGGCCCGGTGTGTACCGGTTTTATGGAGATAACGATGTGCTGCTGTACGTGGGCAAAAGCACCAATATTCGCCAGCGGGTGGCCTCGCATTTTTCCGGTGATCATCAGAGCAGCCGTGGAATCCGGCTGTCCGAAAGCCTGCGCCGGGTGGAATACACCGAAACTGCCGGAGAGCTAGGTGCCCTGTTGCTGGAACTCAAACAGATAAAGACCCTGAGCCCGCTGTTCAACCGTCGCTCACGGGCGGCGAAAAGCCTGGTCAGCATCGCCCTGCACCCGGACAACTCCGGCTACCTGAATGCCGAGTTGGCCAGAACCATCACGCCGGATCAACTGGGAGATTACTTCGGCCTGTTTCGCAGCAAGCGGGACGCGTTAAGTGCGTTACGGGGCATCGCCAGCAAAAACGACCTGTGCGGAAAACTCCTGGGACTGGAGCCGGCAACCCCGGGACCATGCTTTCAACGATCCCTGGGGCGGTGCAAAGGTGCCTGTGAAGGCGCGGAAGACGTCACCCGGTTCAACCTGCGCATGCAGATCGCCTTTCATAATCTGCGTCTGAAAACCTGGCCCTGGCCCGGCCCAGTTGCCCTGGCCGAAGAAAACCCGGAAAACGGACGCACGGACTGGCTGATCATCTGGAACTGGATTCATATAGAAACGCTGCGCAGCGACCAGCACACCGAGGCCGATCTGCACGACTATCAGCCCGGCGAAGACCCGGTCACCTTTGATCTGGATTCCTACAAGCTGCTCATTAAAGCGCTCCTGGGGAAAGATCGAAACCACCATCGCATCATCGAGTTACATGCTATAACACAACCGGCTGTTCTTATGCCCTGAGTGGCGTATTATGGGGAGGAATTCATCCACTCAGAGAGAGATCCATGAACAGAGAACCTGTCTCCCGCGAACTTTTTGATGAAGTCATGGTGCCCAACTACGCCCCCGGAACCATTATCCCGGTGCGAGGCGAAGGCTCCCGCGTGTGGGATCAGGAAGGCCGAGAGTTCGTGGATTTGCAGGGTGGTATTGCCGTCACCAGCCTGGGCCACGCCCATCCGGGGCTATTGGGTGCGTTACAGGAACAGTCAGAAAAAATCTGGCACCTGTCGAACGTCATGACCAACGAGCCTGCCCTGCGGCTGGCCAAAACCCTGTGTGACCTCACCTTCGCCGAGCGGGTGTTCTTTGCAAACTCCGGCGCTGAAGCCAACGAAGCTGCCTTCAAACTGGCCCGTCGCTACGCCTGGGAACACTACGGTCCGGAAAAACACGAGATCATTTCGTTCAAGAATTCCTTCCACGGCCGCACCCTGTTCACCGTCAGTGTGGGTGGCCAGCCCAAATACCTGGAAGGCTTTGAACCGGCCCCCGGCGGCATCCATCACGCCGAATTCAATAACCTGGACTCAGTGAAAGCGCTGATCTCCAAAGAGAAGACCTGCGCTGTCGTGGTCGAGCCCGTCCAGGGTGAAGGCGGCGTCATGCCGGCAGATCCCGAATTCCTGCAAGGGCTGCGAGAGCTCTGCGACGAACACAACGCCCTGCTGGTCTTCGACGAAGTCCAAAGCGGCGTAGGCCGCACCGGCTACCTGTACGCCTACGAAATGTACGGCGTAACACCGGACATCCTCTCCAGCGCCAAAGGCCTGGGCGGCGGCTTCCCGGTTGCCGCCATGCTGACCACCGCCAAAGTCGCGGCCAGCCTGGGCGTAGGCACCCACGGCAGCACCTACGGCGGCAACGCGTTGGCTTGCGCCGTGGCCCAGAAAGTCATCGACACCGTCAGCCAGCCGGAAATCCTCAAGGGCGTCAAAGCCCGCTCCGAAAAACTGCGCAAAGGCATGATGGACATCGGCGAACGCTACGGCGTGTTCTCCGAAGTTCGCGGTGCTGGTCTACTCTTGGGTTGTGTACTGACCGAACAATGGCAGGGCAAGGCCAAAGACTTCCTGAACGCCGGTCTGGATGAGGGCGTGATGGTCCTGGTAGCCGGAGCCAATGTGGTGCGGCTGGCGCCTTCGCTGATCATTCCGGAAACGGATATTGAAGAAGCGCTGGAAAGGTTTGAAGCTGCAGTGAAGAAGATCACGGCTAAGTAAAATGTAGCCCCTGGGGCTGGGTTCCCCTTCCGGAAATTTCGGAGGCCATGGATGGCCGGAGAGAAGCGCACAGGGATGTGCTTGTAGCGGTTTCCGGAAGGGGAACCCAGTTCCAGGGGCGGGCGAGCCTGCTCCAAAAATCCTGATGGTTCGATAGAGGAGCGCACCATGTGGCGAGTCAGACCAGCCAAACTGGATGACCTGCAACAAATCCTGGACATAGCCGGCGCCCAAACCGCCAGGCTCTCGTCCACCCTGCCCAAAACCGAAGAAACCCTGGCCCGGAAAATTCAACACTCCCGGGACTCCCTGGCCGACAACGCCCCCGAAGGCACTCCGCGCCGCTTTCTGTTCGTACTCGAAAACACCGAAACCGGCGAAATCGCCGGCACCGCAGGTATCGACAGCCGCGCCGGCAACGGCCACCCGTTTTACAATTACCGGCGTGACTACCTCATCCACGCCTCCCACGAACTCAACGTCTCGCGCCGCGTCGAAGTCCTGTACCCGAGCCACGCCCTGACCGACCTGACACTGCTGTGCTCCTTCACCCTGAAAGAACAACACCGCAACACCCCGGTATTCGAGCTGCTATCCCGGGCCAGAATGATGTTCATTGCCAGCCACCGGGAATGGTTCACCAACCGAACGGTGGTTGAAATCCAGGGCGTACAGCACGAAAACGGCAGCGTGCCCTTCTGGGACAGCCTGGGGCGACATTTCTTCAATATGGACTTTGAAACCGCCGATCAATATTCCGGCCAGCTCAGCAAAACCTTTATTGCCGAACTCATGCCGCCGAACCCGGTGTACGTCACCCTGCTCAGTACCGAGGCTCAGGAAGCCCTCGGCCAACCACACCCGCTGACCGAACCCAACTATCAGCTACTCCAGCGCGAAGGTTTTCAGCCCGGATGCTACGTCGATATCTTTGACGGCGGACCAGTGATGGAAGTGCGCACCGACAGCCTGAAAACCCTGGTGACCAGTCAGCCCAAAACACTGCACGGCAGCCACCAGAACGATGGTGAAACCTGCCTGATCAGCGCCGGCGAAGGTGAGCACTTCCGCTGCCTGTTGACCCCGGTGGCAGAAACGTTGGCGGATGATGTAAAAGTGCCGGTGAGCACCTGGCATGGCCTGCAAAGCAGCGCCGGCGACCCGGTAAGGATTTCACCGTTATGAGCATGCAAATACAGGGGAGGGCGTAAGATGCTGGTGATCCGCCCGCTTCAGTCTGACGATCTGGAAGACCTCTATGCCATGGCGCAGAAGGCCGGCAAAGGCCTGACCACATTGCCCGCCGACCGGGAACTGCTTCAGCGCAAGATTGATCGCGCCCGTGAATCCTTCAATCAACGCTGTGCGCCGGAAGCGGCCCTGTACCTGTTTGCGCTGGAAGATATTCAGGCCAGGAAGACCGTTGGCATCAGTGGCATCGAGGCCCGGGTTGGCCTGGAAGAAGTGTTCTACAATTACCGGCTGAGTGTCACGGTCAATGCATCGAAAGAGCTGGGTGTGCATGTGCGCACGCCCACGCTGAACCTGTCCAACGACATGACCGACACCACCGAAATCTGCTCGCTGCTGCTTTCCGACGAGTATCAGGGCGGCGGCAATGGCCTGTTGTTATCCCGCTGTCGTTTTATGTTCCTGGACGATTTTCGCAAACGCTTTTCCGACAAAGTGTTCGCGGAAATGCGTGGAGTCTCGGACAAAGACGGTAAAAGCCCCCTGTGGGATGCCCTGGGCAGCAAGTTTTTTGACATGGAGTTCAGCCAGGCCGATATGCTCTCCGGGCTTGGCAATAAATCCTTCATTGCGGAACTGATGCCGAAATACCCCATCTACCTGCCGATGTTGCCAGACGCTGCGCGGGCGGTCGTTGGCATGGTGCACGACAATACCCGGCCGGCGCTGAAGATGCTGCAGGCCGAAGGTTTCAACTTCAACGGCATGGTGGATATTTTCGATGGCGGGCCTGTGGTTGAAGCCTTTGTCCATAACATTCGTACGGTGCGGGAAGCGGTCAACCGGCATGCCATGGTAGTTAATCACAGCATGGATCTGGATGTGCCGGCAGAGCAACGGGTGATGATCTCGAACCGGTCGTTCCGGGACTTTCGGGTAACCACCATACCCATGAACTGCATCGGGCCCGACACTGTCAAAATTCCTAGAGTGCTGGCCGAGGCTCTTTTAGTGGAGTCGGGTGATCCGGTGCGTATTGCCCCCTTGAAGGAGGGTGCTTTGTCGCCGATCCGGCCAAACAATTCCGAACCGGGAGGTGGTAAATAATGGCAAACCTGACAGGCAATGTTTACATCGACGGGCTCTGGCTGCAAGGCCACGGAGCGCCCTTTGAATCGGTGCAGCCGGTAACAGGTGAAACGGTCTGGGATGGCAATGCCGCCAGTCTCGAAGATGTGGACGCAGCGGTTCGGGAAGCTCGAAAGGCGTTTCTGGCGTGGCGCCGGAAAAGTCTCGCAGAACGCCAGGCGGTGATTGAGGCCTTCGGCGAACTGCTTGAGGCCAACAAGGAAGAAATGGCCCATCAGATCGGCCTGGAAACAGGAAAGCCTCTCTGGGAGTCCCGCACCGAAGTGGCGGCCATGATGGGTAAAATTCCGATCTCCGTGAAAGCCTACAACGAGCGTACGGGGCACACCGAATCCGACGTGGCCGGTGGGCATGCGGTATTACGCCATCGCCCCCATGGCGTGGTCGCCGTGTTTGGCCCCTATAATTTCCCGGGCCATCTGCCCAACGGGCACATTGTGCCGGCCTTGCTGGCCGGCAATACCGTGGTGTTCAAACCCAGTGAACTGACCCCGGGGGTGGCGGAACTCACCGTCAGGCTCTGGGAAAAAGCCGGTCTGCCGGATGGGGTGATCAATCTGGTTCAGGGCGGTTCCGATACCGGCAAGTGCCTGGCCCGGCACCCGCTGATTGACGGTTTGTTCTTTACCGGCAGTTCCACTGTCGGGCACCTGCTGCACGAACAGTTCGGCGGCCAGCCGGAGAAAATCCTGGCGCTGGAGATGGGCGGTAATAACCCTCTGATCGTTCAAAATGTGTCAGACCTGGATGGCGCCGTGCACCACGCACTGCAGTCCGCGTTCCTTTCGGCCGGACAGCGCTGTACCTGTGCTCGCCGGCTACTGGTGCCCAAAGGCAAGAAGGGTGATGAATTCCTGGCACGGCTGGTGGAAGTGGCGGCCCGCATCACCGTGGCGGAATTCGATGCTGACCCGCAGCCGTTTATGGGCTCGGTGATTTCTGCCGATGCGGCAGACCAGCTACTCAAGGCTCAGGCTGCGATGCTGGAGAAGGGTGCGACCTCGTTGCTGGAAATGAAACAGCTCAAGCCCGATACAGGTCTGTTGTCGCCGGGAATTGTGGATGCGACCGGGATAGAGCTGGAAGATCAGGAGTTTTTCGGCCCGCTGCTGACGGTGTACCGCTACAAAGGCTTCGATGAGGCCCTGGAGCTTGCCAACAACACTCGCTACGGCCTGTCTGCCGGCATCCTGAGCGATGACCGCAAACTCTATAATCGTCTGGTGGAGGAAGTGCGCGCCGGTATTGTGAACTGGAATCGGCCACTTACCGGGGCCAGCAGTGCTGCACCGTTCGGTGGTGTCGGCGCCAGCGGTAACCATCGTGCCAGTGCCTATTACGCGGCCGATTACTGCGCCTGGCCGATGGCCTCTCTGGAAGCCGGCAAGAGTGAGCTGCCGGATAGCCTAGCCCCGGGCCTGAATTTTGACTGACAGGAACAGCTGCCATGGTTAAACATGCGGTAGAAGCAAACTTCGATGGCCTGGTGGGTCCGACCCATAACTACGCCGGGCTGTCATGGGGCAATGTGGCCTCAAAATCCAACGTCAATGCGGTGGCCAACCCCAGAGAGGCGGCACTCCAGGGACTCGAGAAGATGAAGCGGCTGGCGGACCGGGGCTATGTGCAGGGCATTCTGCCACCCCACGAGCGCCCGCACATTCCCACCCTCCGTGCGCTGGGCTTTGAGGGCAACGAGCGTCAGATTCTGGAAGCCGTAGCCAAGGCAGATCCCGCCATTCTGGCGGCGGTGTCGTCGGCGTCCTGCATGTGGACAGCGAACGCGGCTACCGTCTCTCCCAGTGCCGACACAGCCGATCACCGGGTGCACTTCACCCCGGCCAATCTCAGTGCCAAGTTCCACCGCTCCATTGAACACCAGGTCACGGGTCGTTCGCTGAAAGCGATTTTTGGTGACGAAAGCTACTTTGCCCATCATCCGGCGCTGCCGTCGGTCAGTCATTTTGGCGATGAGGGGGCGGCTAATCACACCCGCTTGTGCAGTCGCTACGGGGAGCCGGGCGTTGAGCTGTTTGTGTATGGCCAGGTCGCGTTCAATGAATCCGCTCCGGCGCCAGGCAAGTACCCGGCGCGCCAGACCCTCGAAGCGTCACGCGCCATTGCCCGCCTGCATGGCCTTACCGATCACCGTGCCGTGTTTGCCCAGCAGAATCCGGCGGCTATCGATGCCGGCGTGTTTCACAACGATGTGATTGCGGTCGGTAATGGCAATTGCCTGTTCTATCACGAGCAGGCTTTTCTTGATGAGGCCCGGGTACTGGCAGACATCCAGGAACGCCTGACCGGTGCCAAGCTGGAAGCCGTGCGTGTTTCATCAGCGCAGGTGCCCATCGAAGATGCGGTGGCCTCCTATCTGTTCAACAGTCAGTTGTTGAACACTGCCGATGGTATGCTGCTGGCTGTACCGGGTGAGTGCCGCGAAGTGGCCTCGGTCAGCCGGTATCTGGATGAACTGGTGAAAGCCGACACGCCGATCACCGCGGTGGAAGTGTTTGGTGTCAAACAGTCCATGCGCAATGGTGGCGGGCCTGCGTGTCTGCGCTTGCGGGTGGTGCTCAACGACGACGAGCTTCACGCTATCAACCGGGGTGTGATCCTGACCGATGCGCTCTATGAGCGACTGACCTCCTGGGTTGAGGCCCACTACCGCGACCAGCTCAGCCAGCAGGACCTGGCCGACCCGATGTTACTGGAGGAAGTGCGCAAGGCGCTGGATGAACTGACCGGTATTCTTGGCCTCGGCAGCATCTACGATTTTCAGTTGTAAGGCTGGTCAGCTCAGCGTACCGGCTCGCTGGAGATAGAGCGGGTCAGCATATCCATGGTGTGACGAATGAGTGCTTCGGAAGGAAACTCCCCGGCCTCGGTGGATTCCGCCTGGCACAGCATGATCACGCCATGCAGGGCGCCGCGCAGGTAAAGCGCGGTTTGCGCTGGCGACTGGATACGGTCGCGGCTGATGGTGCCGTCTTCCAGGCCAAGATGAATCGCCGCTTCCATCAGCACCATCAGTTCGTTCTTTGAACACAGCATCTCCCTGGCCTGGTCTTCTTCCGCATCGGCGATGGCGGTGGAAGCCTTGGTCAGGGCGGTGAAGTAGTCCGGAGCTTCCACAAAGAAATGGTAGTAAGCCTCTCCCATGGCCCGGATCTTCCCGAGCCCGGTATCGGTTGCCTGCATCGCCCGCTCAAACCGGGTCACCAGATCCTGCCCGGCCCGCAGCATGATGCCTCGCTGGATGGCGGCCTTATCCTTGAAATAGACATAGAGCAGAGCCCGGCTCAGGCTGGCTGTGCGCGCAATGTCGTCCATGGAGGTGCGGTCGTAGCCCTTTTCTGAGAACACCAGTTCGGCGGCGTCCAGAATGGCGTCGTACCTGGCCTGTTTTTCCCGTTCCCGTCGTGACTTCAGCGGTTCATTCATTGTGATCCCGAGCTTTCCGGCTTTGGCTGCATGATAACTGAAAACCGATGAAAGCCGATTATTGACAATTTGTCAAAGAGTGACATGATGTCGGAAACAATGGGCAACCTCCGATGGACCGGGGGTCACAATCAACCTGTTCAGGGAAAGGGGCTGGAACACTATGTCTCTCACACTACGTCACTCTCCGTTTGTTCTGGCCAGTGCGCTGCTGGCCGTGCTGTCTGTCTCCGGCTGCCGCGGTGGCGGCGCCGAATCCGGCGAAAACGTTGAAAATACGCCGGTCGCCGTGCGGGTATCCGCTGTCACCGGTGGTCAGATGGAAGAAATTCCTCTGCGCTTTTCTGGCATTGTCCGTGCGGCCCAGCGGGCAACCCTGACATTTCAGGTCAGCGGGACGCTCAAGGAACGCCCGGTTGAGCTGGGGCAGACGGTAAAGCCCGGTGATGTGCTGGCGCGTCTGTACAATCCGGCGCTGGAACCGGCGCGGGATTCCGCGGCTGCCCGCCTGGAGGAACTGAGAACCCAGTTTGAACAGGCTCAGCGGGAGTGGGAACGCTCCAGCCGGTTGCATCAGCGAGGCGTGGTCTCGGAGCAGACTCTGGAACAGATTGCCGCCCGCCGGGATTCGCTGAGGGCAAGCATGGCGACGGCCGAAGCCTCACTGGCCGAAGCCACAAGGCTGCTTGAGGAAAGCGTTCTGAAGGCGCCCTTTGCCGGGCAGGTGGAAGCATTGCTGGTGGAGCGGGATGAGTTCGTGGGAGCCGGTCAGCCGGTCATGCGGTTGTCCTCGCCGCTGGGGCGGGAAGTGGAAGTGCGGGTACCCGCGCACTTGCTCGGTCATGTCCGGATTGGTCAGGAGCTACCGGTTTGGCTGGTGCAGGACCGCAACCGTGAACCTGCCACCGGCACTGTGGTGGAGATTGCCCAGGGCAGTTCCATCCGCGGGGAACTGCATCCGGTACTGGTCAGCCTGCCACCAAATTCCCTGTCCTCCGGTGAGCCGGTGGAAGTGGGCATTGCCCCGGTGCGGGAATCTGCCATTACCGTGCCCCTGCTGGCGGTCGTTCGCGACAGTACCGGCACCAGTGTGTTCCGGGTGCAAGACCAGGTAGCTCAGCGGGTTCCGGTACAGGTCGACCGGGTCATCGGTGAGCGCGTCATGGTGCACCCGGGTGCATTGAGCCCGGGAGATCAGGTGGTGTATGCCGGTATGACCCGGCTGGTGGATGGTGACACCGTGGAGGTGCGCTGATGACCCGCCGACTGCTTAACTGTCAACGCTTGCTGGGCATGGTGGTGACCATGCTCTGCCTGCTCGGTATTGCCGCCTACAGCACCATGCCCCGTCAGGAAGATCCGAGTTTCCCATACCGGGCCGGTATGATCACGGTGAGTTATCCCGGTGCCAGTGCCGAGGCGGTTGAGCGCCTGGTGCTTCAGCCGCTGACCGATGAATTGCGTCAGGTCGAAGAGCTGGACTGGAGCCAGGGCACCGCCAGAACCGGCGTGGCACTGGCCCGGCTGAAACTCCGGGACCGCATCTACGACACCGATTCGGCGTGGGATCGGGTTCGTCAGGCCATGGAGCGGGCGCGCCAGGATTTCCCCGATGATGTGGGCCTGATGGAGCTGGATGACCGTCTGATCGACATCCCGGCCGTGGTGCTGGCCGTGGGCGGTTCACCCTCAGTGACTGAGCTTTCGGAGGTGGCCGAACGCCTGAAACAGAACCTTCTGGATATCCCTGGCATCTCCCGCATTGAACTTGAAGGGGATGCCGACGAACAGATTACCCTGGCACTTGACGACGCCGCGCTGTATCGGCTGGGAGTTCCGCCCAAGCGGATACTCGACACCCTGGCCCGGCGCAACCAGACCATCCCCGGTGGCTTCGTGGTGGTGGAAGGCAAGCGCCTATCAGTATTGCCGAACACTGAGTTCACGGACATAGACGCGATTCGCGCGACGCCCATTGAGCTGCCAGATGGCTCCCAGGTGCCCCTGGCAGCGGCCGCAGAAGTCTGGCGTGGGCCGGCCGAGCCCCGGCAGCCAGAGACCTGGTTCGACGGCGAGCGGGTGGTGTTGCTGTCAATTATCATGGAAGAAGGTTCCACCGACGCCATCCGCTTTGGCGAGCGGATCCGGGAACGGCTGGACCAGGTGCGTCCAGACTTCGAGCCCTACCAGCTCCGCGAGATGTTTTTTCAGCCCGACAAGGTGTCTGACCGGCTGGATGACCTGGCCTGGAGCCTGGTGCTGTCGGTACTGATCATCGTGGCGGTGGTATTTACCGGCATGGGCATCCGCATGGGCCTGCTGGTGGCGTCCATCCTGCCCATGGTGGCCCTGATCAGCGTGGGGCTCTACGACTTAGGGGGTGGGGTGTTGCATCAGATTGCCGTTATCGGGATGGTCATTTCCCTGGGTATTCTGATCGACAACGCCATTGTTATTGTCGAAAACATACAGGGCCATCTGGATGAAGGCATACGCCGGCTGGATGCCCTGCGCAAGGCGGTCGGTGAACTGGCCGGGCCGTTGGGTGCGTCTACCGGCACCACACTTGCCGCGTTTGCGCCGTTGTTGATGGCCAAGGGCGGTGCCGCGGATTTCACCCGGGGCGTGCCGGTGATGATCATGCTCACCCTTTCCGTGAGCTATCTGCTGGCAATTTCTGCCGTGCCCCTGCTGGCGGCGCGTTTTCTGAAGCCCCGGAAAAATATTCACAAAGACCGGCTTATCGGCCTGGCCAGCTACCTCGGTGGCCTGGTGTATCGGCACCCGGGCCGGTTGATTACCGCCGGCGCCCTGCTGGTGGTGATCAGCCTTGGCATGACCCCGTTTATGGCCCAGCAGTTTTTCCCTAACGCCGACCGCCCTCGTGTCATCGTCGAGATGTACATGCCCGAAGGCACCGATCAGGCCCGAACCGCTGAAGTGGCCGCCGTTCTTGAACAGGCTATCCGGACGCGGCCCGAGGCACTGGAAGTGCACCGCTTTGTCGGCTTTACCGGGCCGTCGTTCTATTACAATCTTCAGCGCTCGCCACAGGCGCCTAACCGGGCAAGGCTGGTGGTTCGCACGCCGACGCTGGCCGATACCACCGACCTGGTGAAATGGATCCGCCACGAGGCCGCCCGGTCGCTACCGGAGCTGGATATCACCGCCGGGATTCTGGGGCAGGGGCCACCGCGGCCTGCGCCGGTGGAAGTCCGTGTCTTCCATCCGGACGACAACGCCCGCGCCCGAGCCACCGAGCAGGTCTATTCCATTCTCAGGGGTGTTGAGGGCACGGTGGATGTTCGCCATGATCTCGACATTGGTGTGCCCAGCATCGCCATCAATGTGGACGACGCCACCGCCGCTCGCTATGGCCTCACCCGAGCCGATGTTGCCCAGAGCCTGTATGGCCAGAGCTATGGCGCCGTGGCTGAGCGTTATCGCCAGGAGGACGACCCGATACCCATCGTGTTGCGCTCCCGCGAAGGCACGTCGCTGTCACTGTCTCGCCTGCTGTCTGTGAATACCTACAACGACCAGGGCGATGCCATTCCGCTATCGGCCGTGGCCACGGTGGAAACCACCTGGGAACCGGCGGCGGTTTACCTGCGCAACGGGGTACGGGTGAATACGGTCAGTGCCAATCTGGAGGAAGACTACAGCTTCAGCCAGGCGCTGGACGGCCTGTATGCGGGCCTGGAACAGAACCCGTTGCCGGCGGGCACGCGACTGGACATGGGAGGAGATGCCGAAGGTTCTGACCGTGCCAACTCAGCACTGCTGACCGCGGCCCCGATCGGCATGCTGCTGTTGCTGTTCTTCCTGCTGTTGCAGTTCAACTCCTTCCGGCGGGTGGGCATTATCCTGCTGACCGTACCGCTGGCAACTGTTGGCATTTTCCCGGGACTGGTTCTGTCCGGTTCGCCCTTCGGTTTTCAGTCGCTGCTGGGGGTAATTGCTCTGGTTGGTATCGTGGTGAACAACGCCATCGTCCTGCTGGACGTAATGGATCGGGAGCTGGAACGGGGCCGAGCCATTGCCGATGCGGTACGCACCGCTGTGGAACGCCGTACCCGGCCCATCCTGCTGACCACCGCAACCACCGTGGCCGGCCTGCTGCCGCTGGCGTTCTCCAGCTCCACCCTGTGGCCACCCATGGCCTGGGCCATCATCAGCGGTCTGCTGGCTTCGACGGTCCTGACTCTGCTGGTGATACCGTCAGTCTGCACCAAACTGATCAAACTGCCGGTGGGCGAACCCGAAAACGCGCCGGCCTGACCCGGGCGTCATGGACAGGGCTGCTCACACAGAGCCGGCCCTGTACACCTCCCTGGCTCGGATCATCAAACCCACCCGCTGGCCCACAGGCACCGCCCGGTTCGGAAACACCACCGCCTCCGGCGCGGTTCCGACCCGGTAGTCGTCCTGATCATCCTCCCAGATCACCGTACCAGGCTGATACTCCGTGAAGTTCGCCACATCGTCCGGAACATGAAACCGGAAAGACGGCCCGGTATTGAGCACCTCATGCACAACCTCAAACACCGTCAGATGATCAAATGGTGGCCGCACTGCCGGTGCCGCCTCGCCCCGGAAACGCCGGCGCAAGGCCCGCTCAATGCCTTGGAACCGTCGCAGATCATTCCGGCCAAACGGCTCCACCTTGCCCAGTTCAATGGTAAAACTCTCCGCCTTCAGCGTGCTGGCAGTGAACGATGAAAACACTGTCGATTCCTTATGCTGCAGCAACAGGGTCTCCACCTCTGCCTCCAGCAGGAACGCACACTGGCCTGCCGGAACCGACCGCCCCTCCACGAACGGGTACAGCGCAAAACGCTCCCGCTTCGACGGGCGAATAGCGGTATGCAGATCGTAATGGCTTAACGCCAGGCCCTGATGCGCCATCGCGAACTGCCGACACATCTCCTCCAGAAACCGAGCCCGCCGGCCCTCCGCAAGCCCGGAATATTCCGGTTTGCCATGGGCGCCATTGAACAACCGGTTCATGTTCACATCCAGAAACCGCTCACCCGCCACCATGGCCGGAGGGTTGCCCAGGATCAGCAGCAGCGGGCACGCCAGTGACCACTCCCCGGAAAACAACTCCGACACCAGCATGTTCAACACCTCAATCGGCGCCGTTTCATTGCCATGCACACCGGCAGAAATGATCAGGGCTTCCTGATTCGGGTTGGCCACCGCAGCCGGTGGCGTAAGCCAAAGAACCCCGTTGGCCTTGCGGGAGACCTGGGTGCCATCGGGCAGGGCGGTTTTGGTTTCGGGCAGATCAGCGGAAGCGTTGGCGAGGGTATGGCTAAGCCAGTCCGGATGGAAATCAAAAAGACGATTCGAAGCGTTCATCGATACCCCGCAAAAGGTTCGGGGTCAGCCGGCGGGAACGTCTTCCGGGAATGTCGAAGGCCAAGGATGGCCTTCGAGAAGCGCACATGGATGTGCTCGTAGCGGTTCCCGGAAGACGTTCCCGCCGGCTGGCCGTGCACCAGGATTGGATGATGGGTTGTAGGGCGCTGCTCAGGAATTAACCGGCCGCTGATGCCGCAAAAGATGGTTTTCCAGCTTGCGGAAAGCAAACACCAGAATAAACGTCAGCGCCATATAACAAAGCGCCACGAAAATAAACGCATCAAACGGCGCGTAAAACCGCGAATAAATGTTTCGTGCCGCCCCTGTCAGATCAACAATGGTGACCACACTGGCAATCGCACTGGCGTGCAGCATGAAAATCACCTCATTGGAATAAGCCTGAACCGCGCGACGCGCCGCGCTTGGCAGAATGATCCGGCGCATCCGCAGAAACCAGTTCATGCCATAGGCTTTCGCCGCCTCGATTTCACCATGGGGCGTAGACATAATCGCCCCCCGGATAATCTCCGTGGTGTAGGCTGCGGTATTCAGCGTGAAGGCCAGCAGGGCAGGATAAAGAGGTTCCCGGAAGATCTCCCACCAGAAAGTCTCCTGAATCCCCGGAATCTGCGCTACTCCATAATAGATAATGTACAGCTGGATCAGCAGCGGCGTGCCCCGGAACAGATAGGTGTAGATCCAGATTGGCCCGGACACCAGCGGATTCCGGACCGTACGCAGAATCGCCAGCGGAACCGCCACCACCAGGCCGATGACCAGCGACAGAAACACCAGGTGTACGGTCGTCACCAGACCGTCCCAGTACTCCATCAGCGTCATGGCCGTGAAAATTTCGTTCTTGTTCAACCACTCGGCAATGAAATCAGGCATCGTTTAATTCCCCTGAACCACGCCGACATTGGCTCGACGATCAAGCCACTTGATAAACAGCTCCGACCCCGCCGTCAGTGCCAGATACACGGCAGCCACTGGTACGAAGAAGTGGAAAGGCATGCGCTCCGCCTTGGCGGCTTCCTCCGCCACCCGCACCATATCGGTCAGGCCGATGATGGACACCAGTGCCGTGGTCTTGAGCAACACCTGCCAGTTATTGCCGATGCCCGGCAGGGCATGGCGCAACATCTGCGGGATCATCACCCGCCGGAAGGTATGCCAGCGGGAAAAACCATAGGCCTTGGCCGCCTCAATCTGACCGACATCCACTGCCAGAAAGGCGCCGCGAAAGGTTTCGGTCATATAGGCACCGAAAATCAGACCGATGGTCACCACGCCGGAAATGAAAGGATCAAACTGGAAGAAAAAGTCGATACCGCGGGTTTCCCACAGATAATCCGAAAGCATGTTCACCGCTACCTGGCCGCCATAATAGAACAACAGCATCATTACCAGGTCCGGAACCCCGCGAATCAGCGTGGTATAGGCGGTTGCGATGCCGGCGGCAACACGGCTGCCGGAGAGTTTTGCGCTGGCACCAACCAGGCCAAGCGCCAGGGCCAGGGCCAGAGACAGGAAGGCCAGCTCAATGGTGATGACCGCTCCTTCTGCGAGGGCCGGGCCATAGCCTTTCAGATCAAACATGGGAGTATCCGGTCAGCGGGGGCGACGTGGCGCCGCCCCCGTGGTCATTACATCTTGATATCGTAGTTAAAGTACTTCTTCATGATGGTGTCGTAGGTGCCATCTTCCTTCAACGTGCGCAGGGCGGCGTTTACTTCATCGGCCAGGTCGGCATCACGCTTGCGCATGGCAACGCCCACACCTTCACCCAGTTTCACAGGCTCGCCCACTTCCTTGAAGCCGTCTTTGGACAGAACAGTCTGCTCACCCACCGGATAGTCGACAAAGACCACGTCCAGGCGCTGCCCTTCAAGGTCCAGCACCATGTCATCAGCGGTGGTGTAGCGCTTGATTTCAACAATGCCACCCATGTTCTCTGTCACGTAGGTGTCCATGGTGGTACCGCGCTGAACACCGACAGTCTTGCCTTTCATGGCATCCATATCAGTGACGTCGGTGCTGAAATCGTTCGGGCCGAACCAGCCGCCCGGGGTATTGTAGTACGGCTCGGAGAAGAGCACGCGCTCTGCACGCTCCGGTGTAATCGACATGGAAGACATGATCAGATCAAACTTACGAGCCAGCAGGCCCGGAATCATGCCGTCCCATGCCTGGATGACGAATTCGCAGTTGGCGTTCATCTCTTCACACATGGCGTCGGCCAGTTCCACTTCAAAACCGGTCAGCTCACCGTTTTCGTCTTTGTATTCGAATGGCTCGTAGGGCACATCAAAAGCAATGCGCAGGTTTCTTTCCTGAGCCTGGGCCGTGCCGGCAACCAGGGCCAGGGCGCAACTTGCTGCAACAATCAGTTTTTTCATGTGTCACTTCTCCGGTAATTCGCCACAAAGGCTTTATTTTTTATGGAAGTTTCGGGAGCTATTCTTCAACGCCTCGTCCAACACCGATTCAAGATAGCACTGGTGTTCAGAACTTGGGAGCAAGAAATTGCTTCATACGCTCGGAATCCGGGTTGTCAAAAACCTTGTCCGGGGTTCCCTGCTCCTCAATCACGCCCTGATGCAAAAACAGGACCTGGCTCGACACATCCCTCGCAAACGCCATCTCGTGGGTGACCACGATCATGGTTCGGCCTTCCTCGGCCAGACTCTGCATAACTTTCAGGACCTCGCCCACCAGCTCCGGGTCCAGGGCCGAGGTTGGCTCATCAAACAGCATCACTTCGGGTTCCATGGCCAGCGCCCGGGCAATGGCCGCCCGCTGCTGCTGTCCGCCGGACATCTGGGCCGGGTAATAGTCCTTGCGTTCGTAGATGCCGACCTTGTTCAGGTAGGCCTCTGCGCGCTCAATCGCTTCTTTTTTCGGAATCTTCAGAACGTGAACCGGCGCTTCGATAATGTTCTCCAGCACCGTCATATGGGACCAGAGATTGAAGCCCTGGAAGACCATGGAGAGGCGAGCCCGGATCAGTTCCACCTGGCGGTTATCGGCGGGTACCCGTTCACCTTTTCGGTTTTCGGTGAACCGGATTGGGTCGCCGTGCACAATAATGTCACCGGAGGTGGGGGTTTCCAGCAGATTGATGCAGCGCAGAAAGGTACTCTTGCCGGAACCGGAACTGCCAATCAGGGAAACCACATCACCCTTACGGGTTTCCAGAGAGATGCCCTTGAGAACTTCCAGCTTGTTAAAGGTCTTGTGGATGTCCCTGCAAATAAGAGGCGCTGGTTCCGCCATGGCTGGCTCCTGAGACTGTCATACAAAGGCGCATGTTTTACGGACTGTTGCCGTGGAAATCAATACCGCTTTGTTGGGTTTTCGTGAAAGTTGTTGGACTCGAGTGAGACTCGAATGACCTCTGCCCCCTGGTTTTCCAGGCTTCTCAATGAATCCTGAACAAAACGTACGTGGGCCATGGCCACCTTGCGGGCGGTTGTGGCCTTGCCCGCCATAATGGCCTGATAGATCTGCTTGTGCTGCTTCATGATTAACTGGCGCATCTCCGCCCTTGGATTCAGGTTGGCAACGGAGGCATGCACGGTCAGCAGCATCATGTTTTTCAGACCATTGAGCACATGTACCAGTACCGGGTTATGAGATGCTTCAATTATAGCCTGGTGAAAACCGTGGTCGGGTTTGGCGTTGCTGAGCGGGTCGGTGTCTTCCAGGGCACGGTAGGCTTTGGTAATCCGGTGTAGATCACCTCGGGTGGCGCGCTGGGCTGCAAGTTCGGCCGCCTGGCCTTCCAGCTGTTCGCGCACTTCCAGCAGGTCATAAAGGGTGCGGGGGTGGCCGGCAAACAGGTGCATCAACGGGCTGTTGTCTTCCAGATCGTCTGTGTTCGGGACAATGCTGGCAACAAAAGATCCCCGTCCATGCTGGGTTTCGATGACGCCCCGCCCCTGGAGTTCATGCAATGCTTCACGAATGATGGCCCGGGAAACCCCCAGTCTGGTCGAAAGCTGGCGCTCCGAGGGTATCTTCTGCCCCGGTGCCAGGCCGCCGTCGAGAATCAGCCGCTCTAGCCTGAAGGAAATTTCCTGCGATATCCCCATGTTTTCTACCTGACGGGTCTTGCTGGTCAGACCAGTTGCTGTTGTTCAAGTGATCAGGAAGTCCTTCTCGAGTGTTGCCCTCCAGACCGCTAACTATGGCCTATAGCACCGAATTCGTCCATTTTGCCGCAATTAAAAACTGGTCTGACCAGTTGGCAATTCTCTGGACTAAACCGCACCTGCCTACGAATATCTTTTTAATGCTGGCATTTGCTGGTGTTGGATTACCTCTGCATAACAACAAAGTGAACGGAGATGTTTCGATGAACATCAATGATAACAACGACAAGCATTGTGATTCAGACGCAAACCCACCACGCCGGAGTTTTCTCAAAAAAATGGCGGTTGGTGCAGCCCTGGCAGGCGCGCTGACACTGGGCGCCGGTCAGGCCCAGGCCGCGACTACCTGGAAAATTCAGTCGGTGTGGGATGCGGGCACGGTTGGCTATGACCTGTTCGAGGAATGGTGCAACAGCATCAAGGAAAAATCCGGCGGAGAACTTATTTTCAGGCCGTACCCCGCAAAGGCGGTCGCGGCCGACAACAACGCGCTGTTTGATGCGGTACGTAATGGCGTACTGCAGGGGATGAACCCGTTTACCCTGTACTGGTCAGGCAAGATCCCGGCCTCGGTGTTCCTGTCCTCTTACCCGGCCGGCCCGGACCAGCCTCACCAGTGGGACACCATGTTCTATTCCCTGGGCATGCTGGAGAAAACCCGGGAGATCTACAAAAAGTACGGGCTGTTCTACGTGGGCCCGATTCAGCACGACGCCAACATCATTCATTCCAAGAAGCCGGTGAACAGCCTGGCGGATCTCAAGGGCATGAAGATCCGGGTGCCTGGCGGCATGGTGGCTGAGGTATTCCAGCAGTTCGGGGTATCCACTGTCAGCCTGCCGGGTTCCGACATCTTCCCGGCTCTGGAAAAGGGCACCATCGATGCGGCGGACTACGTGGGCCCGGCGGTGAACTATGAGCTGGGCTTCTCGCAGGTGACCGATTACATCCTGTTCGGGCCTCCAGGGGTGATGTCTATTTACCAGCCGGTGGATCTGATGGACCTGACGGTGAACCTGCGTGCCTGGAACGCCCTGGATCCCAAGCTGCAGCAGCTGGTTGAGGAAGAGGTGCGCAATTACTCCCAGAAGCACTACCTGACCATCCAGAAGCGCAACATCGAAGCCATGGAGAAGTTCAAGGCGGATGGAGACACCGTCACGCGTCTGAGCCAGCAGGATCTGCAGGAGTTCCGTCGCGCGGCAATTCCCATCTGGTACAACTGGGCGAACAAGAACGAGGATGCCAAGGCCATCTTCGATATGCAGCTCGAGTACATGATGAACGACACCGTGGGCTACGTCACCGAGGAAGACCTCAAGGCGGCTGGCAAGTAAACCGGCACTACCAACAACAATCAAAAAAGCGGGGAAGGGCAGGGAAGCCTTGGTTCAGGGCGCTCTCTCCCTTCCCCGCGTTGTCACTGACGTGAGGACAGTATGTCTGATCTGAGCAACTTTGGCTTTGTGCTGCCGCACTGGTTCTACTGGGGTTGGCTGGCGGTAATGCCGCTGCTGATGATGGCGTGGGACCGTTGGTCCAGTAGCCGTGGCGTGCAGGCGATTGACAAGAATGCCCTGGCAAACGAGAAGCTTCAGCAGATCGAAGCCGAAATGTCGAAAACCATCGAGTCGGATTACGCGAACTGGTTTACCCGGATTATCGACTGGATCAGCGAAAAATCTGGCGTGTTTATTTCCTTCTGGACCGTAAACGCCGTTGTTTTCTACTTTTTTGAAGTGGTTATGCGCTACATCTTCAATATGCCGACCATCTGGGTGCATGAGGCCAGCTTTCTGCTGTTCGGTATGCAGTACCTGCTGGCGGGCGCGTTTGCCCTGCTGCATGGCGCCCATGTGCGGGTCGATGTGATCTATAACCTGTTGCCTGTGCGGGGCCGGATTGGCATGGATATCTTCACCTCCATGTTCTTCTTCATGTTTGCGTTGGCGCTGGTGATTACCTCCTGGACCTTTTTCCAGAACTCCTACTCGATGGATGAACGTACCGTCGAGACCTGGGGCATCCAGTACTGGCCGGTCAAGGCCATGATGCTGCTGGGGGCTGTTCTACTTACCTTGGCGGGCCTGTCCAAACTGATCAAGGACATTGCCCTGTTCGTCAAGCTTGGCCGGGAGCAACACGCATGACTACCACTACAGTGAACAATCCGGGCCAGGGCA
Source organism: Marinobacter sp. tcs-11 (assembly GCF_002049515.1). Lineage (NCBI taxonomy): Bacteria > Pseudomonadati > Pseudomonadota > Gammaproteobacteria > Pseudomonadales > Marinobacteraceae > Marinobacter > Marinobacter sp. tcs-11. The sequence goes on along the minus strand of NZ_LLYU01000021.1, from coordinate 41,863 downwards.
ACCTCAAAGGCAAGCTTGGCACCTGGCTGATGATTCTGGCCACCGCTGCGCTGGCCTTTGTGATGTTTGTCGAGTTCGTCAACATTCTGTTCTACGACCCGTTCAGCGATGAGAAATTCCTGTTCAAGCTGGCCGGAAGCCTGGCCGATGTGAACATCGGACCGCTCACCTACCTGATGTTCGGCTCCCTGTTGGTGGCTTTGATGATGGGTCTGCCACTGGCGTTTGTTACCGGTGGTCTTGGGGTTGCCTTCATTTATCTGGTGGGCGACTCGCTGATGCTGAACATCATCCCCAGCCGCATCTTCCCGATGATGACCAACTCCGATCTGGCCGCTATTCCGCTGTTCATCTTCATGGCGGCGATGCTGGAACGGGCCGGCCTCATCGAAGAAATGTTCAATGTCGTCTACAAGTGGATGGGTGGTGTTGGCGGCGGCCTGGCCATTGCCACCATTGTGGCCTCGACCATTCTAGCAGCGATGGTCGGGGTTATCGGTGCGGCGGTCGTGACCATGGGGATCATTGCCCTGCCGGCCATGCTCAAACGGGGTTACGACCACAAGATCGCCCTCGGCTCCATCATGGCGGGCGGTACCCTGGGTATTCTCATTCCGCCCTCGATTCTGGCGATCCTCTATGCCGTGGTTGCCCAGCAATCGGTGGGTGAACTGTATCTGGGGTCGGTGATTCCTGGCGTTCTGCTATCCAGCCTGTATGTGTTCTATGTCTGGATCCGGGCGAAGCTGAACCCCGAACTAGGGCCTCCGATTCCCAAGGAGGAACGCATCGGCCTGAAAGACAAGCTGCTGCTTCTGAAAGACCTGATTGCGCCTCTCATTCTGGTGTTCCTGGTGCTTGGCCTGCTCTTTGGCGGCATTGCCACACCAGTTGAGGCGGCCGGCATCGGCTCCTTTGGCGCCATTCTTGTGGCGATGAAACACAAGGTGTTCACCATCGCGACTCTGCGGGATGCTTCGGTCACCACCGCCAAGGCTTCCGCCATGGTGCTATGGATCATGTTTGGTGCCTCGGTGTTTGTAGGTTTCTACATTCTCCAGGGTGGTCAGGACTTTATTACCGAATCCATTCTGGGCACCGGCCTGCCGGCCTACGGCATCCTGTTCCTGCTGATGGTCTTGCTGGTGGTACTGGGCATGTTCCTGGACTGGGTCGGCATCCTGCTGCTGGCGGTGCCTATCTTTATCCCCATTGTGGAAGCCCTGGAGTTCCCGGGTCTGTTCGGCCTGCCGGGCGTGTCTGGTGACGACGTGGTGCTGTGGTTCGGGGTGTTGTATCTGGTGAATATGCAGATGTCGTTCCTGAGCCCGCCCTTCGGCTATGCGCTGTTCTATATCCGCGGCGTGTGCCCGCCGGAAATTTCCATGGGCACCATCTTCAAGTCATCCCTGGTGTTCCTGGCCATCCAGGCCCTGGGCGTATTCCTGTGCATTGTGTTCCCGGCCATCACTACCTGGCTGCCCAATCTCGCTTATGGCTAACCAAGAGGAGTAAATCGTTATGTTGACCATTCATCGTCTCGACCTGTCTGATGCACGCATCCTGATTGAGGGTGCGGCGGCCAAGGCCCGTGAAATCGGCGTGCCCATGTGCATCGCAGTGGTGGACGAGTCCGGCACGCTGATCGCCTTTGAGCGTATGGACGGGGGCAAAGTGACCAGTGTTACCATCGCACAGGACAAGGCATTTACCGCTGCGGCCGCGCGCAAAGCGACCCACGACTACAATGCCGCCAACGTGCCGGGCAACCTCGCCTTCGGTATACATACTGAAGTGGGCGGTCGCCTGAGCACGGTAGGCGGTGGCCTGCCGGTGATGGTAGACGGTGAAGTGGTCGGCGGTATCGGTCTCAGCTCGGGCACGCCACAACAGGACATGGACTGTGCCCAGGCTGGCATCGACCATTTTGAAAGCAAACGCCAGTAACCGGTGTCTCTTATGAATACTCAATCCCGTATCAGCAAATCCCGGCTGGCGGAGCAGTTCCGGGCCTTTATTGACCCGGACTTCGTCATCACCGATGACGAAACCCTGAAACCTTATGAGTGCGATGGCCTGGCCATGTACCGGGAAATGCCCATGCTGGTGGTGCTCCCGGAAACCGTGGAACAGGTGCAGCGGGTCATGCGCATTTGCCACGAAAACGGTGTGCCGGTGGTGGCCCGTGGTGCCGGTACCGGTTTGTGTGCCGGTGCCATGCCGCATAAGGAAGGGGTAGTGCTCTCGCTGGCCAAGTTTAACCAAATTCTGAACATTGATCCGATTGGTCGCACCGCACGCCTGCAGCCGGGTGTCCGTAACCTGGCGATCAGCGAAGAGGCTGCACAGTACGGCCTTTATTACGGGCCGGATCCTTCCTCTCAGATCGCCTGCACCATTGGCGGCAACGTGGCCGAAAACTCCGGTGGCGTGCACTGCCTGAAGTACGGCCTGACCGTGCACAACATCCTCAGTGTGGAAATGATCACCGCCGAGGGTGACCGGGTAACGGTCGGCAGCGATGGCCTGGACAGCTACGGTATGGATCTGCTGGCGCTGCTCACCGGCTCTGAAGGACTGCTGGGCGTGGTCACCGAGGTGAAGGTGAAACTGCTGCCCAGGCCGGAAGTGGCACAGGTGATCATGGCGGGCTTCGACAGCATCGAGAAAGCGGGCGACGCGGTGGGTGGCGTGATTTCCCACGGCATCATCCCCGGTGGCCTGGAAATGATGGATGGTCATGCCATTGTCGCGGCCGATGACTTCTGCGGTGCCGGGTATCCCCGGGATGCCAAGGCCCTGCTGCTGTGTGAAGTGGACGGCACCGAAGAGGAAGTGCACGAACACATCGCAGAGGCCGAAGCGCTGTTCGGTAAGCTGGGCGCGACCTCCATTCGCACCTCACAGAGCGAGGAAGAGCGGGCTCTGCTGTGGAAAGGGCGCAAGTCGGCCTTCCCGGCGGTGGGGCGGATCTCGCCGGATTATTACTGCATGGATGGCACCATTCCGCGTCGCTATCTGGCCAAGGTATTGCTGGAAATGGAAAAGATGTCAGAAGAGTTCGGCCTGCGGGTGGCGAACGTGTTTCATGCGGGCGATGGCAACCTGCACCCGCTGATCCTGTTTGATGCCAACGTGCCAGGCGAATTTGAGCGCACCGAGGCGTTCGGCAGCAAGATCCTGGAACTCTGTGTGGAGGTGGGTGGCTGCATCACCGGTGAGCATGGCGTGGGCGTGGAGAAAATTCGCCAGATGGCGGTGCAGTTCAATGATGACGAGCTGCAGCAGTTCCACGATGTGAAAGCGGCCTTCGACCCCACCGGAATTCTGAACCCGGGCAAAGGGGTGCCCACCCTGAAATTCTGTCAGGAATACCGCTCCATCGAGCACAAGCAACACAAGCACGAAGAGGCGGACACTGCCCATGGCTGATCAGATCCAAACGATACAGGAGCAGGTGCTCAAGGCCCGCAGTAACGGGCAGAAACTCAACATTGTCGGCGGCGGCAGCAAGTCCTTTATGGGGCGCCAGAGCGATGCTGATGCCAGCATTCTGAGCCTGGCCGAGCACACTGGTGTGGTGGAATACCATCCGGTAGAGCTGGTGCTGACGGTACGTGCCGGTACCACCCTGAAAGAAATTGAAGCGGTGCTGGCGGAGCAGGGCCAGTGTCTGCACTTTGAGCCGCCGCATTTTGGCCGCGCATCCACCATCGGCGGCACAATGGCCTGCAACCTGTCCGGCCCGGCCAGACCCTGGGCGGGATCGGTGAGGGATCAGGTGCTGGGTATTCGCCTGCTGAACGGCAAGGGCGAACACCTGCGTTTTGGTGGCCAGGTGATGAAAAACGTGGCGGGATATGACGTTTCCCGTTTGCAGGCCGGCGCCATGGGAACGCTCGGGGTGATCACCGAAATCAGTCTGAAAGTCATGCCGAAGCCGGCGGCCACCGTTACCCTGGTGCGGGAGATGGCCATGGACGAGGTGGTGGAATACATGAACCGCCGTGCCGGTGAGCCCAAACCCATCACCGGTGCCTGCTGGGTCGATGGCAAGGTGTACCTGCGCCTGGCCGGTGCAAAATCAGCGGTTGAGGCGACCGCCGAGAAGTGGGGTGGCGAGGTTATGGCTGAGGGTGACCAGTTCTGGCGAGAGGTTCAGGACATGCGGCACGGCTTCTTTGACGATCCGGAAGCACCTCTCTGGCGGTTCTCCCTGGATTCCACCGCCAGAACGCCGAAGCTGGACGGCCCCTGGATGATCGACTGGGTTGGCTCCCAGCGATGGTATCGCGGCCAGGCCTCACTCAGCGATCTGGAGCCACTGGCTCGCGCTGCCGGTGGTCAGGTCAGCCTGTTCCGGGGTGGTGATCGCACTGCCGAAGTGATGCAAAGCCAACCCGAGGCGTTGAAAACCATCCAGCGCCGCGTGAAACACTCGTTCGATCCCGACGGCATTTTCAATCCTGGCCGTCTCTATAGCTGGTTGTAATTATGCAAACGAATCTGGTTCAACAATTTGCCAATGATCCCGAAGGTCAGGAAGCGGAGGAGATCCTCAGGGCCTGTGTGCATTGCGGTTTCTGCACCGCAACCTGCCCAACCTACCAGGAACTGAACGACGAGCGGGACGGGCCCCGTGGCCGCATCTATCTGATGAAGATGTTCCTGGAAGGCGGCGAAGTGACCGAGAAAACCCGTGAACATCTCGACCGCTGCCTGACGTGTCGAAGCTGTGAAACCACCTGTCCCTCCGGCGTGAAATATGGCCGTCTGGTGGATATCAGCCGTGGTTTGATGGAGAAAGAGCTGCCGCGTAAGCCGCAGGAAAAATGGCTGCGCTGGGCGCTGACCCGCTTCCTGCCGGATCGCCGGCTGTTCGGGTTGATGCTGCGTCTGGGCCAGGCCTTCCGGCCGGTCCTGCCGGAAAAACTGCGCACCAAGGTGCCGCCCCGCCGGCACGCAAGCCCCTGGCCCTCGTCGAGCCACAGCCGTGTGGTTCTGGCCCTGGCCGGCTGTGTTCAGCCGTCGGCTGCGCCCAATACCAACGCTGCCGCCGCCCGGGTGCTGGACAAGCTCGGCGTGACCATGGTGGAAGCCCCCGAGGCCGGATGCTGTGGCGCGGTGAACTACCATCTTTCCGAACATGAGCGCGGTCTGGAACAGATGCGCCGCAACATCGATGCCTGGTGGCCCGCCATTGAAGCCGGAGCCGAGGCCATCATCATGACCGCGTCAGGTTGTGGTGCCATGGTCCAGGATTACGGCCATCTGCTGAAAGATGATCCGGTCTACGCCAACAAGGCAAGGAAGGTCAGCGAGCTGTGCACTGATCTCGGGGCGTTCCTGTTGAAGGAAGACCTGGAGCCTCTGAAGGCCAGTGCCCAGGCTGGCAAGGTGGCGTTCCACTGTCCGTGTACCCTGCAGCACGCCATGAAACAGAATGGAGTAGTGGAGCAGGTGCTCACCAAAGCGGGAATCGACCTGGCGGCCACCAAAGACAAGCACCTGTGCTGTGGCTCGGCGGGTACCTATTCCATTACCCAGCCGGAGATGAGCCAGAAGCTGCTGGATAACAAGCTCAAGGCGTTGACGGTGGAGAACCCGGTGCGGATTGTCACGGCCAACATTGGCTGCCAGTTGCACCTGGAGAGCAAAGCAGACGTGCCGGTGAACCACTGGATCGAGTTGCTGGACCGCTGACCCGTTCCTGAAAGTGGCGCTGGTTTTCGGTATAGTCCCCAGCGCCTGTCCCGCTGCCGTGATGGCAGCGGGAATGTTGCGATAACTCTTTCACAGGATGTGATCCCATGCCAAGGAGACTGGCCCTGAGCCTGCTTTTCGTTGCCGCGGCAGCGCCCGTCACTGCCGAAATCTACCGTTGGACCGATGCCAACGGGTCCATTCACTTTTCCGATACGCCTCCCAGGCAGCTGCGACATTCCAGTGTTTCGGTGAAACCACCGGTGACCGTCCCCATGGGCGAAAACATCCGCCAGGCTGACCGAGTGCGGCAAAGCCGGGCCGAGGTGAGTCGCCTGCTGGCCCCCGGCAGCACGGATCGCTACGCCCAGGCCAGAGAGGCGAAAAAGCAGGCGGCACAGTGCGAGAAATATCGGAAGCAGCTGGACCGGATTCAGGGCCAGTTGCGAGCCGGCTACAGCAATGATCGAGGCAATGGCCTGCGCCAGAAACGACGCAAGCTCAGTCAGCTTTATAGCCGGGAGTGCGTGCTCGATTAGGCCTGAGTAGCTGAGTTCTGCCCGGGCTTCGGAAACCGCGCATTGTGGTTTCTCCTTGATTATTGTTAGCTATCTACCTAGTCAGCGGAGGTAGCCCTTGTCTCATTTTCAGCTCGCGTTATTACTTGGTATGACCGTCGCCCTGGGGCCTCTGGCTCTGGATGCGTATTTGCCAGCGTTCCCCGATATTGCCGACGGATTTGGTATTCCCCACGCGGATGTGGGCCTGACTCTGAGTGCCTATGTCGCCACCCTTGGTCTCGCCCAGCTGGTGGGCGGGCCTTTGTCGGATCGCTATGGTCGCAAGCTGATACTTTTCGTTGGACTGACCATTTTCGCCATTGCCGCGATGATGATTGCTGGTGCTGATACCCTGGCGGAGTTGGTGGGCTGGCGGATCGTGCAGGGCATCGGCGGTGCTTTCTGTGCGGTCTCGGTGCCGGCGATTGTCCGGGACCAGGTGGGCGGACAGGAAGCCGCGCGCCTGTTCGGCCTGATTGGCCTGATCATGTTTATTGCCCCGGCTGCGGCACCTTCACTCGGTGCGTTGATGCTCGCGCTCGGCGATTGGCACTGGATCTTCGTATTTCTGGCCGGCTACGCGCTCTTGCTGGCGGTCGTGCTGCAAATTGCCCTGTTTCCCAGGTTGAAACCCAGGCCCCAGGCCACGACGCCGGTGAAAACTCTGGTGACCAACTACCTGCTGGTGCTTCGCCACAGCACAACCATGCGCTTTATCGGTATTCAGGTGATGTGCTTCAGCACCATGCTGCTGTTCATTACCCACTCGTCGTTTATCTACCAGGAGTGGTTCGGTCTGTCGAACGCCAGTTTCTCCATGCTGTTCGCGGCCAATATCGGATTGATGGCGGTGCTGAATCTGGTCAACCGGCCGCTGTTGCGACGTTTCCCATCGGTAATCCTGTTGCGGGTACAGGTCATGCTGCAGTTCCTGATGCTGGTCGGGCTGGTTACCGTGGTAATTCTGGACGGCCCGTTCTGGGCGGTGGCGTTGTTCATCATTGGCGCCATTGGCTGTCAGGGCGGGATCGTGCCTAACAACATGGCCAATGCGCTGGAGTTCTTTCCGCATCTGGGCGGAACCGCCGCCGCTATGCTGGGCGCCTCTCAATTCACCCTGGCCGGAGGGATCAGTGCGCTGTCATCGGCCTTCGGAGGTGATGCGCTGCTGCCCATCGTGCTGAGCATGCTGGCCTGCTCGGCTGGTGCGGTGGTGCTGGCGGCCGGAGCGCCAGCCGCTATTGCCCGGGAAAAGGCCAGGGCCGAAGCCCAGGCCTGATACCGCTCAGGGATTGCGGCGCACGTTGACCAGTAACGGGCTACCGGTGGCCGGGTCGTGAATCAGATCGCAGCTGACGCCGTAGAGTTCCTGCACCAGCTCCGGTGAGACAATCTCCGCCGGAGCGCCCTCCTCAATAATGGTTCCATTTTTCATGGCCACCATATGGTCCGCATAGCGACAGGCACTGGCCAGGTCGTGCACCACCATGGCGATGGTCTTGCCTTGTCCGCTCAGCGCCCGGATTAACTCAAACACCTCAATCTGGTGACCCAGATCCAGAGCCGACGTGGGCTCATCCAGCAGCAACAGCGGCGTTTGCTGGGCCACCGCCATGGCAATCCAGGCCCGCTGTCGTTGCCCGCCAGAGAGGGTGTCCAGTGCACGGTCAGCCAATCCGGCAACATCGGCGGCCTGTATCGCCTGATCGAAGGCCCGTTGGTCTTCTTTCGACCACTGTGTCATCCAGCCCTGATGAGGCTGGCGGCCAAAGCGTACCAGGTCGGCAACGGTGAGACCTTCCGGGGCGGTGTTGTCCTGGGGTAGCAGGGCCAGTTTCCGGGCGACTTCTTTGGACGGCAGGCGATGGATATCCTTGCCGTCAAGAAGCACCGAGCCGCCCTTGGGCGTATGAATCCGGGCCAGACCATTCAGCAAGGTGGATTTTCCGCAGCCGTTGGGGCCCACGATGGCGGTGACCTGGGCCGTTGGCAGATGAAGGCTCAGATTCTCCGCTACCACAAACTGACGGTGCGCCAGGGTGATGTCGTCGGCGGCAAGGGTCGCGGTTTGGGGTTGGCTCATGTCAGGCTCCGTGGCGAAGGTCTCAGCAGTATCCAGAGCAGGTAAGGGCTGCCGACGATGGCGGTAATGATGCCTACCGGAATTTCCAGCGGCGCAAACAGCGTGCGGCCTAACAGGTCGGCAATCAGCATGAAGCTGGCGCCCGCCAGGGCCGCAGCCGTGAGCGGAACCTTGCCCGGGCGGCACAGGGCCCGGGCAAGCTCCGGCGCCAGCAGGGCAATCAGGCCAACCGGCCCGCAGACCGATACTGCCAGGCCCGTGAGCATCACCGACAAACCCAGGCCGATTATGCGGGTGGCTTTCAGTCGGGTGCCCAGGGCAATGGCCACCGCATCCGTGAACTGCAAGGTATTGAGGGCCCGGCTGAGACTCATAAGAACCAGGTAGCCGGCCGCAAGGCCCATTCCGAGTACCAGCACACTCTGGCCGGAACGGGCATTCAGACTGCCCACGGTCCAGGGATAGGCCGCATTGGCGGCATCAATCGCCACCCGACTGAGCATTACCTGGGTAACAGCGCCCGCGATGGCGCCAATGCCAATTCCGGCGACGATAAAGCGATAGCCGCGGGTACCATTGGCGCCCGCCAGACCAAAGGCGATCGCCGTGGCGGCTGCCGCTCCGGCCAGAGCCATGGCTGATGGCGCCAGCGATAGCCCCACACCCACTACCGACGCGACGGCAAAGGCGGTAGCCGCGTTATCGATGCCGATAATGCCCGGTGTCGCCAGACGGTTACGGGCCAGGGTCTGCATCAGGCATCCGGCCATGGCCAGCGCCGCGCCACTCAGTAGTCCCGCAATTACCCGGCTCAGACGAAGCTCGTTGATCACGAAATCGGTTATTGGGTCTGCGTTACCGGCTAATGCCCTGAGGGTATCGAACAGGGAAACCTGCACGGTACCGGTGGCCAGCGAGATGATGGTTGCCAGGACTAACAGCCCGAGCAGGGCGGTATTAACCAGAGCGTTACGTTTGTCCGGCATGGCGAATCCTGCGGTCATAGCGAAGGCATCCGGCCGGCCCGGACAATGGCCAGCAGCACCGGAGCGCCAATCAGAGCGGTAACCACCCCCAGAGGCATTTCGGCGGGCGCGGCAATCAACCGGGAAACCACGTCGGCACCCAATACCACGGCAGGGCCAACAGGCACACACAGCCAGAGGGTCTTGCGGATATCCGGGCCAGAAAAGGCCCGGGCAATAAACGGCACCACCAGCCCCACAAAGATCAGCGGCCCGGCCAGGGCCGTTGCCGAGCCCACCAGAAGAGCAACCGTGAGGGTGATCAGGAAACGGATTCGCCCCGGGTGATGTCCCAGCCCAACGGCCGCCTTTTCGCCCAGGGCCATGGCTGCCAGTGGTCGTGCCACGGTAGCCATCAGAACCAGCGCGAGTGTGATGGAAGGAAGCGTTGCCCAAAGTATGGATAAGGGTTTGCCGGCCACGCTGCCGGTAATCCAGAAGCGAATCTCATCGGCGGCTCGCTGGTCTATCAACATCAACATGGAGGTCAGCGCCAGCAGCAGTCCGGTCAGGGTGGCCCCGGCCAATACCAGGCGCACAGGATCATTGCCCAGCCCCTGCACCCGGGTGGCGGCGATCACCAGGGCGCAGCCGGCCAGCGCCCCGAGCTGGGCGACCAGAGTGGTGAGTGTGGCTGTGGTGGCTCCCAAGAGGATGGCCAGGGCCACTGCAAAGCCACTGCCAGCGCTGACGCCCAGCAAGCCAGGCTCGGCGAGCGGATTGCGGGTCATGGACTGGAGCAGGGCACCAGCCAGGCCCAGTGCGAGGCCGGTGACCAGGGCAATGATGGTGCGGGGTAGCCGAAGTTCGGTGACCACAAACCAGGCTTCCTCAGTGCCATTGGCCATCAGCGCCGCAATGGCATCGCTGGCAGACACCGGGCCGGCGCCATAGAGCAGGCTGGCCAGTACCACCAGCAACAATAAAAATCCCGCAGCCAGAAGCGGCGGGAAAAAAGCGCGAGACGCAACCACGCTAGTCGGGGATAGAGCGTTTAACATTGGGCGCTTCAGGGCTGAATGGCCGTGACCGCAGCTTCGATGTCATCAAGAATGGCCAGTACCGCCAGAGGTCCGGTAGCGCTGGTCCAGAGTTGCCCGCTGACGGTGATCACCCGGTCGTGTTCAACCGCATCCAGGCGGGCAAAGGCCGGGGATTGGCGGGCTGCCTCCAGTGCTTTATCGCCATCTGCATTCAGTGTCGCCAGGAATACCCAGCTTTGATCCATGCTGGACAGGTTCTCCAGGCTCAGTGGTTCGCTATGGGGGCGACCTTCTTTAACCAGATCATTGTCATCTATCCGGAAGCCTACTGCCTGAAGAATCGAGGCCGAGAACAGGCCTTCCGCCATCACCAGGGGGCCCTGGGGCATCCAGCGAACCAGGGTGGCATCTCGCTGGGCTTCCGGGATGCGGGCCTCCACAAGGGCGGCAACTTCGGCAATGCGTGATTCGACTTGGGCAATCACCTGCTCAGCGGCTTCTTCCCGCCCCAGGGCTTTGGCGAACAGGCGGGTTTCCCGTTCCCAGCTGTCTGATTGGAACATGGGAACATCTGACACGATCACCGGCGCAATCCGCGACAGCAACTGGTATTGCTGCTCATTGGTGCGTGGCGCCGCCAGAATCAGATCGGGCCGGACGGAGATAACCGCTTCAATATTGGTTTCGGCCGGAGCGCCCACAATAGCGATATCACCCGCCCGGGACTTGATGTAATCGGCAACGTCGCTGCCGCCACGGGTAATCACTGCGCCCACTGGGTTGGCATCTACGGCCAGTGTCGTGTCCAGGGCACCCTCATACAGTGTGACTACTCGCTCTGGCTGGCCGTTGACCGTTACCGGGCCATAGGCCGTTTCCACAGACCGGGTATCCGCGAGACTGGCACCCACGCCCATGGCGGAGAGAGCCAGTACGGCAATGGAACGGAGAAGCGTCTGTTTAGGGGGGTGAGTGCGGCATGTCATGGTCAGTGCGCTCCGGCAGCGGGGTGTTAGATAGCTTGCAAATTTTAATGGAAAATAATGATAATGGTTCTCGTTAAGGTTTTAAAGTGATAAATTGGAACGGTCAGTTGCAAATAATGGAACCAAATCATGTATGACTTGCAGGAGCTGGAGGCCTTTGTGTCCGTGGTGCGTACTGGCAGCCTGACCGCCAGTACCCTGGATCTGGGACTACCCAAGTCCACTCTCAGCCGCCGGATTCGGCAACTGGAGGAGAATGTGGGGCAGCCACTGCTGTTGAGGCAATCCCGGAAGATCGTGCCGAACGATGCCGGGCGTGTGTTCTACCGCTATTGCAACGACATTCTCGAGTTGGTGGTGCAGGGGCGGGAGGCACTGGACGAACTCAAAGCCGAGGTAACCGGCAAGCTGGAATTGCGTTGTCACGAATCTTTTGTGCGTGGCTGGTTTTCCGGGGTGGTTGAGTCCTTTATGGCTGACCATGACGACCTTCGTGTTGCGATTCACACCCAGAGGAACCTGCCGGAAGCGGTCGAGGACGGTGTGTGTATCTGGCTGGGCGAGGCCGGTGAGACAGCGCTGCGCCACGAGGTGCTCGGTGTGCTCAAACAGGGTATTTTCGGTAGCCCGGCCTATTTCCGGCAGCACGGCAAGCCGGCTTCACCGGGAGAGCTTGCCCATCATCCCTGGGTGGATCTGCTGGGTATGGCAGACACCGGGGTGATACTGCATCACTCCCGCCAGGGCAATTTTCCGCTGTCGCTACCGGATCGCCGGTTTACCGTGGATCAGTTCAATGTACAGGGTGACGCCATTGCAGCGGGCCGCGGCCTGGGGTTGATGCCGGCCTGGCTGGTAGAGCGCCGGCTGACGGCTCACCCCGGTAGCTTTCAGTCCTGTTTACCGGACTGGTATGGACCCGACCTACCAGTAACCTTGCTTTATCCTCATGGTGTTCTTCCCCGTCGGGTGCGGGCCTTTATTGCTCATTTACGAAGCTGTATCCCGGAGGAATGGACGGGGGGTGCTGGAACTGCCACACAGGCTGTTCCGAAAAGCGGAACGCATCATTCCAACACCTGAACCCTTGCGTTGTGTTAATGTTCACGCCACTGATAATGATTCGCAAATGCGAAAACTGATACATCGTGAACGTTGCACAACACAAGGAGTTATTCATGCGCCGTCGTTTTCCTTTGCTGGCGTCAGCAGTTGCCCTGGCCAGTGCCAGCACCGCGAGCCTGGCCCAGACTGAGCCCGTTGAGCTGGGTGAAATTGTGGTGACTGCGGCTGGTTTCGAGCAGAACATCTCGGATGCGCCTGCCAGTATTTCGGTGATCTCTGGCGAGGAGCTGGCGAAGAAGTCCTACAAGAGTATTGTCGATGCGGTGAATAACATCCCGGGAGTGTACGTAACCGGTGGCGGTGGTGCGCAGGACATCAGCATTCGGGGGATGCATGACAGTTACACGCTTTATCTGGTCGACGGCCGGCCGGTCTCAGCGGGGCGTTCGGTAAACACCAACGGCCAGGACGGTGGCAAGCAGATTGCTCTGCCGCCCATTTCCATGATCGAGCGGGTTGAAGTCATCCGTGGCCCGATGTCGTCGCTGTACGGTTCTGAAGCCATGGGCGGCGTCATCAACATCATCACCCGCAAAAACCGTGGTGAATGGGCGGGCACTATCTCATCCGAGTACACCAAATCCCTGAACGATGTCAGCAACGACAGCCGGCAGACCAGCCTGTTTGCCGGCGGCGCACTGGTGGAGGATCTGCTCAGTGCCGAAGTGAATGCCGCCTGGGGGGGTGACGATGAGAGCGATTTTGCCGGTGCCGATGACTCCGCACGCAGTACCCCGGAAAGCAAGCGCAAGCAGGGTGGCGCCAAGCTGATTCTGACTCCGGATAGTCGCAACGAATTTGCCCTGAGTTACGACAGCTCCCGTCTGGAAGAGACCAGCACACCCGGCAAGAGTGTCGCAGAGGATGAAACCGGCTCAAACTACATCTACGACAAAGATGTATACGTGCTGTCTCACGCCGGCAACTATGGCGATTGGTTGACCCGGAGCTTTATCCAGCACGACCTGTCCGAGCGGGTACAGGATCAGACCAAGAAAGAGAAAGTATCCATGCTGGATACCCAGGCTACACGGTTCTGGGGCGACCATGTGCTGACAGTGGGTGGCCAGTACAAGAAGGAAAAGCTGACCGACGAAACCAATGGTTTGCTGACATCCAACATTCCAGGCGCCGTACGCAGTGTTGATCGCTGGATCGCTGCGGTGTACTCAGAAGTGGAGTGGGGGCTGACCGAGAAGTTGTCGGTGACCACAGGGCTGCGCTACAACGACGATGAGCTGTTTGGTGGTGAGTTTTCACCAAGGGTTTACGCACTTTACGATCTGACGCCAGAGCTGACCCTCAAGGGTGGGGTGTCTACCGGGTATCGTCAGCCGGGTCTGGCCGATGTGACCGAAGGCTTCGGCCGCGGCACTGGCGGCGGTGGCTCACCTGCGCCGCATCCACGGGCATTGATCATCGGCAACCCGGAACTGGATCCGGAATCCAGTATCAGCTACGAGGCGGGTATGGTGTTTGATAGCCGGGCCATGGGACTGAACGCCAGCGTGATGCTGTTCCAGACCGATTTCAAAGACAAGATTGCCGAGGACCGGCTTTGTGAGTCTCCCAGTGGGGATCGCGATGACCCGGCCACCTGGACCTGCAGCTTTCAGGGCAACGACTACCTGTTCCTGAGTACCCGGGCCAACATCGACGAAGCCGAAATGCGAGGCGTCGAACTGACGCTGGATTACCGGCTGACCGACTCGGTCACTCTGAATTCCAGCTACACCTACACCGATTCTGAACAGAAGACCGGCGAGTACAAAGGCGAACCGCTGAACAAAATTCCTGAGCACATGGCTAACGCCAACCTGGACTGGCAAGCGAATAACCGGCTGAATCTTTGGTTCCAGGCCAACTATCGTGGTGAAACCAGCGATTACCTTGGCCGCCGTAGCATGTCAGATGGCACGCCGGGTTACACGCTGATGGATGCCGGCTTGCTTTATCAACTGACCGATTCTGCCCGGGTGACCGCGGGTCTGTACAACCTGGCTGATAAAGAAATCACCAATGATGACTATGGCGTGGTGCTGGATGGCCGTCGCCTGAACCTTGGCCTGGCGGTCGACTTCTGAGGATAGTAACCATGACTTCAATGAAACGGATTATGGCTTTTGCTCTGGCTGGCATGACCCTGACCGGATGCGCGACCACGACGGAAGTAACCGGCCCAACCGTGATCAGCTACGATCACGGTGCACTGGACACCTTGCTGGAGCTGGGTCTGGAAGAAAAGGTTGTGGCCATTCCGCACCAGAGCCTGCCGGATTACCTGGCGGACCTGGGCGCAAGGCTGCCGGATGCAGGTGGTCTCAAGACACCCGACCTGGCATTGGCCACTGACCTGAAACCAGGATTGGTACTGATGACCGGGCGCCAGGGGGCGGAAGCCCTTACGTCCTTTGCGAAGGTGGCTCCAGTACGTGATGTCACGCTGGAGGGGGATGGTCTTCAGGCAGCGGTGAATGACCGTGTGCTCAGCCTGGCTGGCTACTACGGCCTTGAAGAGGCGGCTGGCGCAGAGCTGGACGCGCTCTGGCAGCACGTCGAGGCGCAAAAGGCGACGTTGGCTGACGCAGGTACCGTTACCGTGGTGACCCATAATAACGGTAACTTTTCACTCCGGCAGGAAGCATTAGTCTACGAACTGTTGGCATTGACGCCAGCGGCTGTACCAGACAGTGTGCAGCCGGTGATGCGTGGAGAGCGTACCTTCTATCCGGTGACGGCCGACGTTCTCGCGCAAATGGCGCCGGATACCCTGCTGGTGGTTGATCGCAGCGCCGCGATCGGGGCTGAACCGCTGGCGCCGGAGACGTTGAAAGCTTCGTTGGCCGAGGCGGGTGTGTCTGCCGAAGTCGTGGTGCTTAACCCAGGCCTCTGGTACCTGTCCGGTGGCGGCTTGCAGAGCGTACGGCTGCAAGTGGACGAAGTGGTGAACGCGGTGCGGTAACTTCCGCGCAGCAGAATCTTAAGGCCTGCCGGCAAACGCCGACGGGCCTTTTTTGTTTGCGCCGCTTTGGTCAATAATGCTCGGCTATGAAACTGATCCTCAGCAGAAAAGGCTTCGACAGTTCCGCAGGTGGCTGTCCCAATCCGGTCTTCCCGGATGGCAGCTGCCTGGCGCTGCCCATTCCGGACGACCAGTCGCCCATTCGCTATAGCCAGGTCCGGCGCCACGGAGAAAGCATTGGTTCGCTGGTGTCGCAGCTTACCGGGCAGCAGGCGTTTTCCAGACGTGGTGCGCATCTGGATCCCGATGTTATCGAAAGTGCCTATCCCCGGCTGCCAGGCTGGCGCCCGGTGCTTGGCCAGCACAGTTCGGCCCAGGCGCACCTGGCCAATCATTGCATTGGTCCTGGTGATCTTTTTCTGTTTTTTGCGCTGTTCCGACCGGTGGAACGTTATCGTAAACGATGGCGCTTTGTGCCAGGTAGCCGACCGTTTCACGCTGTCTGGGGCTGGTTGCAGGTGGCAGACGTCTGGCCTCTGGGTGACGTGCCGTCAGTACCGGAGTGGGCGCGCTATCATCCACATCTGCATGGCGAGCGATCAGTACGGAACTGTCTCTATGTCAGCGGCGACAGGCTTCAGATTCCAGGCTTGCGTGAGGATTTGCCAGCTGCTGGAGCCGTGCAGGCTTTGTCAGACCAACACCGGCTGACCGCGCCCGGAGCTGCAAAGGTCACGGAGTGGCGATTGCCGGCAGCCTTCATGCCCCAACCTGGTAAGTCGTCCCTGAGTTATCACCACAATCCGGAACGCTGGCGCCTGGAGGATTCCGGGGAATACTGCCGCTTAAAGTGCGCGGCACGTGGTCAGGAGTTTGTCCTGGACCTGGAGCAGTATCCGGGAGTCAGTGAATGGTTGCTGACCCCGGGACTGCTCTCTTAAAAGGTGGTGCTTAGCAGGTAGGCCGTATAGCCCACGAAGATGGCCAGCAGCCCAACACCTTCCACACGATTGATACGCCCGGGCCCGCGAAATCCATAGCCTAGCACAAACAGGGCGAGGGTCAGGCCCACCATCACTGGAATATCCCTGATCAAGACTTCATTGGCCACCGCCATGGGGGCAATGGAGCCGGCAATACCGACCACGGCCAGGGTGTTGAACAGGTTGGAGCCCAGAATATTACCCAAAGCCAGATCATGCTCGCCCTTGCGGGCCGCAATGATTGAAGAGGCCAGTTCCGGCAGGGACGTGCCAATAGCCACAATGGTCAGGCCGATCACAAGGTCACTGACGCCAAAGCGAGTGGCTAGGTCGACCGCCCCCCAAACCAGAACGTGGGAGCTGATAATCAGCAGAACCAGCCCCACCACCAGCCAGAGAATCGCCTTGCGAATGGGCATGGGATGAGCGGCAAGCTCGGCATCCATTTCGGTGGCGAAGGCATCATCGGTTTTTCTCATGCCAGACCAGATGCTCCAGCCCAGTAACAGGGCAAACAGCACCAGCAGGCCGGCCGCATCCAGCCGGCTGAGTTCGCCATCAAACAGCAGCCAGGCCGCCGCCAGGGTAACCAGGGCCAGAATCGGCAGTTCCTTGCGCATCACCTGAGAGTGCACGGCAATCGGGGCGATCACGGCGGTGATACCCAGAATCAGGGCGATGTTGGTGATGTTGGAACCATAGGCATTACCCAGCGCCAGTCCCGGGTTGTCCTGAGAGGCCGCCAGCGCGGAAACCACCATCTCCGGTGCCGAGGTGCCAAAGCCAACCACCACCATACCGATCAGCAATGGTGGCATTCCGAAGTGGCCGGCCGCAGCGGCGGAGCCCTCAACAAAGCGGTCTGCACTCCAGACCAGAAGGGCAAGACCGGCAAGAATGGCGAGAGAAGCAATCAGCACGTTGTTGGCTCCCAGGTTGATGTCGGAGTATTTGACGGCAATCGCAGTGGCCGCACAATTACACAGAACTACCTATCAGCCAGTGGCAATTCAGGCTCTCTTGAAACTGGCCAGGGCCACCGCTGCGGTCACGAACAGGCCACCAAAAACCCGGTTCATTTGCCGCTGGCGCGCAGGGGTGGTCATGAACCGGAACAGCTGGCTGGCGAGAATGGCATAGCCTACCATCACCAGGATATCGACAAAGATCAGCGTGGCCCCCATGGTGGCCAGTTGAGGGCCGTGGGGCGCGCCCGCCACCAGAAACTGAGGGAACAGGGCAATCAGGAAGATGGTGGCCTTCGGGTTGGTGAGGTTTACCAGAGCTCCGTTCCAGAACTGTTGTCTTGGACTGAACGCGGAGAGGTCCGCCCGGGATGCTTCAATAGGTGGCTCCCTCCATTTCTGGATGCCGAGCCAGATAAGGTAAACCACGCCAATCCATTTGATCACTGCCAAAGCAGTATTGGAGGAGGCGACGATTGCGCCCAGCCCGGCGCCTACCAGCACGATCTGTGCGCCGTAACCGAATTGCTGACCGGCAATGGTGGGCAGAGATTTACGCACCCCGTAGCGAAGCCCGCTGCTCATGGAATTCACCGCGCCGGCGCCAGGCGAAATACTGATAAAAACAGCTGCGACCAGAAAGGTCAGCCAGACAGTGAGTGTCATTGCTTACGCTCTTGCTGAATCCGAAGATGTTATACTAGCCGCCACAAAACACCGGCCAGAAGAGGAGACTGTGACATGGCCAGAAAACGGGCGAAAGCCACGCAGCATAGTGCTGTGCAACGTGAATTGAGAACGCCAAAATACCAGATGCGTGTGGTTGAGGACAAAACCAAATACAAGCGCAGCCGGGACAAGACGGTTCGGTCGGAGGGCTTTCGCAAAGCCGCTTGAAAGTGGTTTTACGAAAGCCTTTCATACCCTCCTATCCCGGACAGTTAGTGCCAGTCGTCGCTTGCTGGTTGTCATAAAAGCTTCATGAATAGCCCCTGGGTCGCTGTTATCCTGTAGTGTTTACTGACATGGAACACGGCAGGAGCCGCACAGGATGAGAATCATCGCCTTCTACAGCCCCAAGGGCGGGGTTGGAAAGACCGCCGCTGCGGTCAACACCGCTTACCTGGCCAGCCGGGACAATCTGAGGACCTTGCTCTGGGATCTGGACCCACAGGGGGCCTCCAGTTTCTACCTTGCCGGAGCAGAGCCCGTGAAGGGCCGGAAACTCTCCAAACTGCTGGAGGGGAAATCGCCTATTGCCCGCTTTATTCACGAAGACGTTTATCCCAACCTGGATTTTATCCCCGCCCATTCCAGCTTTCGAAATTTCGACATCAAGCTCGAACAGGAGCACGATGGCAACGCGTTGAAAGACCTGTTGGCACCTTTGTCGGAAGACACCAGTCTGGTAATTCTGGATTGCCCGCCCACGTTATCCCGGCTTACCGAGCAGGTGCTGGATGTGGCTGACAAGGTGTATGTACCGGTGGTACCCACCTGGTTGTCCCTGAACAGCTGGGATCAGTTGAAAGACTTTGTAAAAGATAAAAAACTCGGTGTTAAGAAGCTGCGTCCGTTCTTTTCAATGGTGGATAGGCGTAAGAATCTGCATCGGGATGTGTTGGCAAGGGGAACGGAGCTGCTGACGAATCCGATGCCGGTCGCCGTTCCCTATGCCAGTGTGGTGGAACGAATGGGGGAGGAGGGGCAGCCTCTGGAACGATTGGCGCCTCGCAGTCCTGCAGCCGAGGAATACCGGAAAATATGGCAGGCGATTCAGGCCGATCTTGGTCTCAGCCGGAAACGAATGTTTCGCTAGTTTGTTCAGCCTTCAGGGAAGGTTGCTCACATGTACAACGTAGCTTTTACTAAGCCGATCATGCAGTAGCCGGCCGCGCAGAAACGCATTGACCAGCCAGATGCCTTTCCAGAGCAACGCGGTGGTCACAACGAATGTAAAAATGCGCCCCAGGCTGTGGCGTTTTGATAGCGGCATCAGTTCGCGATTGACCACTTTGAGCCCAAGCAGTTTTTTCCCGGGGGTGGCCTGCCAGCGTGACCCCTCGAAGAGCAGAGCCGCCAGTGGGTAAGTTGCCGGAGCTAAAATCCATAGAGGCAAGCCCGCTTTACCCGTAATGGCGGTTAACAGGAATTGGCCAATGGCCAGAGCAACTGCTATGGCAATCGTATCCAGTGCAAACGCCAAAGCCCGCATTCGGTAGCTCGCCACTGGGGTATCTTCAATCGGTGGTGGTGCCGCGGTGCTACGTCCGCCCCGGATAAACCGAAAGATTTTTTCGCCGGGAACGGGTTTGGCCGGATCAATATCCGTCTGTGGCGGCGGTTCGGTTTCAAGTGTGAGCTTTGTGTTTTCGAGGGACTCGGGCTTGTTGTCCGTGTTGTCGAAAAAAGGCTTGTTGTCTGGAGGAGGCTCATTGACCTGAAGTGGTTGCTGTCCCGCAGGCTGACCCGGGAATGGGTCAGCGTTTGGCGGTGGCGTGTTGCCAGAGTCATTCAGCGGTTGAAACAGTTTTGATGCCGCAGAGGGTTCTTCTGGCGTCTGTATCGGCTCTGACGGCGCCGGCTCACCAAACTTGGGAGCCGGGTGCTGGTTCTTTGGTTGTGCGCTGGCCAGAGCCTCTTTGTAGGCCTGATGCAGGCGCTGGAAGGCTTCAGGGTGTTCGTCGGGTCGGGTCTGTTTCAGAAGCCTGGCATAGGCTTTCTTGATGGCCCGGACATCGTCGGTAGATTCCAGCCCGAGCTCAGACCAGGGCCACATCAGAACCAGTGCTCGCTTTCCAGCTGATCCAGCATGTCTTTCATATAGGTCTGTGCTTCCTCTATCTCATGAGGAAGCTGCCGGTCCAGAGCGTAATGAAAGCGATCGAGCAATTTGCCAACAAACTCTCGCCGGTGGTCCAGACTCGATTCGTAGAGGCGTTCCGCCCTTGCCACGAGCATCCGGTTCTCTTCACCGTCCCGGGGATGGAACTTGAGCCCGGCGAGTTTAGCTCTGGCGGCCTCTTTTTCAGCGTCACTGAGAGCTCCCGGGGCACGTTCTATAACCAGTTGTTTGTTCACTCCGGTGGAGACCACTGTAACATCCACTTCCAGAATGCCGTTGGCATCGTAGCTGTAACGCACATCCACAGCTTCAACGCCTTTGGGGCCTTTTGGTACCCGGACCTTTATCTCACCCAGGAATATGTTCTTGTTTATGTTCGGGCTTTCGCCCTGGTAGACCTTAACACCCACCACCGACTGGTTGTGGCTTGCCGTATAGAGTCTTCGAACGATACTGATTGGAACCACGCAGTTGCGTTCAATGATCGGAAAGTAGCTGAGTTCATCGACATAGGGTTCATTGAAGGCAGCCGTACCCAATGTGAACGGGCAGACATCGGTCAGCACGATATCGTCCAGGGCTTCGTCCCGCATTACCAGTCCGGCCTGGATGGTGGCGCCCATGGCAACCACAGTATCCGGATCAATATGGCAGGAGGGCAGTCTGCCGAACATACGCCCGACCATGGCGCGGAAAGGAGCCAGCCGGGTTGACCCGCCCACCAGGATGACATCGTCTATGCTGGCTACGGGTATCTTTGCATCACGCAGTGTTCTTTCGATAGGTGCCTTGGCGCGTAGCAAAAGTGGGGTGCAGATTTCGATAAACCAGTCCTGGGTTACTTCGAATTCCACCGTTTTCTTCCCAAGCGTCAGTGTGAGCGTTTGGCCCGGCCCCAGCTTGCGTTTCGCACCCTCCATCTGGAGATACAGGTTCTGCAGATCAAGGGGTGGAATAGCTTCCTGGGACAGGCCGTTGCGCGCCAGCACATCCGCCACCATGACGTCGACAAAATCCTCGCCACCCAAGTGGTTATCACCGGCGCTGGCATGAACTTCCATAACACCGTCAAAATATTCGAGCAGGGAGACGTCGAAGGTGCCGCCACCAAAATCCAGAATCAGGAACATGCCTTCCTGCTTTTCATGCAGACCATAGGCAATCGCGGCGGCTGTGGGCTCGTTAATCAGGCGCTCCACCTTCAGGCCGGCAAGCTCTGCGGCTTGTCGGGTTGCCTGGCGTTGGTTGTCGCTGAAGTAGGCAGGAACACTGATGACGGCGCTGGATACCGGTTCTCCGAGAAAGGCCTCCGCGTCTTCTTTCAGAGACCTTAGAACCAGCGAAGACAGTTCCGTCGCGTTGAACCCCATGCGGCCAAGAAAAACGGTATGGTCCGTACCCATCAGTCGTTTGAACGTGGCCACGGTACGATCGCTGTGATTGATCAGACGTTGCCTGGCGCCCCGGCCGACAAGCAATTCGTTGTTGGTGTCAAGGCTGACCACGGAGGGTGTCAGGATTTCGCCAAGGCGATTGGGAATTAGTTTTACGCCGTCTTTCGTCCAGACGCCGCAGGCACTGTTGGTGGTGCCAAGGTCGATACCAATGGTTGTCATTGTACGTCCATGTTCCTTTATAGTGGGCTGCCGAATTCAAATCGGCAGGCTGTGCGCTCGCTGTATCCATCAGGCCGAGCGTGGCAAGGACTGGAAAATTATCGAATCTACAGGCGGATGACAACCTGTTACTGACATAACGGAGAACGGATGGGCACTCTGAATACTTTGCAAATCGACACCGGCGACAACCCGCAAACCACCATAATCTGGCTGCACGGTCTTGGCGCCAGCGGTCACGACTTCGAGCCGGTGGTTCCGGAGTTCCGGTTCTCGCGGGAGCAGCCCGTCCGTTTCATTTTTCCCCATGCACCGGAGCTGCCAGTTACCATCAATGGCGGAATGGTGATGCCTGCCTGGTACGACATTCTTGCCATGGACGTCGATCGTAAGGTTGATGCCGAACAGCTTCGCGCGTCCGCAGCCATGGTGGCAGAGCTGATCCGGGCCGAGCAGGAGCGGGGCGTTGCCAGTGAAAACATTATCCTGGGTGGATTCT
Source organism: Marinobacter sp. tcs-11 (assembly GCF_002049515.1). Lineage (NCBI taxonomy): Bacteria > Pseudomonadati > Pseudomonadota > Gammaproteobacteria > Pseudomonadales > Marinobacteraceae > Marinobacter > Marinobacter sp. tcs-11. The sequence goes on along the minus strand of NZ_LLYU01000021.1, from coordinate 19,528 downwards.
CCCAGGGCGGTGCGGTGGCCTATGAACTGGCTCTCAGCTATCCGGAACGTCTTGGTGGCCTGTTTGCGCTGTCTACTTACTTTGCCACGGCTGATACCATTGAGCTGAGCGAAGCCAACCGCAAGTTGCCGGTATTTATCGGCCATGGTCGCTTCGACCCTATCGTGGCCGATACACTTGGCCAGGCGGCACTTCGGAAACTTCAGGATCTCGGGTACGAGCCGGAGTATCAAAGCTATGGAATGGAACATAGCCTGTGCCTTGAAGAGGTAAGAGACCTGGACGCTTTCCTGTCTCGTTTGACCTCGGGAGACCGCTAACTCGGACGGGGACTCATCTTCCCCGTTCTATTCGCTGGCGGACTGGTCGGAGCTGTCCGATTCCGAACGACCTCTGCATTTGGGCTGAAGCTCTTCCTCAAGCCAGCGGCGTACCTCGTTGCGGTCTCTGCGCCGGTTTAGCTGCTCGCTGTGAATGTTGTGCGGGAATATTTTGGGTCTGCCATCGTGGCGCAAAGTGAAGCTCCGGCGCACACCTACGGGGTAGGTGCTGGGGCCGTGAATCACGGCTGCCCGAAGTTCAAATCCTGTAATGTCCTCGAAAAGATAGTCGCTGTCTTCGTCCTCGCTGTTCTTGCCGAGAATCACATTCCGGAACGAGCCCAGAACCAGGTAGCCACCGGAAGGCACCGGGCCTTGCCGCAGAGCATGCTGTACGTTGGAGTCATCCGGTGCGACGCTCTCGTATTGCGTAACCGTCAGGGTTTTCTCTTGCCCAGCCCGGGTATGCACCACAACCTGTACACACTGAATATGCACCGTTTCCTGCCCCATGTTCACCAGCAAACACAGTGCATCCGGGTTCTCGTTCTGGGCATGGTGGATGACCAGATAGGGGCGGTTATTTCGTTTGTATTGCAGGAAAAACAGCTGAAAGTAGACGATCCAGACAACCGCCATTATGGCGCTGCTGATCGGGCTGACGTAGTCCATTGGGGTAGCCTCCGGTTCCTGTTTTCGGAACTAACATAGCAGCCAGCCGGTCCAGGGTTCAAAGACATGGATTGTGACAGTCTGCTGAACACGGAAACGGTCTTGAGGTGTGTCAACGCAGCGACACAAATCCTGCCTACACTGGCCGTGACGGATCGAAACCGGTCCCCTGCCTGAATGCCCGAAGAGGTTTTGCCATGAACTCACATCTGCTCGATATCGCACTTCCCGGAAACCCGAACCTGAAGCTTCAAGAAGTCGCTCCTGACAGTGATGATGAACGCATTACCCACGAGAAGAACACCTCCTTTGAAATGATTGCCGAAGATGGCCAGGTGGTCGGTTACGTTAAGACCTGGCATGAATCCGACGGCTATTCTGGCTATGTTCAGTTTGATTCCGAGGGAAATGTTCTGGACTGGAAGGTGCTCCGGGATCGTCAGTAAAACTGAACAATTACTGCAGAAGCTTGTGTTATCTATCGCCTGGCGCTGAGGCTAGACTGATCAAGACTACATAACGGCGTGAACCGGTATTGCTGTACGGTTTGCGTTGGTGGATCTGTTTATTCAGCAAAAGGAAACCTGCCATGTCCCTCAAGTTACAGACAATCATCTGCAGTACTCGCCCCGGCCGTGTAGGCCCCGCCATCGCTGAGTGGTTCAACGGTTTTGCCAACGAACAGGGTGCTTTTAACAGTGAGCTGGTGGATCTGGCGGATTTTAACTTGCCGGTTTATGACGAGCCCAATCACCCGCGTCAGCAGCAGTATCAGCACGAGCACACGAAAAACTGGTCGGAGAGTGTGTCCGGCGCAGACGCCTACGTGTTCGTGCTTCCGGAGTACAACTTCTGCCCGCCGCCTTCCTTCATCAACGCGATCAACTACGTGTACAACGAGTGGAATTATAAACCGTGTGCCTTTGTCAGCTATGGCGGCGTCTCTGGCGGGCTTAGGTCTGCCCAGATGGCAAAACAACTGGTGACCACCGTTAAAATGATGCCCATGGTGGAGGGCGTGATGGTGCAGATGCCCTGGGAACTTCTGGACGAAAATCGCAAGTTCCAGGCGGCCGAGCATCATACTGGATCGGCCTCGACCATGCTGACGGAGCTGGCCAAGTGGGCCGAGGGAATGAAGGCCATGCGCTAACTCACCGGGCGCTCTGATTTCCGATCATTATTTGCCACAATTCAAGCATAAAGCTTTCGGGATTCTACCTCCGTGGGTCGTTTATGGTGAACGCATACCTAACGAAAACGGAGGTGAACCATGAGCACAGTAGAGCTTATCGAACAGTGGCTGGAGAAGTGCGATCTGGCGCATCAGGCGCAGACACGCTATGACCGGGAACCGACCCCAACCAACTATTCCCGCTTGAAAAGAGCCCAGGAGGAACGTGGGGAGGTGGAGCGGAAGATGTCCCCTCTGCAGGCCCGGGTCGGCTAACAGTCTCTGGCGTCAGCGAGCTCCTAATCGATACCTCGAACCTCGCTGCCCGCTTCAAGTTGTTGTCGTTCATGATCGGAAGGCCCGCTGGGTTGATCAGTACCGGAATTGCGCGATTTGCGTGTGAAGCCCTTCGGCTAGTCTTGCCAGCTCCTCGCTGGCCGCCGATACCTGCTCCGTGGAGGCCGCAGACTGGTCTCCAATATCCCGGATCTGAGTCATATTCTTGTTCATGTCTTCGGCAACCGAAATCTGTTGATCAGCGGCGGTAGCGATCTGGCTGTTGTAACGGCGAATCTCTTCAACAGCTTCCGCAATGGCCTGAATGGCTGTGCCTCCCAGTTCTGCCCGTTCCAGTGTTTGCTTGGCTAATTGGTGCCCGCGCCCCATGTCTGATACGGCCGCTTCGGCGCTGGCGAGAAGGTTGCCGATCAAGGACTCGATTTCCACTGCAGACGTTTGGGTTCGCTTGGCAAGCGATCTTACTTCATCCGCCACTACGGCAAAGCCGCGCCCCTGGTCTCCGGCCCGGGCAGCCTCGATCGCAGCATTCAGCGCCAGAAGGTTGGTCTGCTCAGCAACTGCTTTGATAACGTCCAGCACCGTGCCGATATTGTCGGTTTCGGCTTTCAGGGTATTGAGTTGCTGCATGACCGAGGTGCTTTGCGAGTTCAGCTCGGATACGAAGCTGAGGGTCTCGTTGGTAGCCGCTGTACCACTTTCTGTCTTGTCGCTGCAGTGATTTGCGGACTGAAAGGCGGCTTCGGCACTTCGAGCAACTTCAGTGACCGTCGCGACCATCTGATTCAGCGCTGTGGCGACCTGATCTGTTTGCGACTTCTGCTCGGCGACTCCCATATTTGTCTGGTGGGTGACCGCAGAGAGTTCCTCTGACGCCGAAGCGATGCTGGCCGCACCCTGATTGATTTCCTGAATCAGTCCCCGGAGGTTGGTGACCATGATGCCAAACGCTGCCAACAGCTGGCCAAACTCATCGCCACGACTACTTCGGCTGTCCACGGTGAGGTCGCCCGATGCAACCTTGTTGGCAATACTCAGGGTTTCGCTGATCGGACGTGTTATTGATCGAGTGAGGGTCCATGCCACGATCGCCGCCACAAACATGGCCAGTGCGGTTATAGCGATGATTTCGATAACCGTCAGGTCATAACGCTCTTCCATCAGAATCCGCTCGCGCTCTTTCAGTTCCTCGGTCTTGCCAATGGCATTGTGAGCGGCTTTGTATAGTTGTTCTTCGAGGGACGACGTATCAGAAGCGCCTGCGGATAGGCTTGCCGTATAGGTGTTCAGGAGAGACTGATAGTCTTCGATATCGGCGCGTATCTGTTCAACCAGTTGCCGGTCGCTTGCGTTTTGGATCAGTGTCATCAATGTGGCCAGAGCGGCTTTGGTTTGCACCAGGTAGTCGGCGGCTCGATCAATGGATTCGGGGGGTTCGTGTATCCGATAGTTCTTCTCCTCCCGCTCAGCCTCCAGCAACGAGATTTCAGCTTGGTTGGCCTGTTTTAATATCGATACGCGATGGTTGTAGTCGTTGAGTGAGGTGATGCTGACGACCGCGACGATCAGGATGAGCAGCACCAGAATCGCAAAGCTGGAAGCCAGCTTCTTTCCCACCGCAAGGTTTCCCCAAAAAGCACGCATCGATTTTTCCTTTGGTAACCGCCTCCCTGCGAGTCATTTAATAGCCTATTGGAACGGTATACGGCATTTTCTCCTGAATTTTTAGTTGAGTTCGAAAAATATTTGTAAATTTAATTGTAAGAATGGCTAAGGATGGTGTTTGCGCCAGGACCCAGGACCGGCTGAATAATCGCCCGATTGTTAATAGGGCAGAGGGCGGACGCCAGCGACATGGTAGTCTGACCATTGGATATCAACGCCTATGGTCATTACCTGGGCAAATCTGTTTTCATGCGAGTTGGGGCGCTATTGGTGCAGGCACGTTGAGACAATTTATTCCGGATTTTGGTTTCGCGAATCCAAAGCAACGGACGTTAACGTTGCTGATGGTCTTCTTTTTATCGGTCTTGTTGTCGGCCTGCGCATTGCCAATCGCTGACCGATCGGAGTCCAGCGCCCTGGACCTGGATGAGGCCGCCGATACCCGGCTCGGACAGGCCATTGCGCCGCAGTTGGAGAGCTATCCTGGTAATAGTGGCATCCATACCTTGGCAAACCCTCGGGATGCCTTTGCTGCCCGCGTTCTGCTGGCGCGCGCCGCCGATCGAACTCTGGACGTTCAGTATTACATCTGGCATGGCGATATAACCGGAACACTGCTGTTGGAAGAGCTGCATACGGCGGCTGAGCGGGGAGTGCGGGTCCGGTTGCTGCTGGATGATAACGGCACCTCCGGGTTAGACGCCGAACTCGCTGCCTTGGCAAGTCATCCTTCCATTGAAGTACGACTCTTTAACCCGTTTGTGATCCGTAATCCCAAATGGTTGGGGTACCTGACGGACTTCTCGCGGGCTAACCGGCGCATGCACAACAAGTCATTCACGGCGGATAACCAGGCCACCATTGTCGGTGGCCGGAATATCGGCGATGAGTATTTTGGTGCCACCGCCGGCGTTCTTTTTGCGGATCTGGACGTGCTGGCCATTGGCCCGGTGGTGCCTGAGGTATCGAGTGATTTTGATCGCTATTGGGCCAGTGCCTCCGCGTATCCCGTTGAACAGCTGTTGCCCGCCGCTTCCGATGCGGATTTGCGCGAGCTGGAGCGTCGTGCGCTGAAGCTTGAGAACGACCAGGCGGCGACAGACTATGTGAAGGCAGTTTCCGAATCTGATTTTGTGCGTCAGTTGTTGTCTGGGGTACTGGAGTTCGACTGGGCCAGAACCCGAATGGTCAGTGATAGCCCCGCCAAAGGGCTTGGGAAATCTGAAAGGGAAGATCTGCTGGCGTATAAGCTTGGCGAGATTCTTGGAGAACCCGAATCCCGGGTCGCATTGATTTCCCCATACTTCGTGCCAACCCGGGCGGGTGTTGATGCGTTTGCGGCTTTGGCGAACAAAGGTATTGAGGTAAGCATACTGACCAATTCGCTTGATGCCACCGACGTAGCCGCTGTTCATGCGGGTTATGCCAAACGTCGCAAGGCTCTGCTTGAGGCCGGTATCCATCTGTATGAGATGCGGCGGCTCTCGCCTGATGTTGAACGGAACCAGAGTGCCGGGCCCTTCGGTAGTTCGGGCTCCAGCCTGCATGCAAAGACCTTTGCCGTTGACGGCGAGAGACTGTTCGTTGGCTCCTTCAATTTCGATCCCCGCTCGATCAACCTGAACACCGAGCTGGGCTTTGTGATTGAGAGCCCGGCGCTTTCAGAAAAGATCCACGAGGCCTTTGAAGAAAGCATCCCGTTGCGGGCTTACGAAGTTCGACTAACCGAGAACGGTGAGCTTTATTGGATAGAGCACGTTGATGGCGATGTCATTCGCCATGAGCAGGAACCCAATACAGGATTTTTGCAACGCACGGGGATTTTCCTGTTGTCGATACTGCCAATTGAGTGGCTGCTTTGAATAAGGAAAAGACAATGAACTCAGCTGTACATCTCGGCTTTGCGCTGTCTCTGGTGCTTGGCGGGACTGCTGTGGCCCAGGAAGCGACACCGCTGTCTGCTCCGGACTCCACTCCAGACGCTCTCGGACTGATGCAGGGTTTTCCTCCGGCGCCCGACAAAACGATTCGCTTCACGGATCCGGACTATTTTGCCTTCCCCAAGCTGCGCTGGACGGTCTGTCATTTCCGGGAGCTGATGCCGACGACGGTGGTACGTAATGGCAGCGAAGGTGTCAGTGAGCTTCCTGTAGACATGGATGCCGGCATAGAGGGGGTCGAATTCTTGCCCCTGGGAGGTAAGGCCTCAATAACCTGGCGCGATGCCTTTGACGCGAATTACACCGACGGCATCCTGGTTCTGCACCAGGGCAGGGTGGTTTATGAGCGTTACGATGGCTGCCTTGATGAGCACACTCTGCACGGCGCAATGTCCGTTACCAAAAGCCTGACGGGGCTTCTCGGCGAGGTGCTGGTGGCCGAAGGCACGCTGGATGCAGCCGCTTTGGTGGGAGACATCATTCCAGAACTGGCGCGCAGTGCATTCGGCGACGCAACGGTTCGCCAGGTTCTGGATATGACCACCGCGCTGGACTACTCGGAAGACTATTCTGATCCTGATGCCGAAGTCTGGACCTATGCCGGGGCCGGGAGTCCGTATCTGGTGAGCGAACAACGTGAAGGGCCCCGAAGCTACTTCGATTACCTGAAAACGGTCAGAAAAGACGGAGAGCACGGTGAAGCGTTCGGCTACAAAACCATTCATTCAGATGTGGTGGGCTGGCTGATCGCAAGAACGACCGGGGTTTCGGTTGCCGACTACTTTTCCGAGCGTATCTGGTCAAAGATCGGGGCAGAGCGTGAAGCTTTCTATACGGTCGATTCCATAGGTACTCCATTTGCTGGCGGCGGATTCAACGCCACGTTGCGTGATATGGCGCGAATCGGTTTACTCGTGCTGAACGAGGGTAAGTGGGCCGGCGAGCAGATTATCCCGGCCCAGGCGATTGCCAGTATTCGCAATGGTGGCGACCGGGCGGTGTTTGCCAAAGCCGGATATGAACTTCTCGATGGCTGGAGCTATCGTGGCATGTGGTGGGTCAGCCACGACGACCACGGGGCGTTCGCGGCGCGCGGTGTGCATGGCCAAACGATCTGGATAGATCCTGCTGCCGATATGGTCATCGTCCGCTTTGCCTCCAACCCGGTTGCCGGCAATGCGGCGAATGATCCGACTTCCTTGCCGGCTTACCGGGCTGTGGCGGATTATCTGATGGCTCAACAGTTTGTTGGCTCTGGTACCAAACCTCTGCTGGATGACCTGTAGTTATTTCAGGAGCGGTCCCGAACCTTTTGCGAATTGGTTCAGAAATTTTCTAAGAGCAGGCTACTCATTCGTTCCGCAACTGGTGACCACAGAGCGAGAGTAGTCGCGTAGCACATCCAAACTAGGGTCATTGAACTCAGACCGGTAGGTTTCGTTGAAAAGGTTCGAGAGATCTTTGTACGAATTATTCTTCGTTCCGTCAGAAAGGGCGATGTGCTCGAATATTTCGGTCATGGTATTTCTAAGGCACTCAGCTTCTGGCTGGGTCGACTCGCGACAGTATTGAGTCAACTCCTGGCGGGCGCCGTTGCGGTCGCTACCATTAGCAATTGCTAGAAATCGAAGGACGCTAATATATCGGGAGATAATAAGTTCTGGATCGTCGGCTGACGCTGGTTTCATCGCACTCAACACGGCATTGGCTTCGTCAAAGTCGTCAACGTTGCCGGTATCAGCACCCCGTAGAATTAGAAACCGCGCCACATTGTTGCCTACCACGTAGTCGTGTTCGTCACCGATCTGACGCACGACGGCGATCGCAGCATCGGCGCCCGACGTGTTGTATTGATACTCTGCCGTGCAAAGAAGTTCGCTTCGGGCATTGTTATCACAGGCGGTGAGAGCGGTCAGAAGGGAAAGTAAGCCGAGTATTTTCCAGTATGGCATGAAGAATTCCGTTTCCAGTGTTGTTGCGAGGCGCCCTTTAGCTGACGGACTGTACACGTGCAGCGCGGAGTTCCTACGTGCGGTGCAAGACACGGTCAATGCTGTATGAGAGTGGCGAGTGGTCCAGAAACAACAAAGCCCGCACAAGGCGGGCTAAGTCATTGAATTCATGGTGCCCGGAGGCGGCACTCTCACCTCAGTAATGACGAGGTTTCCGGAGCAATTGTCGTGATTTTGTCGTGACTTTGGAGCGACTGGTTTCATGCTTCTCGGATCTGGGGGCGGAACAGCTGCTTTTTGAAACAGCCAGTTGGTGCGTTAATTGACACATAGCTTCCACCTAGATTGCCAAATGCTCTCGCTACATAGCATTCTTCTCGGCCCGATCGCGGAATTTGATCCAAGTGTCATCAAAATTGCGAGCATCTGTTTTCAGTGTCACCTTTGTTGGTGACCTCATGATAGCAAACTGTACGCTATGAGAGGGCTGGTTGAAGGTAAAAAGGTATGCGCTAGCGAGCGTGTCGCTATTTACGCCCGGCCGAAACCGAACCGAATATGACCTGCACCTGTTTTCACTTCAACTGGGGCGTCATCTCGGTTTAGCTTTAGCTGCAGGCGCCGCTCCTCTGGCCGTGTGTATACATTGATAGCGAGGTGCAGAAGGGTAAATGTACTCGCCATGATGACGATCAATGCAAATGCGAGTGCTCGAATTTAAACAAAAGCGAACATTCACACCCCGCAACTTGAAGGTGAGCAACGTGCCGCCCGCTGCAAGACGTCTAGTTCCGTTGGAAGGCAGGAAATAGTGCTCATTGTTGGTAACGATTTCTTTCAGCATTGTAATGCGAATTATTATCAGTATTATACGCATGCATAAGTATACCCACTGCTGGAGATCCCAATGCCAACACCCGGTCAATCATCTTCGCCAAATCGGCGTCTTCGCGTGAGCCTGTCCGCTGGCTCAACCTTTCTTTCGTTTTCTTTTCTTGCAACGGTTGCCTCCCCCGCGATAGTACAAGCGCAAGAACAAACACCCGGTCTGTTACCCGGCCTTGAGGTTACTGCTGATTGGCTGGGACCGCCGACGGAGGAATCCGAAAGAACTTACTCGGGTGCCCGCACGGTGGTGGAGGAAGAGGAGTTTCAGGAGACCGGCGCTCTGAACCTGGAGGACGCCCTGCGCCCGGTACCCGGTGTTACAGTGCTTGATGAAACCGGCACGGGCATTCTTCCCAATATCGGCGTGCGTGGTCTGAATCCGCTGCGCAGTGAACGGCTTCAGATTCTGCTGGACGGTTACCCGATTGCCATCGGGCCCTACAGCAACGTCGGCGTGTCGCTCTTCCCCGTTACCCTTCCGAGCCTGGAAGTCGTGGATATTGTCCGGGGCGGCGCCTCGGTTCATTACGGGCCTAACAACGTGGGTGGCGTGGTGAACTTCGTTACCAAGCCGATTCCGACGGAAACCTCCCAGACCCTTCGTGAGCGGGTAACCATTGCGGAGGAGACCGGCAACGTCTTTACCGACACCTATTACCGGGTCGGTGGCCGGGCCACTGACAAGCTCGACCTGCAGTTCCAGGCTAATGTCCAGCGCGGCGACGGCTTTCGTGACCACTCCGATACCGAAGTGGATAACCTGATCCTGGATGCCCGTTATTACCTGAACGACCAGCATGAACTGGCGTCGCAGCTGCAGTACTACCGTGTCGATGCCGAACTGCCCGGCGCCCTGACGCCACAAGCCTATGAGCAGGATCGCACCCAGAGCCAGCGTCCCTACGACGGCTACGAAGCGGACATGAGCCGCGCCACCTTCACCTGGACCTACACGCCGACCGACAATATGGAATTCCAGTGGCGCAATTTCGTGCACGATGCCGACCGCACCTTCTTCTTCGGCCAGAACCTCAGCGGCACTGGCCACTGGGCGGACCCGGGGCTGGATTCGACTCACGTCGCGGATTCACCACGTTTGTTCACGGCACTGGGCACTGAGCCCCGGCTCGCGATTCGCCATGGCCGCCATGACATCACCCTGGGCGCGCGATTTGTCAGCGAGGATGTGGAGTTCGACGTCAATCGCCTGGAGTTGTCCTCCGGTAACCGTTCCGTGGCACGTGACTGGCACCTGGACACCCGGGCCATGGCCTTCTACGTCAGCGATACCGTGTCCTTCCTGGATGATCGCCTGACGGTAACGCCGGGCCTGCGTTATGAAGACGTTGATATGGATTTCCGCGACAACCTCAGTGGCAACACCGAGGAAAACAACGCGGAGGAGCTGCTGCCGGGCCTGACCGTCGGCTACCAGGCGTCTGATGACCTGTTTGTCTTTGCCAACAGTCAGCGTTCCCTGGTGCCAGTCCAGATTGCCCAGACCACCCGTGAAGGTGCAGTGGCCAATGAAACCGCCTGGAACCATGAGCTGGGCGCACGCCTGCAGGTCACACCGGACCTGTTCTCATCCGCCACCCTGTTCCGTATCGATTATGAAGACCAGATCCAGTTCAATCGCTCAACCAGCCGCTTCGAGAACCTGGGCGAAACCCGCCACCAGGGCATCGAACTGGCAAACCGCTGGAATGTGAACAGCCAGTGGGAACTGGGCCTGGGTTACACCTTCCTGGACACCGAACAGCTGTCCGGCGATAACAAAGGCAACGAGCTTCCCAACGCGCCCACCCATAAGGTCAGCGCCGATGCGGTATATAGCTACCAGGCCTGGGACGCCAGCGTGAACTGGGTGTACGTGAGCGAAAGCTACAGCGATGCCGACAACACCGAAGAAGAAACCAGCAATGGCAGCGCCGGTGAATTGCCGGATTACCACCTGGTGACTGCCCGGGTCGGGCGCGACTTCGCGGTGGGCGGTGATCGTGTGCTGAACCTTGGCCTGGCGGTCAACAACCTGCTGGATGAGGATTACTACTTCCGGGGCGTGGACGTCAGCCCGGTCGGCCGGGTACCTCAGCCGGGCCGAAGCTTCATCCTCGAGGCCCAGCTGGACTTCTGATGGCCTCACTACCGAAACGGATTGCAACGAGCCTGCTGGTTGTCCTGCTTTCGCCTGTATCGGGCTGGGCGGACAACCACAGCATCCGGCTGACGGATGACCGCGGGGAAACCCTGCGGTTGCCCGCTGCGGCAACCCGGCCCGCGGCGATTTCGACTTTCGGCGCGGATGTCGCACTGGCGCTGGGAACAGCGCCGGTCGCGGTCACCGACTACGGACTCCAGGGGGTGCCTGACTACCTGGCGTCACAGTTAAGCGGTGTGCGGGGTCTCGGACCGCGACACCAGCCCAACCTGGAAGTGCTGTCGTCGGTCCGCCCAGATCTCGTAATCGCCATCCGCCGCTATACCGAGAAGGACGGTGATCAGATCGAAGCCATCGCGCCGCTCCTGGCCCTGGACCTGATAACGGTCGAGGACAGCCTGCGGGCGGTGGAGCTGGCAGGCCAGGCGCTGGGTAAGCCGGCCAAAGCGGAGGCACTCAACGATCGATTCCTCGAACACGTTCAATCGCTCGCGCAGCGCAATCACGGCAAGCCCATGGGGACCGTGGCACTGCTGACCAGCGGCAGTGAAACGCCCTTTGTCTACTACGACCACTTTCTGCCCACCGCGCTGCTGGAACGCCTGGGCTTCGACAATGTTGGTGGCAAGCCACCCAATCCCGAGAGCGGCATTCCCCTGGGCTACCGGATCAGCCTTGAGGCCCTGCTGAAACTCAATCCAGACACCATTCTCCTGTTACCCACCAGTCGTCAGCGGGCGTTCACAATGAATCCAATCTGGCCCTATCTCAAGGCCGTAAGCACCGGCCAGGTCTACGAAATGCCGCACTACTGGAAAGAGGGCGCCGGACCCATCGCCCGGGAGCGCATCCTTGATGACATTCAGCGTCTGTTGCTGGCCCCGGACTCCGGCACATGATCGGTAGCGCTTCGACAGCACGCCCCTCCACGCTCTATGTGGCAACACTGCTGTTTCTGGTTCTGCTGTTTCTCGTTGGTCTGATGGCCGGTTCCCAGTGGGTGTCGCCGCTCCAGCTGCTGTCAGCCATTGATGGCACCAGCGGCCTGCTGACGCGCATTACCGTGCTGGAGTTGCGACTGCCCCGCAACCTGCTCGGCATTCTTGGTGGTGCCGCGCTTGGGGTTGCCGGGGCCGTCATGCAAGGCGTTACCCGGAACCCCCTGGCATCCCCCGGCCTGACCGGTGTGATTGCGTCCGCCGCCCTGGCGGTGGTGTCACTTCGAACCCTGAGCTCCCCGGGCGCAATGTGGCTGCCTTTGATGGCGCTGGGCGGGGGCCTGCTCGGGGGTGCTCTGACCTTCGCCATCGCCGGTCGAAGAAGGCTCCAGCCGGAGCGCGTGGTACTCGCCGGCATCGCCGTGACCTCGCTGGCAACGGCACTGACCACCGGCCTTCTGCTGGTATCCGGGGCGGAGGCGGCAGAACTCTACTATTGGCTGGCGGGCAGCCTGATGGGACGGGGCTGGCTCCAGCTCCAGATGGTGCTGCCCTGGCTGCTACTGCCACTCGGTGCCCTGCTGGTCATGCAGCGCCCCTTTCATGTGTTGCAGTTGGACGACGACCTGGCGCTGGCCATGGGCCTGGCCGTCGGACGCTGGCGCCTGACTTTCCTGTTACTGGCATTGCTGCTGGCTGCCGCGCTGGTCGCCTTCACCGGTCCGATCGTGTTTATTGGCCTGGTGGCGCCACACATCGCCCGGCGGCTCACGGGCGATCAGATTCAGCACTGGCTACCGTTGAGCGCTCTGTTTGGAGGACTGTTGCTGCTGGCTGCCGATATCCTGGCAAGGCAACTGGCCTTCCCCCAGGAATTACCCGTCGGTATGCTGACCGCCCTGATCGGAGCCCCATGGCTGATCTACCTGCTCAATTCGCGAGCCTCAACCCGGAGCGCATAACGTGACCAATCCGGCGACGACACCAACCCGCGCAAACCGGCCTCCCGGTGCCAGTCCTGTCGCCAGGCTGTTTCTGGCCGGCGGGCTCAGCCTGGTTGTTGTCATCGTCGCGGGCGTCCAGCTGGGGGCGGTGGACCTTAGCTGGTCCCAGGTGTGGGCGGGGCTCACCGGAGACAGCTCACAACACGTACAGAGAGTCGTCTTCGAACTGCGGCTACCCCGCACCCTGACCGGCGCCCTTATCGGTATTCACTTTGCCCTGTCGGGGTGGCTGTTGCAGTTGCTCAGCCGCAACCCCCTCGCCGAAGCCGGTATTCTCGGCATCTCCGCCGGCGCAAGCCTGGTGGCCGTTATCGCCTTCATCGTCGGTGACTGGCTGGTGTCCAGTGAGAATCCGTACAGCAATACCTCCTTTGCCCTGCAATACCTGCCGCTGTTTGCGATGGCAGGCGGACTGGTGACGGCGCTTGCGGTGTATTGCCTGGGCATGCGCCATGGCCAGCTGTCGCCGGTGAAAATGACGCTGACCGGCGCGGTCATCGCCGGTATGCTGCACGGGCTGACCACCGGCGCACTGGCGTTCTGGGGCCACGCCCATACCGAGCTGGTGGCCCAGTGGCTGGCCGGCTCGCTGTACGGTAGCGAATGGCAACACCTGCACACGTTGCTGCCATGGACTCTCGTTGGGCTGATCGGTGTGGTTCTGCTCATGCGCCCACTGAATGTGATGCAACTCGACGACCAACACTCACGCACCCTGGGCCTGGGTCTCAACCGATGGCGTTTCTTTGCCCTGCTGATCGCCACCCTGTTGGCGGCCAGCGCGGTCGGCGTGGTCGGGCCCGTTGGCTTCATTGGCCTGCTTATCCCCCACATCAGCCGCCGGCTGGCCGGCGCTAACCTTCCGGTCCAGTTGGTGTTGTGTGTACTATTGGGTGCGGTGCTGGCAGTACTGGCGGATTTACTGGGCCGAACGCTGTTCACACCCTATGAAGTGCCCGTGGGCGTCGTTTCCGCCGTCCTTGGTGTACCCTTCTTTTTGTATCTATTATCGCGTCAACCCTGAAGGCGGACCCCTTCTCCATGTTACGAACCGAGTCTCTCTCGCTGGCTTATGGCGACAAAACGGTTGTAGACAACGTCTCGCTGATTATTCCCGAGGGTGGCATTACCTGCCTGCTGGGCCCCAATGGCTCGGGCAAAAGTACCTTGCTGAAAAGTTTCGCCGGCCTGTTGCCCCCGCGGTCCGGTCAGGTTTACCTGGACGATCAGCCAGTTGACCAATGGCACCGGGGCAAACTGGCCCTGAGGCTCGCCATGCTGCCCCAGAAGCCGATTGTGCCCGATGGTATCCGGGTTCGGGACTTGATTGCGCTGGGTCGCTTCCCCCACCGTAAATGGTGGCAGAGGAATCTCACCACTGACGACAATGTAACCCTCGACGCTATGGCAATGACCGGGGTATCAGACCTTGCGGAACGACCGGTGGAATCGCTCTCCGGAGGGCAGCAGCAGCGGGTCTGGATTGCCATGGCACTGGCGCAGGAGACTGATATCCTGTTGCTAGACGAGCCAACCACGTTTCTGGATTGGGGCTACCAGTTGGAAGTATTGGAGCTCCTGTCTACGTTAAACCAGCAACAAGGACTGACCGTGGTCATGTCACTTCATGACCTCAACCAGGCCGCGCAATTTGCGGACCGGATTGCGGTGCTGGCTGACGGCCAACTCGACACCATCGGTAGCCCTGCGGAAGTTATTACTGAATCCCTCGTCAACCGGGTATTTCGGGTGCATACAAGCATTACTACGGGGCAGGAAGGTCGTCCGTTTTGCACCGGATTTGCAGAATCGGCTCAAAGCTGGTCCAAGCAACGTCCTCGCTGTGTCGCTACCTCTTAATTCAGAACTCGTAGCCAGCACTCGGGTTCTATCCCGTTACTGCAGATACTTATAACGAAAGAGGCTGAATTTCGGCAGGGGAAGTTTGGTCTATCGGTCAGAACGTAGGCTTGGCGCCCCTGGTCTGCCAGTTCCCCTTGCAGGCAGAAAACTCTATAACGAGTCATGATTTTCGGTACCTATCCTCTAAAGGGGGCCGAATCATGACACTTTCCACCAGTCATTTACCCTGGAACAAGGGAAAACTAGTCGGAAAAAAGTTTCCACTAAAACTCGAACAGACCTGGGCAATCCGCATTCGGTTAGAAATCGCAGAGAATGTCCGAGAACTGGCGATGGTCAACATGGCGATCGACTGCAAACTGCGTTCTTTCGACATGGTTAGGTTATTGGTTCGGGATATTTCCAGAAATGGAGAGGTTCTGGACCGGGCGCAAGTGATTCAGCAGAAAACCAGTCAGCCCGTCAGGTTTGAGATAACAAAAAAGACACGTGAGTCGGTTTAGTCGTGGATCAAACATCGCGGACTCTCTGGTGAGGTAGTGGTTCTCAAAGGAAGCCGGTGATCCTACTTGGGATTATGCCGAGCATCTTAGGCGCCTAAACAAAAGCGAACAATCGAGTCAGGGCTTTCCTCCGGAGCCTCCAAACTAATCACAACCATTTCGTACAGTATGATTGGCGGAGCCTCTTCTGTTCATGAAACCTGCTCATATGCAGTACTTGAGTATGAAGCCATGGACCGTTCCCTGTAGTTTGGCTGTAGGAAGCTCACCCAAGCCTTCCGAGAACCGGAAACGTCGACAACATCCACGACGCAAAGAGTGTCATCCGACCGGTGAGCACCATTACTCCCATTACAACGAGCACCAAGCCAGCAAGCGCTCTCAGCAGTCTACTCCAGCGACTGAGCCAGCGTACTCGTTGCCGAAAGTGTTCAATAAACAGGGCGGTTCCGAGAAAAGGAAGAGCCAACCCCAACGAATACGCCGCCAGATACAGCATGCCCGCCTCAGCATTGGCATGCGTGGAGCTGAGCGCCAATATGGCCCCGAGTATGGGGCCTATACAGGGTGTCCAGCCGATGGCAAACGCGGCGCCAATTCCCCAGGTTGCAAGATCAGGAATTTAGTCCCCTAAGTTTTGTAAGTCCGTTAAACTGCCCAGAAATCAAATTTGATACCTTCACTGGAAGGGTCGTTGTCGATGATAACCCTCGACCGCCATAGCATCTTGCCGGTACCGCACTCCGGCAGGGTAATGGTTCCCTGGTAAACACCCTGGGCATTCGGTAGCAGCTGGGTGCGGACCACGCCCATGTACATTTCAAGCCCTTCGAAATCCACGATCAGGGAGTCTGCTGTCATGTTATCGAGACGCACACGAATGGGAATCTCTGTCATCGATTCGATGGCTTCATTACCTAAGCCGACTGTGATGGTTTGATCGCCCTTTCGCCCGATACACTGACCTTCAAAAGGTGCGCATCCCTCGGTGGCGTAAAAAGTGACACCGGCATCCAGATCAGGCTTCAGGTACTGCGGCAACACGAAAATTGCAGCGACCACCAGACTGAAACCGGCTATACCGAATAACCATGACCATTTATTGAAGTGCTGCTTCAACGACATTTTCGAGTTACCGAGATTTAAAGGAGTGTTGTCTGGTATCCGTGAGAAGTCAGGAGGGGCTCTCGGCCTGGTTAATGTCCTGACTTTCGTTCTGTTGATAGCGGCGCTGGTCGTCTGTCCATAGTGTTCTCAGGTACTCGATCACCCACTGAATTTCCTCGTCGGTGAGGGTGTCCTCAAATGCTGGCATAGCCAGCCGATCTGTTTTGTTGAAGGGATGCCGCCATCCCTCGGCAATCATCCTGAACAGCATGGCATCACTGTGGCGCCAGGTGTGGCCGGTCTCATCGTGTGGTGGCGGGGGCATTTCGCCTTTCTCATCCGGTTTGTTCCAGTTGGCCGCACCTTCACCCTGCCATCCGTGGCAGGCGGCGCAGTATTGCTCGTAGATCTGGCGACCCTTGGCCACTTCGGTCGGCAAGCTGTCGCTGTTTGGTGGCGCGCCACCGGCCATCAGAAGGGCCGGGGCAACGAGCAAGACCAGCGGGACAAACCACTTATTCATGAACAGGCACCCATTCGCCAGAGGCGTTCCGCGAAAGCAGGTCTCCGTTTTCCGTGCCCACCACGAGTCCTTCCTTGGGTGAGAATGTCAGAGCGGTGATTGCCTGGGGTATTTCAAGGCCAACCCAGGTTTCGCCGCCGTCAGAACTGTGGTGAAGTTGCCCCTCGATTACGGCGTAGACGTTCTCCGGGGCCGAAGGATCGTAATCAATGGCCGTCACCGCCCCTCGCAATTCGCCGGCATCGCCCCAGAAGCAAAAACAGTCCATGGAACGGGCCACACCACGGGTGGTGCCCGCGAACAGCCAGCCACTTTCCATGCTGCCGGGCATATCCGAGTGCAGGAACGCCTGCACCGGCTCCCGGGGTCCACCGTCAACCTTCACCCATTCGCCACCGCCGTCCCTGGATCGGAACATGCCACCTTCACCAAGATAGGCGTAGAGCGTTTCCGGTTGGGTGGCGTGGGCGGCAATGGCGGTGATTCCGAGATCCGGCAGGGTGTCATTGAGGGAATGCCAGCGCTCGCTAGCATACTCATAGCGCCAGATGCCAAGGCCTGGCCCTGCCAGGTACAGGCGTTCGTCCGCGCCCTTTGCCATGGAACGGGGTTGAGCGCCGGAATCGGACGGTGGCAGCGGGATGTCGGCGGCAGTCTTATCATCAAGAACAAGCAGGCCGCTATCCCGAAGCACCAGCAGGGCGCCGGAGGAGTCAGTCGCCAGCGCTTTCACTGCTTGGGCATCATTCGCAGACTCGGCTTGAACCAGGGCCGGCATGACGGCAACCAACGCGAACAGGAAAAGCCTGGAAACGCCAGAATTCAGGCGGTAAACCATCGTTTTCATGGGGCTGACCTCAGTAATCCTTGTGTTCACGGAAAACACCTTGCTTGCCATTGGCATTAAAAGCGATGACCTGGTAATCGTCCTTCCGGCCGGTTTCCATGCCGGGGGTGCCATGGGGCATGCCCGGCACTGATAGCCCAATCGTATTGAACTGCGGGTCCTCAAGGTAGGCGACGATGTCATTGGCCGGCACATGGCCCTCAATCACCAGGTCTCCGATCAGCGCAGTGTGGCAGGACGCCATATCTCGGGGTACGTCGTACTCTTGCTTGATTTCATTGAGGTTGTCGGTTTCAACGATGCGGGTCTCAAAGCCATTGGCCGCGAGGTGCTCGGCCCAGTCCTGGCAGCAACCGCAATTGGGGCTCTTGTAAATGGTGATGGCCTGAACTGTCTTTCCACTCTCGGCTTGCGCAACCGATGACTGGTCAGATTCGTTGGCCTGGATGGCCAAGGTGGCGCCAGCGCCGATAACGACAGCGGCTATACCCGTATAAAGGGCGAGTTTCATGGTCTTCATGGAAAATCCTCGGTTGGAATCGCTTATATGCAGTGCAGGGCTCGGGGATGCACATGCATCCCCGGCCCATAGCTTCAGTTCATGAGGGTGTCCAAATGGTTATTTGGTGCCGGTGTCTTTGTCTTTCATGCCATCGCCACCATGAGCCTGCATCATCTTCATGCACGCTGCGGTCATGGCTTTACGGTCTTCAGGGGACATATCGGACATCATGTTCATCATCCCCATCATGCCGCCCATACCCTCCGTGCCTTGCGAGGACATCATGCCATTCTGCTCGGAGTGTCCGGCCATCATGCCGGCGCCTTCGCCGTGGGCAACGGCAGAGAAGAGGGCAACACTGCCTGCCAGAACGGCGGCGGTTACGGTAAGCTTGAGTTTTGAATTACGCATTTGATTTACTCCAGTTAAAGTCTCGTTACGGATGGACGGAAGTACGAGACTTTGTTGTAAGAATTAACGTTAAAGAGCTTGCCTCCTAGAGGCAAAAATCCGGGTTAAAACTCAGGAGTGGTGTTCTGGAGGAGGCGTAATAGAGGCCAGGAACGGATCCTGGTAGAAGGTTGATCGTGCGGTCAATACCGGGTGGGAGCCCGTATCGGTAAAACCGATGGAATCCCCCGGTAACAGGGCAACGCTGACGCTGACCCCGCATTTGATCAGCCCACTGGCGCTCGGGCAGGCCATGTCAGGGGCTGAGGAACAATCCGTTTCAGTATCTGTTGAGGAGCCGGCGCTCTCAGCCTGAGCCATCATCATGGAACCACAATCCGGCATCGCAGTGTCCGCGTCGCTGTCCGCTATTTTGGACATAGCCAATGCCGGCCCGCTTATCACCAGAAGCAGTGATAGCAGCGCGGAAATAAATTGGCGGGTTGTTGCGGTCATCCTGATTCCAAGCACCAAGCTGTAAAGGTTCAACGCTGTGACACACAGCTCGTCTTTCAGTTCACCAAATCCTAGCAGTTTTTATTTCAATGATACAACGCCATCGATACCCAAAGGCCCAAGGTGAATTCACTTTGGCCATTCTGATAAAAGCCTTGACCTTAAACCTTGCTTCAACGTTATTTTCTTAAGGAGGCTCTGAATAAGTCTCAAAATCAGCGATAATACGGTCATCGTCAACTGCACAGGATTCGTTGCCACCATGG
>NZ_LLYU01000020.1:0-65068 GCF_002049515.1 Marinobacter sp. tcs-11 | reverse complement strand
CTTCCAGAGTTTTATGATCCAGTTTACGACCGTCAGTATGGCGCATGAGTAGGCAACTCCGATAAGGTCGGTTGAACAATGCCTACATTATAAATGATGTCCGCTTACTTTTGTACTTCTTAGTAACTCAACTCTATACCAGCCAGGAAACCGTGGGTATAACCAGCCCAGACCTCTGCCAAAAGAATGTTCAAATCATCGGCATTCAGCTCATGCTCCGAATCCCGAAACTGTCCCTGCAAGAACGCGTTATAGGCGCGAGCTTTGACTGACATTCCGCCCCAAAAATAATTCTCCCTTCCACCAGGTACCGACACCCCGGGTGCGCGCTCACCGTAAGCCATCAATTCGGGGTTAAACCGGTTATCGGGTGATGAGATCAGACCGCCCCTGAAAACCAGGGCCGCGCCGAATTCAGTGAGGTACCCGGCAGAACCAAAATACGTCACTTTGAACTGCTGATTCGGCTGACTCGCATCCAGGTATTGATGGTATGCAGCGGAATACCGGAAAGTCAGCTCTCCGCCGTTGGAAATCTGGCGGCCCCAACCATTAGCACGGTCGCTACCGACGACCTTGTGAACCGCATTCTGGCCGGATTTGAAAACATCCAGCCCCAGCACGCCTACGGTCATCGATGTTGTCCAGCCCGATTTTGCGCTCAGTGCCTGATAGCTCTGGCTCGACGACAGGTAAACAAGACTGCTGTACGGGCGATCGTTCCGGTCAATGGCCGACTCTTTGATCTCCTCGGGCGTGAAGCCATAAACCCCAAACTCGAGCGCCGCGCTTTTTGGCTTTTCACCCTTGCCCCCCAGGTATGGCAGGACATACCCGTCCAGCCCCTGACTGAAACTCGAAACCGGGTTGTTTACGAATGCCTCTGAATTCGAGGAATAAGTAATGGCCACGCCAGCAGTGTAATCCCGATCTGTCTGCGCTGGAGCGAAGAGATCGTTATCCGTAGACAAAGCCATCACCGAGTCTGAGGACTCTGCATGCGCGGTAAATGCCAGCAGGGAGACCGCGAGCATCGGTACTAGAAAACGAGAATTCATAGCCAACTCCGAAAAGTGTGTCGGTAAAGTTGGCGCTATTTTTCGATTGACTGGCGC
This sequence comes from Marinobacter sp. tcs-11, assembly GCF_002049515.1. Classification (NCBI taxonomy): domain Bacteria; kingdom Pseudomonadati; phylum Pseudomonadota; class Gammaproteobacteria; order Pseudomonadales; family Marinobacteraceae; genus Marinobacter; species Marinobacter sp. tcs-11. The sequence continues at coordinate 63,953 of NZ_LLYU01000020.1, read as the reverse complement.
TGAGGACTAATCAAGCGTCGGTATTCAAAACATCATCGATACTTATGGGTAAGTAGTTTTGCGTGCATTTTTGAGCTGATCTAGCTGTGCCCATCACCCAAATTGATGTATTGCATACCGTTTGGGAATTATTCGTTGTCTCTCTTCAACTCCATACTTCGCTCCATCTGATATCGGGTCCTTTGGCGACTCCGGTATGAGCATCAACCTATCGAACTTTGGAGATAACGTTATGCGTAAATTTGTATCGATCACCCTGGCTTCACTTTTTGCCGCCGCCGCCCTGCCCGCTAACGCCACCTTGGCAGACCGTAAATCCGATGAGCCCCGCTCCGAGCCGGCTCAGCCGGCTCCTTATAGTGGCCAAACCGTAATTCGCGGTGAAATCCAGGATCGGGTTGCAAAGAGTGGCTTCTCTGAGCTATCCCCGTACAGCGGCCAGATAGTTATACGTGGCGAAGTACGCTCCGAAAGCCACGGCTGAACATAAAGAGTGTCATTTGCGTCTTGGCACCAGGGACGGTGCGTTTTTGGATCGATTTGCTTGGAATCTGCGGTTCTTCTCTTCAAGGCCCAAGCGGTATTGAAGATAGAGGCACGGCTCGGTCACGAAAAACTCTGACTGGCCATATCTATTCCCATCTTAAAGACAACGCGTTATCCCAATTGCAGGCTATGTGTGCCGATATCACCTTCATCATTCGACATACGCGCGGCAATTAAGGCAGGCCGTGAAAGGGAGCGGAATTACCAAACCGGTTACGGCTCATTCTTTTCGCCACGCTTTAACCACCGAGCTGCTGAAATCGGGAAGTGATATCCGAACGGTCCAGGAAATCCTCGGCCACGGCGATATTCGGACGACTGAAAGCCACACCCACATTATTGGCGATCGAAGAGCTGGTACAGCTAGTCCATTTGATCGTTTGCCGGGTTCTTGAGAAATGACCAAGCGTCCAACCAGTGCAGAAAGAGCCGAGGATATCTGAGGCGATCCGAATGTTCGCTTTTGTTTAAAAGGACCTACCGGACATAGACAACCACCCAGCGACATTGCTGTACTGAGATTCGGTTTTATTATCATGCCGCATCCCGAAAAGAATGCCACAGACTCTCTGCGGTGGCTGGAATGCGCCTTTCCCTTGCACTGTTCCGCAGCCTGTTGCGGAACTGCATCATAGTTCAGTTGAAACTAGGCATGGGAGCCTGCGACTGGATTGAGTTCATACCTGAAAGACAAACCAACAGCAGACGCAAAGCATCTATTCTTTCTCGATGCGCTAACCTTCAATAGTTACTGACCTTTTAGGGAGTTTGGCAGTGTAACCATCCCCCTAAAACCAAAAGAAAATGCCCGCAATGCGGGCCTCAAGCACGATCAATCCTTTCAAACATCCTCCATCACAACCCCGAGCATGCATGGCCGTTGTCAACCACAATCTCCGAGCCCGTCATCGCCCGCCCTGCGTCGGAGGCCAGGAGCAGCAGTGCGCCGTCCAGGTCGTTCAACTGACAGAACTCGCGAGCCGGTATCCGGCGTTTCAGCCGTTCGCCGGCATCGCTTTGGAGAAACGCCTGATTAATCTCAGTCATCACATACCCCGGGGCCAGCGAATTCACCCGCACCCGGTGCCGGGCCAGTTCCAGCGCCATGGAGCGGGTTAGGTGTGCCAGGCCGGCTTTGGCCGCGCAGTAGGGCCCGACTGCTCCGGCCAAGCGGGTCGCCAGTATGGAGGTAACGTTCACGATGCTGCCACCACCGTGCTCGGCCATGCGGCGGGCGCTCTCCTGGGCCACCATCCAGGCCCCAGTGAGGTTGGTCTGCACAATCGCATCCCAGTCTTCATCGGTGTACTCCAGCACGCCTTTGGTATCGCTTACCCCGGCGTTGTTCACCACCACATCAAGCCCACCGAACCGGCGGCAGATGTCATCCAAGCAGGCAATCACCGAGGCTCTGGAGGTAACATCCAGAGCCATGGCCACCGCATTACTGCCATTCCGATTAAGGTCGGCCACCAGGTCCTCCAGGCGGTCAACCCGGCGAGCCCCGACAATCACCTGGGCGCCCGCCCTCGCCAGGGTTTTGGCGAAATGGCGGCCAAGGCCGCTTGAGGCTCCGGTTACCAGCACACGTTTACCGGCCAGACTGAAAAGATCCGTGTTATCGGCCATGCTTACCTCTTAGGTTTTTCGGTTTCACGGGCAAGGATTTTCCGGGCCAGGCTCATCCGGTGAACCTCGTTCGGACCATCGTATATCCGGAACCCGCGGGCATCTTTGAAGATGCGTTCCACAACGTTCTCTCCCGACACGCCCTGGCCGCCAAGGATCTGGACACTTCGGTCGATCACTCGCCAGATGGCTTCAGAACTGATGACCTTGGCCATACTGGATTCCTGGTTGGCTCGCTCGCCACGGTCCAGAACCTGAGCACAGTGCATGATCGCCAGCCGGGTTGTCAGGATGTCCATCTCGTTGTCTGCCAGCATGAACCCGACTCCCTGATGCTCACCCAGGGGCTTGCCGAAAGATTCCCGTGTTCGGGCGTACTGGCAGGCTTCGTCATGGGCGCGCTGCGCCGCCCCAAGCCAGCGCATGCAATGGGTCAGCCGGGCGGGCGCAAGCCGAACCTGGGCATACCGGAACCCTTTACCGGGCTCACCCAGGATATCTTTCGCTGGCACTCTCAAGTCCTCAAACCGGACAACACCATGGCCCCCGGTAAAGCAGGAATCCATCACATCCATCAACCGCTCCACGATGAACCCGGGGCGGTCGGTATCGGTGAGGAACATGGTGGCGTGGCCGTCTTCCGTCCGGGCCATGATGATGGCAAAGCTGGCCCCTTCGGCTCCGGTGATGAACCATTTTTCGCCATTGATCACATAGTCGTCTCCGTCCCGGACCGCGGTTGTCTTCAGCATGGAGGGGTCCGAGCCGGCGCCCGGGGACGGTTCGGTCATGGCGAAACAGGAGCGGATTTTTCCCTCAACGAGGGGGCGGAGCCAACGCTCTTTCTGCTCCTCAGAGGCAACCACATCCATCAGGTGGATGTTGCCTTCATCCGGAGCGTGGATGTTCATGGCCGTTGGCCCAAGGTGCGAGTACCCCGCTTCCTCGAAAATCACGGCTTTGGCCACATGGGACAACCCCGCGCCTCCCATTTCGAGAGACGCATGAGGCGTCAGCAAGCCTCTCTGACGCGCCTTTTCCACCAGCACATCGCGCAGTTCCTCTGTCGGGCCATGCCCGGTCTGCCTTGGATCAGACTCCATCGGCACGATTTCATCGCGGATGAAGGCCCGTACCTGGGCCTGCATGTTCTGAATATCCTCACTGACTTCAATGTTCATAGCATCTTCCTGATCAAGGGTGGTAAATGACGTTCTTTCGGCGGATCGCCAGCCCATCACATCTTCAACATGGACTCGGTAATGCGTTCCATCACGGTCTGCCTTGCTCCCGTCTTCATCGGGTTGTATGGGGTGTAATTAACCAGCCGGAGATAAGCCGTCACCGGAAGGCGGCCTGGGACATGGTCAATGTCGACAATGTTCACGCAGGCCGGGTCTTGCTCCAGGTAAGGCAGTGACGAGAAGTCACCGCCCACCAGCCAGGACATCACAACCCGGTTGACCGCATCGTGGCTGGCAATCACAGCGGTCTGCCAGTCCGGGTCGGCAAGCAGTGCCTGAAACCAGTCAAGAATCCGGCGGCTGAAGTCTTCCCAGCGCTCCCCTCTCAGAAACCCCGCGCCCGGGTTCTGAGCCCAGTGATACGCACCGGACACTTCGGCCTCGTAGGCTTCCTGGGGCAACTCACTGAGCCGCCCTGCCCGGATCTCCCGAAGCTCTTGAGCGGTTTCGAGTTCCCTTCGCACCGACGCACCCGACACGATCATGCCAAGCGTCTGCCTCGCTCTGGGGTAATCGGAGCTGACGGCTCTGTCGAAGGTTTCGCCCTGGAGCAGGTCTGCAAGCGCAGCCACCTGAGCTTCTCCGGAAGCGGACAGCGGCACAGACCTCGGGTCCAGAGGGCGCCCGGCTTCGTCGAAATAGTTCACATGTCCGTGCCGAACGAGGTAGACACGCCGGCGCACCGGCCCGCCTGCAGGATGCAGTGAGGCAGACATCAGGCCTCCCCCGCGCTTGTGTTGGCCAGCCTTGGGTTGCTGATCCTCAGTGCGCTCAGAACCATCTGTTGCAACGCCTCATGTAAGGCCGAACCCTGTGTTTCCTGATCAAACTGCCCGGCCCGGATGGCACGGGCCAGTGCCCGGCGCGCCTCGTCCTGTGACGTTGTTCCCACAACGACCGTCTCCGGCAACAGCCTTGAGCAAAGCGATATCTCTTCTTGAGTGGCCGCCTCGCGCTGCTCTGCCTCCCGGGCAGCAATCCCCATCGCGCTGGCAATCATCCGGATCTCGTAGTGCAGGTTTTCCGGAACAGACGGAAACACCTCTTTCATCAACGTTTCACGAGCCGCCGACAGCAGCTCCGATGCGTCTGGATGGTTCATGCCCGCCCTCCCATCAATTGCAGAATGTTGTTTTCCAGTTCTGGCAGCAGCCGCCCGGTGAGCGCAAGTTCCAGAGAATGCTGCTGCCCGGACAAATGTCGCTCCGTTTGTTGCACCGCGATGATGGCCCAGCGAACATGCGCCATAACTTGCCAGTAACGAAGCTCATCCTCAGATAGCGTTCGCGGGCAGATATCGGCATACCCGGCCATTACATCTCGCAAAGCGCCAACACCCCCCGCCAAATTCTCGTTTTTCCCGAAGCGCCAGCACCGAGCCGTCAGCCAGCCAAGGTCCTCACGCCAGTCTCCCCAGGCGGTGAACTCCCAGTCGAGAATTCCAGACACTCTGCCCTGATTGACCATGTAGTTTCCGGTGCGAAAGTCCCGATGAATGAGGCACGCCTCTGCAGGTGCCGATTTGTTGTGCTGAAGCCAGCGCAGCCCCCATTCAATGGTAGGGAAACTCCAGGGCAACGCATCCAGAAAGCCCAGGTACTGCGTGATCAGTTCCTGTGCGGGGTCTGCCACAGGGACAGGCAAAAAGTCGAGGGTGTGTCTCGGTGGCTTGATGGCATGCAGCCGGGCAAGGTTTCTGCCAAGATCGCGACAAAGCGCGGGGCGGTCGGGCACCAGGACGTCGTCTTTGACCAGCCGGTGGCCTGCGGCGGTTCCGCCCACCGCCTGCATCACGAAAAACTCCCGGCCAATCACGCCGAGGTCTGTGCAGAGCCAGAACGGGGTGGGCACTTCAACCCCGGCTTCGTGAACGGTTGTCAGCACGGCGAACTCATGGGCGCGGGACATACTAACGTCAACGGCAGACTCGGCGTCGGTCCGCAATACCCACCGATGCTTTCCAGCCTTTTCGCCTCCAACGATGTGCACGTCCAGCAGCCAGTTTTCCTGGATGGCACCTCCGGACAGCCGCTGCATACCAACAATCGCGACGTTACTGCCCGGCATAACGCGGGTCAGATAGCTCTCCAGCTTTTTCTGCCACCCCCAGCAGTCACCGTCGAGAGGGGACTGCGAATCTGATTCTCTCAGTGCAACATTCATGAAACGCTCTCTTTTGCTGCTGTGATTTCACAAAGCGTGATTCCTCAGCACCAAAAGCAAACGGCGGGCCAACAAATTTCAGAAAAATAAATTATTTAATATCAATCAGTTGAAGAAAACCCCATTTCATCAAGAAAACAACGCCTCGCCCTATCTCTCAACAATGAAACATTTCATTTCACTTCTGAACTGAATGGATTGCGGTTAGTATGAGGGCATACCTTTCAATCAAATAAGAACCCAACATGGCTCCTGAACCCCTCAAACCCCGTATCGCGGTGCTGATCAGCCACCTGACATTCGACGGACAACCCAGCAAGCTGACCCGAACACTGAACGAAATCCTGCCCCGGTATGAACGGCAGGCGGATATTCAGATTGTCGAGACCTCGGTCGAAAAACTGCTGTCCACCGCCAAGGCCCTGGAACAGACACAAGGCGCAGACATTCTGATTTGCTCAGGCGCCTCCGCCGAGTTTCTGCGCAAGCACATCACCACCACCATTCTGTCCTTCAGAATGGGTGAGTACGACCTGATCCGGGCGCTGAATGTGGCGAAAGAACGAGGCACCAAGGCTGGCATTCTCACGCACCAGCGGACACTGAAAGAGCTTGAGGAAATGTCAGGGCTGTTTACCGTCGAGATTTCCCAGGCCGTCTATACCTCGCTGCAAGACGCCCGGGAAAAAGTCCGGGACTTTGTGGATCAGGGCATTCGCGTCATCATTGGCTCGCCCACCGTGGTTGATCTTGCCGAAGCCGCCGGGGCAGAAGGCGTGTTTGCCATCAACGCCAATGCCGTTCGTCTGACGCTCGACGACGCACTCGCCATTTGCCACAGCCGGGCCGAAGAAGCCCACAACCACCGCCGCATTCACGCGGTGCTCAAACATATGAACGAAGGCGTGGTTGCCCTGGATGCATCCGGTAAGGTGTTCTCTGTCAACGACAGCATGAACACACTGCTGCACCCGCTCCGGTCCATTGCCATCGGCGATCAGGCCAAAACGCATTTTCCCGACATTGATCTCAATGGGGTGTTAACGTCGGGAACCGCCATCGAAAGCCACTTGAGCACGGTCGGCAGCCAACGCCTGGCAATTTCGGTTCTGCCCATTATGGAGAACGGCCAGATAGACGGAGCCATTCTGACCTGCCAGGAAATCCGTGAAATCCAACGCACCGAGCGCCGGTTGCGCGCCCAGAGCCGCCCCAGACATTTCATCGCCAAGTACGACTTCGAGCAACTGGCGGGCAAAGACACCACCTTCCAGAACGCTGTGCAGCTGGCAAAACTGTATGCGCATTCCGATTCAACTGTGCTGATCACCGGAGAAAGCGGCACCGGGAAAGAACTGTTCGCACAGAGCATTCACAACGCCAGTGAACGACAGCCGATGCCGTTTGTGGCGATCAACTGCGCGGCGTTTCCAGAAACGCTGCTGGAAAGCGAACTGTTTGGTTACGACGACGGCGCCTTTACCGGCAGTCGCAAAGGCGGCAAACCCGGGCTTTTTGAAGCCGCTCACAATGGCACTATCTTCCTCGATGAAATCGGGGACATGCCTATCCACCTTCAAACCCGCCTTCTGCGCGTCTTGCAGGAGCGCCAGGTCTTGAGGCTGGGCGCTTCAGAACCCACACCGATCAACATCCGCGTTATCGCCGCCACTCACCGTAACCTGCAACAACAGATTGCCCGTAACCAGTTCCGGGAAGACCTGTTCTATCGGCTTAACGTGCTGAACATCCCGGTACCCTCGCTGCGCCAGAGGAGCTCCGACATTGCGTTGCTCAGCCATCTGATTGCCAGCAACCTCGCTCAGGGCGATGCCCGCCAGGAACAGGGCATAAACGAGGTGCTGAACACGCTGATGCCGCAGTTACTGAACCACCCGTGGAACGGCAACATTCGCGAACTGGAAAACATTATCGAGCGGGCCTTCCTGTTCAGCCGTTTTCCGGACAATCCCCAGCCCCTGCACACCCTGTTTCCCGAGCTTTTCCCTGCAGAGGCCCGTCAACAACCCGCAGCTCATACGCCTACGGAGAATCTGCACAGCGTCGGCAAGGCCGCCGAGGTTTCGCTCATTCGTGAGACGTTGGATGCCAACAACGGCGACATGAACAAAACCGCCAAAGCTCTGGGGATCAGCCGCTCAACCCTTTGGCGCCGACTGCGTCGCGCCCAGGGCCAGGCTCAAATCTGAAACGCCCGGCCAAAAACTGAAACGGCAGTTTCAATTATGAAACGCCGCTTCCGTTTTCCCAGTCACCACGAAACGCCCTCCCACCACGCCAGGCGCTGCAGCAACCGGTCAGCGCCAGAATTGGCATGCATTCTGCTGATGTCGTCAGTACCAACACCTTGAGCACCCGGTGCAGACGCTCGCACCAACCGATACAACAAGAAATAATACCCGGAGGCCTGCCTTGAAAGGCTTGATGATGGATGTTCCCCTGAACATCAAAAGCATAATGTCCCATGCAGCAACGGTTGCCGCAGATACCAAACTCGTTTCCCGCCGGGCCGATGGCGGTTTTTCCAGACTGACCTACCTGGAGGCGTTCGAACGGGTCGCCCGGCTGGCTCATGCCCTGGACCGACTGGCTCTGAGCTCAGAGGCCCGAGTTGGCACCCTGGCCTGGAACGACCACCGGCATTTCGAATTGCACTATGCCATTCCCTGCACTGGCCGGATCTGCCACACGGTCAACCCAAAACTGTTTCCGGAACAGGTGCGTTTCATCATCAACGATGCCCAGGATGAAGCTCTGTTCATCGACCCTGAATTCATTCCCATGATGGAATCGCTTCAGCCGCATCTGCCAACCGTCAGGCACTGGATTGCTCTTTGCCCGGCCAGCGAGCTGCCAAAAAGTTCGCTTCCGAACCTGCTGGCTTATGAGAGCTTGCTCAGCCGGGAACAAGACACGTACGACTGGCCCGATCTGGACGAAAACCGGGCCAGCAACCTATGCTACACCTCTGGGACCACTGGCGATCCCAAAGGCGTCCTCGGCAGCCACCGAAGCATCGTCTTACAGTGCATGTCCCAGAACATGGCCAGTCACATCGGGCTCACGCCTGAAGACGTTGTCATGCCCTTGGTGCCCATGTTTCATGTCAACGCCTGGTGTATGCCCTATAGCGCGCCCATGGCTGGTGCGGCTCTGGTGCTCCCCGGCCCCCACGTGGCCGATGCCTCGGCCATGACCGATCTCATCAATTGTGAGCAGGTGACGTTTTCACTCGGCGTGCCAACGCTCTGGAATGGCATCAATCAGTACCTGAACACGTCGGGCACCCGCATTCCGAGCTTGTCCAGAGGGGTTATCGGGGGTGCTGCAGGCGCGCTCCAGCTCTACCACGATATGGACCAGCACGGTGTCCGGCTGGAGAACGGCTGGGGCATGACGGAACTCAGCCCCATCGGTAGCTACAACCGCTATCTGCCGGGCCACGACCAGCTTGAGGAGGCTGTCCGAGACGACCAGCGCCTGAAATCCGGCCGCCCCTTGTTCGGCATTCAGATGCGCATTGTGGATGAAGATGGAAACAGCCTGCCTCATGATGGAGAAACAACCGGGGTTCTTGAGATTCGTGGTCCGTGGGCTTGCAGCACTTACTATGGCAAACCTCAGGAACACGACTGGTTCAATACCGGGGATGTCGCCACGATCGACCCTTCCGGCTACATGCGCATTACCGACCGGGTTAAGGACGTGATCAAGTCCGGCGGTGAATGGATCAGTTCAATCGAAATCGAAAATGTCATTATGTCTCACCCCGGGGTCCGCGAAGCCGTGGTGATTGGCGTTGCCCACCAGCACTGGAGTGAGCGCCCACTGCTCGTGGTGGTCCCCGATGAGCATTATCCCACCCTGGAACCGGCAGAGCTCCTGCACTACCTGGACGGCAAGGTACCCAAGTGGTGGATCCCCAATGCCTGCGAGTTTGTGGAAACCCTGCCCCATACCGCCACGGGGAAAGTGAGCAAAAAGACCCTTCGGGAGAACTTTACCCGGTATCAGTGGGCCTAGCGCCCGCTGATCGTGGTGCGGTCGTGATCTCAACACAACAACAGAGAACGCCATGAATCCTCTCAGAATCATTGAATCATTCAATCTGGCTATCGGGAAGCTCTGCAGCTTTGCCGTGTTCATTGGCATGGCCATCGTCATCTATGAGGTTATCGCGAGGTATGCCTTCAACGCTCCGTCGGTGTGGGCTCCGGGCTACACCCAGCGCATTTTTGCGGGCTACTTCATCCTGATCGGTGCCTATACCCTGATCAAAGGCGGGCACGTTCGGGTCGACATTCTGCTAAACACCCGGTCCCCCCGCTGGAATGCCTTTGCCGACACCCTCAACTACGTGGCTCTGGTGACCTGGACCCTGGCGCTCACCTACGAGGCCTGGTTCTATTTCATGGACGCCTGGGATTTCAATGAGGTAGACGACAGCGCCCTGCGCCACCCCATGTGGCCTGTCCATCTTGCACTCTTTGTCGGGAGCGCCCTGATTCTCCTGCAGGGGCTAAGCGGCATCATCGCATCAAGCCTTGAGTTCATAAAACCAAAACAAAAGCAAAAAACTGAAGGGTAAGCCATGTCACCTGAACTACTAACCGCTGGGATGTTCGGACTGCTGCTCGTTTTCATCCTGGCAGGCGTATCACTGGCGTTCGCGCTGGGGTCGGTTGCGGTCATCTTCGTGGTGATCATGAACGGTCTGAACGGTCTGTTTCCCATCCTGTCTGCAACCTTCGCCAGCATGTGGTCAATTTCACTGGCGGCCATCCCTCTGTTTGTGATGATGGGGATCTCACTGGGCAAATCGAAGATAGCGTCAGACCTTTATCTCACCTTCCATCTCTGGTCGGGCAAGGTGAACGGCGGGCTTCTGGTCGGCACCACAGGATTCGCCTCGCTCCTGTCAGCAATGACCGGCAGTTGTGCCGCCTCGACCCTGACCACCGGCATGGTAGGCATGCCGGCCATGGATAAGCATGGCTACGATAAAAAATTCGTGCTCGGTACCATCGGCGCAGCGGGCACCCTCGGCATCCTGATTCCTCCCTCCATTACCCTGATCGTCATTGGTATGAGTACCGGGCTGTCAATCGGCAAGCTCTTTATGGGCGGCCTGATCGCCGGGCTGGGCATGCTGGCGGTGATCCTAGCGTACGTCATCATCAAAGCGAACCTGCAGCCCGAAAAGGCCCCGGCGGCCACCGAAAGTGTTCCACTGGCCGAAAAGATCCACTCTCTTCGGGCGGTGATTCTCCCTGTCGGCATTATTTCCGTCGTGTTGTTCTCCATCTTTCTGGGCATCGCAACGCCAACCGAAGCGGCCGCTGTTGGCGCGGCCGCCGTGCTGATCGCGATTGCCATAAGGGGCGAGCTTAACTGGGACTTTCTGAAAGAGGTCAGCTACTCCACCGCCACCATGAGCGGTATGGTCCTGTGGATCATCTTTGGCGCCAGTGCATTTGTGTCCGTGTATTCCGCCGCCAACGGCATCGACTTTATTCAGTCATTCCTGCTGTCTCTCGACATCTCCCCCTGGCTGCTCATTCTCATCATGCAAGTGGCCGGATTCATTCTTGGCATGTTTCTGGACCCCATTGGCATCATTCTGCTGGTGATGCCCATCTTCATGCCCGTGGTCACACAGCTGGGGTTCGATCCCATCTGGTTCGCGGTGATCTTCCAGCTCAACCTCTGCGTTGGCTACATATCGCCGCCATTCGGCTACAACATTTTTTACCTCAAGACCCTGAGCCCTCAAACCTCCATTCTGGACCTCTACAGAAGTGTGTTTCCCTATGTCGTCCTGATGATTCTGTTCGGTGTTTTCCTCCTTGCGTTTCCGTCCATCCTGACGGACGGCGTAAGACTACTCACTAAATCCTGACTACACAGCGAAAGAGAGTGATATGAAAAATACAAAGACAATAAATCGCCGCGCGTTTCTCACCAAAGGTTCGGCTGCCGCCGTGACTGTTGCCGCCGCAGGCCTTTCGGCCCCGGCCGTGATTGCATCGCCCAACAAGAAAATCAAATGGAAATTCCAGACGCATTGGCCAACCGGAAACTGGTATTACGACCCGATTTTCAACGGACTTGCTCGCCGCATCCAGGAAGCGACAAATGGCGAACTTGAGATTGAAACCCACCAACCCAACTCCATCGTCTCGACGGGAGACGTTCTGCGGGGTGTCCGCCGCGGCACGCTCGACGGCGCCCTCATTTACCCGGCGTACTGGGTAGGCGACATTCCCGTTGCCGGCCATCTGACCGGAAACTTCGGAACCTGGGATTCGATCGAGGAAATGCAGTTTTTCCTGCACGACATGGGAGCCCTGAAGGTTATTCGAGAGGCCTACGCAACGCGTGGAGTTTACCAAGTAGGCCCCATCTCGAATGGCGGTACCGCTCTGTACAGCAACAAACGTCTAGAATCCCCAAAAGACTTTGAGGGGTTCAAGGTTCGCTCCAACGGCACATCAGCTCAGGTCTTCGAGAAGATGGGAGCAGCGCCCGTTTCTATTAGTGGCGGGGAACTGTATCAGGCCCTACAAACCGGCGTAGTGGATGGCGCACACTGGGGCGGTGTCTCCGCAGGATGGGGCATGAACCTGCAGGAAGTGAACAAATACATCATTCAACCCAACCTAGCCTCTCATCAGAACAGTGAAGTCTTCGTCTCTCTGAGAGCGTGGAAGAATCTCGGGACAGATTTCAAAAAGGTGATCGAGGATGCAGTTCTCGCCACTCACCTTGAGGCCGCCGGCATGTTCATGATTAGGGATCTGCAACGTATGCAGGACTTCCAGACCAAACATAAGGGAGAAATCGTTCAGATGAACGAGGACTCCGTGGCAATGATTCGCTCGAAATCTCTGGAGGTGATCGACGAAATCTCCAAGAGAGATCCTGAGTATTCCGGCCGGGTTGGAAGCATTCTCAGGGATTTCATGAAGCTCACTGGCAAGGTCTGAGTCTACCAGCGAACCGGGCGGCTCTGGCAGTACATGCGGGCGCTGCCCATAAAACTACAACAGAATTCAGAAAATAAAATTGCTCCAACACTTACGTCGCCTTGAACCCACCCTGCCCGGCAGATCGCAAAGAGGACATTCAGGCTCAGCAACAATTTCTTGAGCATGTGAGCCAATGAAAGTGTCCACACCCGTCCACTAATTCTTAACAGAAAAGTCCATTTTTGGTTCGTCAGCTTTTCAAGCTTTCCGATCCAGGCACATGCAAGCAAGGCTGGCTAGAAACCACCTTTTGTCATCCGATGCGCCCTTTCCGGAGGAGTGAATAGCAGCGAACCCGGTAAGAACATGATGTAGTCGCTATCTGAAATCGACGTACTAGTGCAAATGTAGGACTCACTGATTCCCTCATGGCTATGCGCATTTGGGCGCCAACAGCACCTGAAGCAAAGCCCTGTCTCGAGTGTTCGCTTTTGTTTAAGTGGGGACAGTTTATGGTTACCTAACCTGACCAGTTTATGGTTCCACTACCAGATCCCCAACTTCTTTTTTATCGGCAAAGGTAAACCTTCGTAAATTTCGCCCAATGGCTCTGCCGCCAACGCCCTTAATTTTTCGTTTTCCATCCGCAATTCCTTGACCAGATTGACCAAGTCGTCTTTCCGGCTCTTCCTGGTTCCGGTGGCCGTCGGGTGCTCGACGCGCTTCAATTTGGCGTTCTTGGCTTCCTCCAAATCTGCGTTTGTGGCGTCAAGGTATTGTCTAAAATGGGGCGAATAGCTCGACGTGTTCATGAGCGTTGCGCGATTCATGCCGATTGCTGCGGCGACTTCGGAGCCCTTGATTAGATAATTTTTCTTCACGAGAAAATCCGTAGGCGTGCGGTGACGCCGAATGTAGAGCGCCTTCTCTCGTTTCATATCCTGCACACACTGCCAGGCGGCGGCACTGGCGTTTCTGTCGGAAACCCAGTCTGGACGATCTTCGGGTCCTTTGTCGGCCCCTGCCGCCGCACGTTTTATTAGATACTCCATCACCATTACGCAGTCCTCAACTTGTAACTGGTTAACACGGATTCAAGCTCAGGTAGTGCCTCGTGGCGGGCGTTAAGCGTCCGGACGTGACGTGTGACATCGCGCACCATCTCTAACGAAGGCTGTTTGAAAATGTCCGGGACGGCCGGGTTGTTCAGAACCTCAACATGCGACGCAATTTGAAAAAGCATCCATTCGACATTGGTCGTCTGCATCAGATTATGGACGCACCCCAAGCACAGCTCCGGGGACGCATTGTGACGCATGGGTTCTCCCTGTTCCGCACATCTGGCCCTATACCTGGTCCGCCGCATCAGCAAACAATACCCCCAAGGATTCGCCTTAATGTTCTCAACCTCTATGTTTGCCAGTTGCTCGGCTAATTCCATCTGTTGCTCCGGGCTCTGGACGCGCGTCTGTCGGAGGAGGCGGCGCAGTAACTTATTCATTTGACCAGCATAGCCTTCGCCGTGACTTTTGATGTAGTTGTGAACAAGTGAATTAATAACGCGGATCTTCACTCGTTGGTGGCCTGCGCGGTTGTCTTTATCGCGAATGTAAGCCAGCCACATGGTGCGACTGATGTGTTTAAACTGGCTGCGGATCATCCAGCCTGCATCACCATCAAACCGCCGGTAAATCGCCTCTGCCCACATGTGGCGGAACGCATGGGGGCTTGGATAGAGTGCCTCACCCAGCATCTCGCTGTGGATAGTTTTGGATGTTTCCCCCGATTGGCACTCGACGTCACTGAGTGAGGAAAGCCAATCCCGTGTTTCGTCGGACAGGTGAGTGTCAAGCAAAGCCCGCCAGTCTGCCCGCAGGGTGCCGCCGCGGTATTGGCTTACCCAGTCTTTCTTGTCGCCAAAAGATCTCTGGAAAAAGAAAGCCAGCCGAGGCCATTCTTCACGGCTTCGGCGATGCGCCTCTCGTAAATTCCCGTCTATTGAGAGTTCGCTCCATTCGTCGGCGGAGCGCGATACCAAAAGCCGTTCCTTTTCCCGGTACTGGTCCATCGTCAGCAAATCGCCGGATGCTTCAACTTGCGCCAAATTTTGCCACGACTCCCAGTTATCGATCAGTTCAAAACCGGCATAGTGTTGGACGTAGTGCGGCCACAGGCCACTGACGGCTTTGAGCACTGTCTCTTCAGACTGGGAGGGGATTTTTCTATTGAATGTTCCATACAAACATGGGCGGTCACCGTCAGAGCCATGCATACGACCCAGGCGCTCAGCGATTGCAACAGCACTGAAAGTGACTTCCCGTAACTGTCGGACTCGTCCGGATGTCTTATAGACGTACCAATCTACCTGATAGCGATGCGGGAAGGCATACTGATCCAGCTTATCCATGTTTCGGTTGCGCTGGATGTCAGAATAGGAAAACCCGAACTCACTTGCTCTCCATCCAGTCAACGCCACCACACCGACTAAGCCAGCCGACGCGACCAGTTCAATGAATTGGCGAGGCAGACTGTAGCCGCCTTTCGTCTTTTTCCCGCCCTCGTATACCGTTCCGTCAAGGCCAAAGGATTTAAAAAATGCCACCGTGGGCACAAAAGAGCCGCTTTGGTCACAGCGTTGTTTCATGGCATCGAGAATTTGCAGGAACAAGTGCCAGAGCACCGGCCTCTGACATTCTCCCAGAAGGCACTGCGTTTCCTCGATATCCTCCCGGCGCAGCCAGTCCCAGATGATAACCCGCAGGCGGTCTACGGTCTCCGGTGAAGGCACAAGCCCGAAAGCTTCGGCAACCTGCTCTAACACGTTTTCTTTCAGAACGTGATGTTCGAAGCGTGCCTTACGATGAGCTTCCAGAAAGTAATCCACAACAGCTGTCTGCATCCGCTGCCCCAATGCTGGCCTACTTGGCCATATCTCGGTGACCGGTCGCCCCTCAAGGACCCGGGAGATATGAGCCCTAACAGATGTCTGGCTTACGCCCAGATCCGTGGCAATCGTCGCACAGGCTTGCAGTGTTTGACTGAGGGCGCAGGCAAGCGGGGCGTGCTCCTCAAAAAAATTGAGACAGTGCTCCACATAATATCTACCGTGATCCAGAGTAAGCAGGTTAAAGGACTGGCCTTTTTTCCAATCCTGATAGGTCAGGTCATTGTCCGTCAGCTCAGGAATCAGCACCTTGAACTGCCTCCTGACATGTGCCTCTGTCACATCCCGAGAAATCCAGTCGAGGCCCAGCTCCGAGGTAGCGTCTTTCAGAGCTTGAAGGGGCATGAGAAACGTCATGTCCATTTCACTGCGTACGGCTTTCAGCGGCGAGGGACGTCCCCCTCTCCAATTGTTCGTTAGCATAAACGTCAACACAGCTCGGCTGTTTTCGCGGGTGAGGCGGGGCAGGTTTCTTCGCGCCAAGGCGACCATCCACAGCCTCAGTCCTTTCAGTCTTCTTGTGTAGCTGTTGACGGTCGTCGATTCGGCGAGGGACAGCCAGATCTGTTTGGAGAGCGAGACGGGATCAATTCCCCGTTCCCGCACCCAGTCTGGATAGACCTCAGACAGTGCCAAAACAGTGTCAAAGTCGACCGTGTAACGTTTTCCCCTTTGGTTGATGAATTGCCATACGTTCTCCGTGAATTGATTACCCCGGTTACCAGGCAAAGCGCTGAGGCGTGCCTGCAATTCATTGAGATCCGGTAGGTTCCGATGCCGACGTGCTATCGTTGCGGTCATTCCACAGTCTCCAGGAGGTAATCAAACAAATTGGGCAGATGGGGCTTGAGGTCGGCATATTGTTTCTGGGCCTCAGCAGCAGAACGCATACGAGCCAGATTGCGCGTCATCCATTCAACGCGGATCAACAGCGTGCGCTCGACCCAATCGGGCCGGACTGCGAGCATTTGCGGTAGCCGAGCCTCGGCTTCGGCGATCGTATGAATAAATAGCAGCGCCTGCTCCACTGTGTCAGGAACGAGGATGATATCGTCGTTTTGGATCCGTTCGATGGACTGGTCGAGCGAATGAACTCGAATGTCCTCTGAACCGGTGGCCTCCACCACGCGAGTGCTCAACTCCAGATCGTTCACCGCTGCCGCCATTGCGGATACAGACGGTCGGTAGACAACATTCTGAAGATCGTTCAGAACCAGGCGGGTGACTCGACCTGCACGGTTGACGAAATCCTTATTGGCATCGGTCAGATAAGCATGCTTTTCGGTTGCCGAGGTGTGCGAGTGGTGGTTGATCAGGTCACTGTCACGGTAACGGTCTGATCCCGCATGAACGGCAGTGGTCTTCACGTGCGTGAGAGAAAATATGTGCTGTGGAAGGGAGCGCGCCACCGTTTCGCGGTACGCCCCGATATTACTTTCGGGTGTCTTGGCAAAAATGCCCACGGGTTCGCTGCCCTGAGTCAGCGCCAACGCGGCGTCCAGAAAGATCGAACTGGCACCGGCACGCCTTAAAGCTGCGTCAATTCGCCGCTTGACGGAAGGCAATTCCCAGATTCGCCACAAGAAAGAGATATCTCCTTGCTGCGCGAAACCTTCTCTAATGTCCGGCATCGCTTTTTCTGACATAACGTTGAATTGGAAAACAGGGCTAGAGACCGGCAAACCTGTGAAGTAGCGATATTGGGCTTTTGTCCAGCAATCGGACGCCATCAGGATCGCTGGTTGCCGAGTCGAGCTGGCGCGGCCCTTGTAGTAACAACACTCCATCGCAATCAGGCGACCGGATTGATTGAATTCGAGTGCGTAGTCCGTTGTTTTCAGTTTAAGAATATCGGTTGGCTGCACCGCTTCACAGGCAACTAACCAAGCCATCAGGCGCTCCTCAAGAGGGGAGTAAACGTGTTGATAATCCGGATGGAAAATGGTTGGAGAGCGAGCCCAGGACCGAATGCGTTGGCCGCAGACCCAGGGCCCTGAGACCAAGCTTTCAATGCAGCTCTGCGATAACAGCGTTTTGATAGACTTTCGGTCAGAGGGGCGAACCAAATCCAGCCACAGCAGTTCTGTCCATGCGTCTCGCGGCTGCCCTGCTGAGTCAAACGAACCAAAACGCCTTAATATCTTGTAGTTCCATTTACGAAACCAGTTCTTCCCGCAAGCAGGTTCTTCAAACGTTGTAATGGGGTGTTCCTGCCATTCCGACCGGACGTCTAGTAGATGAAGTAGTGTCTCGGCAATCGTCACCCGAAAGCTCAAAAACAATCTGCTTGGGCTTTCCAGTTGAAGGTATTTTTGCTCACCGAGAACAGATCGCAGCCAGGGCAGATTGAACCAGTCCGTAAGGGTATATGGCTGAACATTTTCACTTTTTGAAGGCTTTGACACCCTCAGTAGTGTCTTTAGATAGCTGAAATCCTCGTTAGTCAGGCCAGGGCTAGCCAGAGCCTTGTTCATGACTGTGGTTAAGCATTCTAAGGGGCTGCGCTTCTGGCTCTGCTGATTCATGCAATGCGCTTCGTAGGCCTTCAGGCAGTCGTAGCGATTGATGTCGGTGCTTTCGTAACCCGTTTCGTTCACCCAATCTATGAATCGTCGTATCGCGTCCGAATAAGCTCGTCGCGATCCCTCTTTAAGGCCATGAAACCAGTCTGTTTGAAATGTGGCGGCGGCCCCCTGAAAAATGGCTTCGTGGAATTTGTTTTCACGGGCCAATGCTATGATCTGAGTGGTACCAGCCTGGGTGTTGTATGTGATTCGAGTGGGCTTAATCGATGTATATGTGGGTTGTTCCGGCAGCGTTTGATCGAATGCTTTAGCCATATCGTCCACTGCATGCGCCAGCTCAGCCACTCCGTCCAACTTTTCACTCACCTCCCACCCTCAAGTTCTAACATTTGGAGTCTCATGCGGATGTACCGAGTTGTGACCGATGAGGCATGACCGTTTCGCCCGATGGTGTGCCGGAGTCGCTGGGCAACAACAATAAGCGCTGCCGATTCCGAGCGTGTTTCCCGGCCGTCAGGCCCCGTGAGTTCTTCATGAAACAGTTCAGTTGCGAAGGTATGGCGCAGATCGTGAAAGCTCAGACTGGGGTGCAAACCAGCCTCATCAGCCCTCTGTCGAAAGCGTCGGGAAGCGTGCCACTCGCTGATACCTGTACCGAGAAATCGCGGATCTGTTCTGAGAAAAAAGCTTTCATCCGCACTTCCGCTTTCGTCAATCGCCCACTGGCGTTCGGTACTAAAATACCGTCTCATATCCGAAAGCAACTCTCTGTCAAAATACACCCAACCACTCTTACTGTTTTTGGCATAGCGACCCTCCAGCCAGTAGCTAAACCGCTCGACGTGGTCGTAAGCTCGGTTGTCCAACTGTTTGAACAGAATACACAAGGCGGGCGTGCGCAGACCCCGCAACTCCGCAGTCCTAAGGCCCACCTCGAACCCCATTCTCATCATGAGTTTTTCAGCCAGCGTTTCACAATGATTCAGCAATGTGAGACGCGCGTGTCTCGGAACGTACTGGATGTAATGTTGTTTGGTGTTCCGTTCCGCCATGGCCTGCCGGGTCCGTCGATAAACGCGCAGCGCCAGGCGTGGAGAAAATTCCATGTAATGCAGGAAGTTATAATAAGCGGTGAGTGCTGATAGATGGGTCTGGAGCGATTGCGCCGATTTAAGACGGTTTGAAAGCACCTCATTGAGGTAATGATTCACGAACCGCTCACTACAGGACGAAGAGGCATGCAGTCCGGCCGTCTGATGAGTCAGCCGACATTCTTCCAGGTAGCCCAGAAACTGAGCCAAAGCGTAGACATATGCTCGTATCGTCGCATCTGATACGTCTCGTTCAACCAATTCATATAGCTTGCTAGTGCGGCCATGCAACGTTCCGTCGGATAATTCTCGGATTTCAAAAACAGCGCTGAATCGAGCTAGAAACGTAGTGAACATAAGCGGGAGAAGCGGTGGTTTACGTCTCTCATTGAGGATAAGCCAAAATGGCTCAAAACGGTGACCGTTAAACTGATAATCGACTTGTTTCTCTACGCAAACTGTCACATTGCCACCGGCACTTGAATAGTCTCTGTATGCTCTGCCGATCTGACTACAAAAGCAATGCTTTTCCTATTCGATGTTGGTCTTTCGAAAAGCTCGACTCTACAGGAAGTAGATTTATCGAGTCGTTCGCAAAACGCTCACGTTTTTCCTGAGACCATGCCTTAGCGCCACGTTCCCACGCCCAAGCTAACGGAACGACATGATCGATATCTATGTCGGATGCATTTTGGATAACGTTTCCGGTGAACGGACTGATCCAACGGCCGGTCACTACCCGGCACCCTCGCTCGGTAGCAAATCGAACCGGCGTTGTCGAAGACGCGATTAGTGCCTCAGCTCGACTGTCCTGACAATTGCCGTCCTGGTCGCTCCAGCCATGACCAAACGCAGAACGCTGGTAGGTCAGTTGATCGATATTGCCCATGGACGTTGCGTCGCCATCGCTTAATGACGCCAAGGAGAGACCTTTTGGCAACCGGCCTCCAACGTCAAGGCAAGCCTGAATGGTGTCGAAAGAAGTGTAGTTGTGGGTCTTTTCATACCAACTACTCTGCGGGGGATGGCACAGGCCGCTGGTTGATTGTTTTACGGTACCCGCGTTGGCAGTAACTTGGGCGAAACAGAGGGCAACTAAAATAGCAAAGCCAACTACAATTTTCATAAATCCATCAGCTTAGAACGAGAAACTTTGAGAGGGGAGCCATTTACACAATAGAGCGCTACATCGTACTAGAAATGGATGTGGAAGCTTAATCGCTGCATTCCGTGCAAGACAACGTGACTCCCACGAAACCGCGGGGCCTTATTTCTGAAACTGCGCGGCCTAAGCAGCGATCATCCAAAGGACTAACGACAAGCGTTATCGCGATACTCGTGACAGTGAGAGAACCGACGGGCCGTCCAAGGATGATGGCGCTAGGCCTCTCTGTCAGGGCTTTCTGGGGATAGATTAATTGACTCACAGGAAAAACCGTTCTACTCTTTTCTCGCGTTTATCTGCGGTCGGCTACCGAGCTTGATGCTCACTTTTCCGCTCCCATCTGCTGCACGGGAGGTTTCAACTGCAGATTGCTGTCAGATTTTTATCTGGTGAGCGCATTTTGTGAAACCTCATCCTATAAGCTGGAGAAAACCATGTGCAGGATTGATGCGCCTTACGGCAATCGCTCCCTCGATGAAAAAAGTGACCCCACTGAACGTTTCCTTCAGGCGCTCGACGAGTCTCAAATCGACGGTCAGTCCCACTCACTGCTGACCAAACATTTCTCTGACAACTGGAATCGCATATTCGGATCGGCGACGGATCTGGAAAAGGTTCTTAGTGCCGCCCAGCATGAGACTTCAGATCAGAAGAAATGTGCTGCAATTCTCTCTTCCGGCCGCTTGGCTCAAAAACTGACCATGCAGCTCCTGAATAAGCACCCGATCATGAACCAGCGCAACGAAGTCGCTGATCATGGCTCAGAAGTATTTCTGTTTGCTCAAGAAATCGCTCAAACGCTCTTTTCGGCATCGCCATACTCACTGTACAGCGCTCTCAAAAATGTGGGCACCACTGCATCTTTAACAGTGTCCTTCGACTGGTTTGTCACCGCACTATATGGAGAAGAGTTCTGTTTCTCCCCGACGCTGTTCGACGATCCTGCGCTTGTTGCTGAAGACGAATCGACAAGGAACGATATACTCTGGGACTTCTTCAACACGATGTCCCAGTATGAGGACGGATACCGGAGCGACCTGGCAAGCATGTGCGGCCTCCAAATCAAGAACCTGGTTTCCCTCGCTTCATTGCAGTTGCATGAGGGACCGCCAAACCTCGGTTCTTCCAAATTCCTTCAAGGGATCCGGTTCCTGAAAGCCTGGGTCGCATCCGATGCCGCAGCAGGAAGACTAGCCAGCATAAACGAGGGAGCATTCCAGAAACTGGGGTTTGAGTGGTCGAACTTCGATTCGACACTCCGCTCTTTCGATTCTTCCGATTACGCTCAGCTCGACGTGTCCCAGGCGACCGTTTGGCTGGACAAAACCAGAATCCAATTTTGGGAGGCTCTATGCCTCCATATGAATCTAACCTCTGCGGATGATCAGCAGATTGAACAGTGGGCTTCACTACTTAATCTCTGCTTTACGTCCCTCAGCATTCGCTATTCAGAAGTTCTAACGAAGTCGGTTGAGGAACGGGAAATTCGAGAGAACGAATACCTGAAACATATCTGTTCCGAGCTCACTGACTACCAACTGAAAGCTTGGATACGTTGGTCGATTCGCGAAGACATCAGAGCAGCACTACGCCTGGCAGAGAGGACTCCGCTCGCGAGAGAATTTTGCGGCAATGAAAGCAGGAAATGGTGGGCGACCGAATACTCAGCCATCTGGAAAGCTCAACTTGAGGACGAGCTCAGCAACCTCGATATCGAGACTAAACTGACAGTCCTTTCCGGCGCATTGTGCAGTCTTCCCGATGAGGCCGCTGTCCGCGAGTACCGGGATTGGTGGGATGACCTTTTTGAGCAATTAATTCAGGATCCCGATTTCCCGCCTGCCTTAATGCCGCAGTGGTCGATTTCTGCAGCTGATAGACTGGACAACGGGCTAGTGCTTCCCTACATCGATAAAAGCGTCGGGGTGCTTCGAGGAGAACTGTCCAACGGCGCACAGCCACACCCTCACAAGCAGCTTGAGGAATTACTGAGAAAGCTCTCCTTTCTCAAGCCGTCAAAAGCGTTGCGGCATCGACTCATGTTGATGCGTTCATCAACAAAGCCAATTTCTGACGAGTCGGTTTCTCGCTTCAACCCGATGAACAGCGAGAACTCCATTGATTGGTATTTGCCTCTGAGAGAGGCGGCATGGGACCGGCTGGCAAAAAGAACGAACCTGGGATCTCCTCTTAGCAGGGAAGAATACGAGCAAGCTGCACTGGAGTGTTACGAGTCCTTTGCACTCGAATTGGTTGAATTCTGCCTCAGCCGTCTTCGTCTCCGGAAAGGACAAAAGCCCAAAGATGGTAAGTACGATGAGGACCAGATAACTGAAAGATCTCCTATCTGGCGTCAAGGTTATCTTAAGGCTTTACTGGAGCTCGGTCTGGATCCAAATGGAAAGGCCCATAAAACCGTCTACTTCACCAAACAGTTCGATCCTGATGAAAGTGTTCGAGCGGTTGCACAAGAGTGTTATCGGGCTGTCCGCCGAGAGGCCAAAAAGAACCGGAGCATCCAGGATTTCAAACGCGGACTGATTGCCGCTGAATGGTGGTTGTTGATGAGTCAACGGCTTGAACTCAATCTCGAAATTAACCACGGGGAAGCACTCAAGACCCGGCGCAACTTGTTGCGCAACCCGTAACTAACCGAAAACCTGACCCCAAATCCAAGTGGTGTACTGGAGCCTGATGCTCCTACCCTGACGCCCCGCGTCCGCCATGTAAAAACTTCACGGTCCGTAAAACGGATTCCGTCAAGGAGTATACGCATGCGTACGAACACCCTTATTTTTTCAGCAAACCGATCGGCCACACCTCCTGCCAAGGTCCCTGCGGTAGATGAGCTCACAATAAACTGGCACGTCACGGAAGCCTGCAACTATAGCTGTCAGTATTGCTACGCCAAATGGAAAGACTACCCCAATCCGCGGGAGTTGTTTCATGACCGCAGGCGAACCCGCCAGCTGCTAACCGAGTTATTCCGATACTTTGACCCCACAAACACCAACAATCCGTTAGGTGAAGAACTCTCCTGGAAGACAGTCCGCCTAAATCTCGCCGGCGGAGAGCCCTCGATCCTTGGCGACCGTCTGTTGGAAATTGCCCAGGTAGCCCGGGAAGTTGGATTTCAGCTTTCCATTATCAGCAATGGCTCACGACTGACGCGTTCCATGATTAAGGAACTAGCGCCGCATTTGACCTGCCTTGGGATCAGCCTGGATTCAGCAAATCCGACTACCAACATGGAGATTGGCCGAGCCCTTCGAAGCGGACAGCTCATCGACCTTCAAGAGCTTGCAGGCCATATACGTCTGGCGCGCAAGATCAACCCCCGACTCACAATAAAGCTCAATACTGTCGTGAACCTCCTGAATGCCGGAGAGGATCTCAGCGATTTGGTTGGAGAGATACGCCCCCAACGCTGGAAGATCCTGCGCATGCTCCCGATTGTTGACCGCTCGTTAGCGATCAGCGACGAGGAGTTTGTCGCCTTTGTTCAAAGGCATCGCGCTTTCCAGTCGGTTCAATGTGTTGAGAACAATCGAGACATGTGTGAGTCCTACCTCATGGTCGATCCCTTCGGGCGCTTCTTCCAAAATCACCCCGCATTAGCCGGAGGGTACCTATACAGCGATCCCATTCTATCGGTTGGCGCGGAGGCCGCATTCTCGAAAATGGCATTCGATTCGGCCAGCTTTCAATCCCGCTATACAGGCGAGCTGGGAGGGAAACAGTGAAAAGGTACAGCTCGAACAAAGATTGGAACGTCGTCATCAGGCGCCTCGTCAAGCTCGGGTGGAGGTATCGTCGCGGTGGCAAGCACGGACGACTAACCCATCCCGACTGCTCGAAAACACTCATTGTTTCGAATTCACCGAGCGACCACCGGAGCTTGAAAAACTTCATGCGAACTGTCAGGTCGACCCGGGGCTAGATCGAAAGAGCCATCATCAGCCATATGCGACATGAAGCTCTCTGGACCTCCTTTTGGAGGAGGTCCAGGGGCAGATTGCGATCGAGGCCTTATAAATATCTCCGTGATATCCGTGACCCATTTGCGCTCCGGCTCCAAGGCATTGAAGTCGCGTTCCAGTAGATTTTCCACACCTGTTGGGCGGCCAGACGTTACTCGGCCAAAGCCACGTCTCTTCCTGCGCGGCCAACCTTGAATTTGCTCTGCGGCCATCAAGCGAGCAACACGGTTCAGGCTGGCGGTTTCACCTTCGAATAGGAGATCCTCGTGCATGCGAGGCGCACCTATTGCACTGCGGCTATCCTCATGGATCTCACGAATACGCTTTATCAGGCGCGCATTATCCTGAGCGCGTGGGCTTGGCTCACGATCTTGCCAGTCGTAATAGCCACTGGCAGACACCTTCAAACAACGGCACATCAGTCGGACTGGGTACTCGTTGCGGCAGCGCTGGATCACCGAGTACCGTTCGATGATTCCCTGGCAAAGTACGCTGCCGCGTCTTTTAAAAAATCACGTTCCTTCGTCACTCGGGCCAGCTCGCGCTTGAGGCGGGCAAGTTCTTCATCTCGCGGGTTGCCTGTGCCGGGAAAAGGCTTCTCAGCTGCTCGCGCCTCACGCACCCAGCGGTTTAGCAAGCTTGGCGCCACCCCGATCTCTTGAGCTATCTGACGACAACTGGTGCCTGAGCGACGGGCCAGTTCTACGGCCTCCCGTTTGAACTCCGGGCTATATTGTTTGCGCTTGGACATGAACACTCCTATGACTCCACATGAGTCTACTTGAAAGTGTCCGTGGAAGCGGGGTAGAACCCCACCTACGAGTGACTCAATAGGAGGCAATGCCTCCTATCCAGCCTGTTGACTCATGAGCGAAGGGGCGGATTCTTTCACAGTCTCGCCTGCGCTACACCGGTTCTCTGTTGCTGCGAAGCAGTAGTACCATGCAGATATTTGTTGGCGGGGAAAAGGATTAACAATGGCAAGGAATGATTGGACACCCGAGCAGGTCAAACTAGCATTTCATCTGTACTGCCAGCTGCCATTCGGGCGCCTGCACCAAGGCAACCCCGAGGTTATCGCCCTAGCCAACCTCATTGAGCGCAGTCCGTCGGCCGTAGCGATGAAGCTGGTCAATTTCGCCAGCTTAGACCCCGTGATCACCGCATCGGGTCGCAAAGGATTGAGCGGTGCATCGAAACTGGATCGAGCTGTATGGGACCAGTTCCATGCGGACTGGGAAGGGCTTGTGCTGGAGGCAAACCGTATCCGTCAGGCGCTCGGCGACCCAGCCGCCGACAACGACCTGGAAGTCGAGAACCCGGTGGCGGACTTCACCGGACAAACCCGTGCTCAGCTTGTCCAGCAACGCATAGGCCAGACATTCTTCCGCCGCACCGTACTATCCAGCTATCACGACCGTTGCTGTATTACAGGCCTGTCCGAACCGCGTTTGCTGCTGGCGAGCCATATTGTCCCCTGGGGCCAAGACAAAGCGAATCGCCTAAACCCTCGCAACGGCCTATGTTTGTCCGCACTCTATGATCGTGCGTTTGACCAGGGGATGATCACCCTGGATGAGGACTGGCGCGTGGTGCTGTCTACGGCGCTGAGAGAACCGACGCCACCCCTGCAAAAGCACTTCCAGTCAGTTGAAGGCCAAAAAATAGAACTACCTGAGCGGTTTAGTCCTGACCCTAAACTCATGCAGCGACATAGGGAACAGGTGTTTCTCGGCTAAGCCCTGCGACCTTCCGCTCACCGGGCGGCATGCCTTATGGCTTTATTGTTCACCTCATCCATGCATAATGGGGGGCGCCTGGGGTACGGAAACAGGGATTATCCGGGAGGAGCGATGGATGCTATCAACTACCACACACTGAAAGCGCGCCAGCGAAGCGAGCGTGATGGTTATCCAACCAATCTCGCACTACGTATTCACCGTGCACTGAGCTGGCTCAACCGAGCCGAGCAGGCTGACGATCCAGACGGTCGTTTCATCTTCCTGTGGATCGCCTTCAACGCAGCCTACGCTACTGAAATCGACGAACAGTACCGTCTGACTGAACAGCTAGCCTTCACCAGTTTCTTGAAGAAGCTCTGTGAGCTGGATAGCAGCAGGCGCATCGAAAATACCGTTTGGCAGGAATATCCCAGTGCTATCCGCAACCTCTTGAACAACCCCTTTGTATTCAAGAGCTTCTGGGATAGCCGCAACGGCAGGAGCACCGAAGAAGAATGGCAGGCGCGATTCGCCAACAGTAAACGCCGCGCCGCACACGCCTTGGGTGATCGCGATACCGCAGGCGTGCTGGGGGAAGTATTCAACCGTCTCTACACTCTGCGTAACCAACTGATCCATGGTGGTGCCACCTGGGGCGGCAAGGTAAACCGGGAGCAGTTGCGGGACTGCGTCAACCTACTGGGCAAGCTGGTCCCGCTGATAATCGACACCATGATGAGCAACCCGGAGACCCTGTGGGAGGATGCTGTGTATCCGGTAGTGGAGATTTGATGGGCAGCGACTTTTACGAGAAGCAGGCCGAGCGCTTTTTTCAGGATACGGTGGCGGTCGACATGCAGCCTCTGTATCAGCGTTTTTTGCAGCATGTGCCTCAGGGCGAGCCCATCCTTGATGCCGGTTGTGGGTCGGGGCGCGATGCGCTGGCTTTTAAGCGTTTGGGTTATTCGGTTCACGCGTTTGACGCCAGCACCGCTCTGGCGACCATGGCTAGTGAGTTGCTTGGCCAGCCGGTCGATGTCCTGCGCTTCGAAAACTTCATATGCGGTGTGCAATATGCGGGCATATGGGCCTGTGCGAGTCTGCTGCATGTGTCGGAAGCGGAGTTGCCGGATGTTTTCGTCAAGCTGTGGCAGGCTCTACTGCCGGACGGTGTGCTCTACTGCAGCTTCAAATATGGTGATACCGCGCGTTGCACGGGCGGGCGGCATTTCACCGACGCCAATGAAGAGCGTCTTGAACGGTGGACTAATGGCCTTCCCGGGCGGGCTAGTCAATCTACTGGATCACCGAGGATCGGCGCCCTGAGCGTGCTGAGCAGTGGCTGAACGCGTTGTTGTTCAAGGCAGGGGTATGAACAAAAAGCTCGTGGTGGGCGGGAGTGACGATCCGTTCTTACCCCATCTTTGTGCGTCCATTCATCAGGCAGATGATGTGGAAATGGCGGTGGCTTTTATCAAGAGCACCGGACTGCGCCTACTGATGCCGGATTTGTTGCAAGCGTTGCAACGCCCTGATGATATGCCGCAGGTTCGTATGCGTATCATCACCAGTGACTATCTGGATGTGACCGATCCAGAGGCGCTACGCCTGCTGGCACTGTTGCAGGAGCAAGGCGCCGAGGTAAAGGTGTATGAAGCTACTGGCAGCAGCTTCCATATGAAAGCCTATCTGTTTGCCGGTGCCCGGGTGGATGGATGTCAATGGGGTCGGGCGTTCATTGGCTCAAGCAATATCAGCCGACAAGCACTACAGCACGGCTTGGAGTGGAATTACCGAATCGACTATCCCGGCGATGGCTATTTGGAGACACGCCAGCGATTCGAGCAACTGTTCAATCATCCTAGGGCCGTGGTTCTGAGCGACGCCTGGATTGATGACTATCAGCGTCGTCGGGTCAAACCCGCTCAGCCTGTTGAAGCTGGTAGCAACGAAAGTGATCCCCCGCCGGAGGCCAGTCCTATTCAGCAGCAAGCGTTACAGGCGTTGATGGATACCCGACAGCAGGGGTATGTTCGCGGCTTGGTGGTGTTGGCCACGGGGCTGGGCAAGACTTGGCTAGCGGCTTTTGATGCGGTGCAAATGGGCGCGCGTCGCGTGTTGTTCATTGCCCACCGCGAGGAAATACTCAACCAGGCGGCAAGCACTTTCGCCAGGATTAAGCCTTCCGCCCGCATCGGGTTTTATCGTGGACAGCAGCGCGATACCCAGGTCGATATTCTCTGCGCCTCCGTCCAGACCTTGGGCAAGACTGAGCATTTGGAACGTTTTAAGCCGCAGCACTTCGATTACATCGTTATAGATGAGTTTCACCATGCCGCCGCGCCTACCTACCATCGCCTGTTGAACTACTTTGTCCCTTCATTTTTGTTAGGGCTGACGGCAACGCCGGATCGCACAGATAGCGCCAATATCCTCGCATTGTCGATGGCAACCTCGTATTTGAGCGGAATCTGTTTGCGGGTGTCTCCGCTAAGCTGCTGGTGCCCTTCCATTACTACGGCATCTTTGATGAAGATGTCGATTATCAGAGCATTCCTTGGCGTAATGGACGATTCGATCCTGAGTTGCTTGCCAATAAATTGGCCACACTAGGGCGGGCGCGCCATGCACTGGCAACCTGGCGACTCAGAGCGCAGAAGAGAACCTTAGGGTTTTGCATCTCTACTCGCCATGCGGATTTCATGGCCCAGTATTTTTGTCAGCAGGGTGTGAAGGCTGCTGCGGTCTACGCTGACTCGAAACTGTCCCGGGGCGAAGCGCTGCGGAAATCTACCTGCATCCGCGTTTTGATGCTGAAAGCGTTCTGCGTGAAATTCACGACAACCGTATAACCACCTTCCCCGGCGTGCCGACCATGTTTATCGGGCTGCTGGCGCATCCGCTGACGCCGGAGCTGGACCTGACCTCGTTGAAAATGTGCAATTCCGGCGGCGCTCCGCTGCCGCTGGATGTTCAGCAGCGTTATCAGCAGGTGGCTGGCTGTGCCCTGCGTGAGGGCTGGGGTATGACCGAGACCACTACCACCGGCACCTTCACGCCCAAGGATGCCGAGCCGCATCCGGGCTCCTGTGGCTTGCCGGTGCCGGGTTGTCGGATTCGCATCCTGGCACTGGATGGCAGTGACGAGGAACTGGCTCCGGGTGAGCGCGGTGAGGTATGCATTGCCGGGCCGAATATCACCGCCGGCTACTGGAAACGTGACGATGCCACCGCCGAGTCGATGACGGCCGATGGGTTTCTGCGTACCGGCGATGTCGGTTACATGGATGAAGATGGCTGGGTGTATATCGTCGACCGCACCAAGGACATGATCCTGTGCAGTGGCTATAACGTGTATCCCCGGATGATCGAAGAGGCGATCTACGAGCACCCCTCGGTTGAAGAGGTGTCGGTGATCGGTATCGAAGATGCCTACCGGGGGCAGGCACCCAAGGCTTTCATCAAGCTCAAGGCCGGTGCCGAGGCATTCGACTTCGCCACGTTACAGGATTTCCTTTCGACCCGGCTGGGCAAGCATGAGCGCCTGGCAGCGATGGATATTCGTGATGCGCTGCCGAAGACACCTGTCGGCAAACTGTCGAAGAAGGAACTGGTCGAAGAGGAGCGTCAGCGCAGTCAGGCCTGCGCCTGAACCTGATATCAGCCTTGGCGCAGGGGATGGCTGCCAGACCTTGCGCCACCCCTTGGCATGGTGGATATATCAGGTATGACTTTCATCTGACGAAGGGTGGGGACAGCGGGGCTGCTGCGTGTATGATGTCTGCCCCGATCCTTATGCAGCCTTCAGTAATGACCCAGACCTCCAGCATACCTCAGCACAAACCCCGGCCAATGATCGACCTGCTGGTCAGCATCCTGATCCCTTCGGTGATCCTGATGAAGTTCAGTGGCGAGGACGATCTCGGGGCGACTCAGGCGCTGCTTCTGGCGCTGGCCTTTCCAGTTTGCTGGGGCCTGTTCGAGCTGTTGCGCTACCGTAAATTCAACTTCATCGCCATTCTCGGCGTGGTCAGCGTACTGCTGACCGGAGGCATCGGTTTGCTCAAGCTTGACCCTCAGTGGCTGGCCATCAAGGAAGCGGCGGTGCCCGGACTGATCGGCATTGCCGTGCTGGTGTCTACGCGCACGCGCTATCCACTGATCTGTACCTTGCTGTACAACGACAAGGTACTGAATGTGCAGCGGGTGCACGAGCGTCTGGAAGAGCGTGGACTGGTGGATATCTTCGAGTTGCGCCCGCTGCGTGCGACCTATTTTCTGGCCGGCACTTTCTTCTTCTCGTCGTTCATGAACTATGTGCTGGCCAAGTGGATCGTGGTCAGCCCGGCGGGTACTGCGGCGTTCAATGAAGAGCTGGGACGTATGACGCTGGTCAGCTATCCGATGATCGCTATTCCCTCGATGATCATGATGATGCTGATCCTGTTCTATCTGTGGCGTACCATCCACGGCCTGACCGGGCTGAAGATGGAAGAGATCGTCGCCCAGCCGCCTAAATAACCTGCCTCAGGGTTCTGCTCGCTCGGCCTTGCCGGCGCGTACGCCGCTTTCCGTGTGGCGCTCTTTGGGCACCGCCAGCTTGAAGGGCGCACTGCCCACATCGTTGTTTGCCTCGACCAGGCGGATCAGTTGCAGAACGAAGAGTTCGCGCTGATCCTCGGGAATCATCTCGATGGTCCGCTCATGCGCGCGCTGGACCTTGTCCTCAAGCTTTTTCAGCAGATACACGCCCTTGCGGCTCAGGCGCACCAGCTTGACCCGGCGATCCTGATTGCTCTGCTTGCGCAGGACCAGTCCGCGCGCCTCCAGCCGGGCGATCACTTCGGCCACGCTGGTGCGCTCCAGTCCAATTTCATGGGCCAGGGTAATCTGGTCGGTTTCCCCGAGCATCGACAGGGTGGTCAGCAGGCTGTACTGCACCGGGGTGACATCGTGGCCTTGGGTTTCATCCAGAAACAGACCGCAGTGGATCTGGTGCAGGCGACGAATAAGAAAGCCCGGACGGGCCAGGAGCGGGGAACGGCGGATGGCCGCATCGAGTTGGTGTTTGATCTGATCGGACGGCATGGGGTGAATGGCAACCACCTGTTGTGAATGGGTTTTCAGAGTATGCCCTATGGGTGTTCTGCCTAGCAAGTAACTGGCCAGCTTGTAGGGCATGCATGCCGCTCTGGCATGGCATGTGCAAGTGCCTGGGCGGGTCATAGATGACTGCATTTTCTATGCCCACTCGAATTGACCACCATTGAAGGGGAATCTACAGGTGAATGCACAAAGCAAGATATTTGCAGGTCGGGATCGGGTCAGGGTTGCCATCATTCAAACTGCGCCGGTATTCATGGATTTGCAGCGTAGCGTCGACAAGGCCTGCCTGAAGATTGCCGAGGCGGCGTCTGAGGGGGCCGAGCTGATCGTCTTCAGCGAGACCTGGCTGTCTGGCTATCCCTATTGGGATGAGGGCTGGAATTCGCAGTCCGAGCCCTGGGCGCAGATGCGCGAAACCTTTTATGACAATGCACTGCATGTGCCGGGTGAGCTGTTCCAGAAGGTTGCTGATGCGGCGGCGCAGGCTGGCGCGATTGTGGTGATTGGCTGCAACGAAATTGACGAGCGGCCCGGCAAGCACACGCTGTACAACACTCTGCTGTATATCGGCAGCGATGGCCGGTTGCTGGGCAAGCATCGCAAGCTGCGGCCCACCTTCGTCGAGGCTGCATTCTGGGGCTCCGGGGCCGGGGATGATCTGTATAGCTGGCCGACCGAGATTGGCCGTATTGGTGGGCTGATCTGCAGCGAGCACACCATGACGCTGGTGCGCGCGCGGATGATCGAGCAGGGTGAGGACTTTCATATTGCCGTCTACCCCGGTGCCTTTGACCTATGGAACGGGCCCAAGCTGGAGGTGGAAGACAAGACTGGCGAGTTCTTCCCGGGTTACGCGTCGGCGCGGGCGCATGCGGTCGAGTCCGGCAGTTTTGTACTGCTGGCGATGGGGTATCTGGATGAGGTGGATATTCCGGCTGACTTCCCCATGCGCGACTCGCTGAATATCGAGTACGCCCGCGGTGGCAGCATGGTGATCTCGCCAGCAGGCGTACCAATAGCCGGGCCGGTGCACGGTGATGCGATCCTCTATGCAGATTGTGAAGCCAGGGTGGTGAAGCTGTGCAAGGCAGTGATCGACGTCAACGGTAGCTATGCTCGCCCCGATCTGTTGTCTTTGCATTACCATCCAGCCAGTTTGCCGGACCAGCCAGATTGATCCGTGCTTTGCCCAAATAAGGGGCATGCCACATATGTTTGCTCCATTGTATGGCAGTTCAAGTCCGCGCCCGGGTCAGCAAAGGGGTGGTGGGCGATAGCAGACACCGCGGCATATCAATAAATGTGGTATGCCACTTAATTTGCCTGTGAGTGGCATGCTCCTTGCTTTTGTCAGTATACACCTGGTTGCTTTTGTGCCTTGCGGGCGGCGCGACCAGAGTGATCCGATTAGCTTAGACAAAGGTGATGCTCTAATGAACTGCAGAGACAATATCAATCAGGCGGACAAGCCCCTAGAGGACGCCTTGCTTAATGACTGGCATGTGGTTGCCACTTCCGAGGAGGTGGTTCCTGGCAAGCTGGTACCGGCTACCCTGTTTGACCGTGATCTGGTGATCTGGCGTGATTCAGAGGGGCAGGCCTACGTCTGGGAGGATCTGTGCATCCATCGTGGTGCTCGGCTTTCCAAGGGCTTTATCCAGAGCGACCGGGTGGTATGCCCCTATCATGGCTGGAACTATGACGGTACTGCCCAGTGCGTGCTGATGCCGGCATCGCCGAATGAAAAACCGATGAAGAAAGCCAAGGCGATTCCCCATCACGTCAAGGAGGCCTATGGTTTCATCTGGGCCTGCATGGGTGAGCCGGCTCAGGATATTCCCGAGTTTCCCGAGTGGGATGATCCCAGCTACAAGAAAGTGGTTTGCGGTCCCTACGAGTTCAAGTCCGGTTATCGTGCGGTGGAAAACTTTATTGACCCGACACACTTTCCCTTCGTGCATGCCGGGGTCAACGGCATCATGGATCAGCCGGACCCGATCGGCGCCTACGATGTTTACGAAGAGAACGGCATCCTGTCTTCATCGGAAGTTCAGGTCACTCAGCCCTACGGCGACCCGCGTGAAGTGCCGGTAACGGCGTTCTACGCATACAAGTGCCTGCGTCCGCTGGTGGCTTACTTCAAGAAACGCCTGATCATCAGCGATCCGGAGCGTGCCTCGGAAGGTAGCCCGGATGATCGTTTCTGCACCTTCCTGACCGTACAGCAGGTCAGTGAGACCCGCAGTATCGTGCGGATCTGCTGCGCCATGAATTTCTCGCCGCAGCCCAGTGATGCCGATGTGCGTCGCCGTCAGGATCTGGTCTATGCCCAGGACAGCGAGATTGTCGATACCCAGCGCCCTGAGCGTATTCCGGTCGATTTGCGCATGGAGCTGCATCACCGCACTGACCTGCTCGGACAGAAGTATCGTATGTGGTTGCGCAACATGGGTGTGAGCTATGGCACTGTCTGAACCGGGCCTGCGGGCGATGCGCCTGAACGCCATCCGTTATGGTGCGCAGGATATCCTGTTGTACGAACTGGTACCGCTGGATGGTCAGCCGCTGGCCGCAGTCGAGGCCGGTGCGCATCTGGACCTGCATTTGCCCGCCGGGCTGATCCGCCAATATTCGCTGATCACGCCGCTGTGCAATGCCGAGCGCTATGTCGTCGGGGTCAAGCATGAAGCGTCTGGCCGTGGTGGCTCGCGCTGGTTGCATGAGCAGGCACGGGTTGGGCAAGTGATAGAGGTCAGTGAACCGCGCAATCACTTTCCTCTGGCTGCGGGTGAGGCGCCGGTTTGTCTGGTGGCCGGAGGGATTGGCATCACGCCGATCTACTCCATGCTGCGTGCCCTGCAGCAGGCTGGCCGCAGTGTGCATCTGCATTACTGGAGCCGCTCGCCCGAGCATGCATTGTTCCAGCGTGAGCTGGCTGCTGATCCGCTGGTAACCCTGCATCATGCTGTGGCCAACAGCTCGGACGCAGGGGTGGTCGAGTTGCTGCGTGGGCTGCCAGCCGATACCCAGGTGTATGCCTGCGGCCCGGCGCCGATGCTGGACCAGATGGAAGCTGAAGGGCAACTGGGTAGCCGTTTGCATGTAGAGCGCTTCAGCTCCGACGGGCCGGTACTGGCCGAAGGCGCCTTCACCGTGGCGCTGGCCAGATCCGGGCGTGAATACCTTATCCCGCCAGGGGAAACCATCCTCAATGTACTGGTGGAGGCTGGTGAGGACGTGCTGTATTCCTGCGAGCAGGGCGTTTGCGGTGCCTGTGAAGTCAAGGTGCTGGATGGCAAGCCTGTGCACGGCGATACGGTGTACTCGGCTGACGAACATGCTCGGCGCTGCACCATGATGATCTGCTGCTCCAGTAGCGCTTCGCCGCGCTTGCTGCTGGATATCTGATCGAACGAAATTGCAGGTAGTGCCAGCTCATTGAGATGGCTTACTGCCGGGGAAGTGCTGGCCAGTATAGGTGGTATACCTCTTTCTGTGTCTGGGCTGGGCTTCTGAACTGATCAACGCTGAATTTAAAGGTGGGAATGTTCGATGAAGACGACTCTTCTGCATGGCGGGCGGGTAATTGACCCGGCCAACTCGATAGACGCGGTACAGGATGTACTGGTGCGTGACGGGCGCATTGCTGCAGTGGGTCAACTGCTGGGTACGCCACAGGCGGCTGGTGCTGAGCTGACCGATTGTACGGGACGGCTGGTGGTGCCTGGGCTGATCGATACGCACGGGCATATCTACCAGTACGTAACCGGTCGTTTTGGCCTGAACCCCGACCTGTGCGGTGTGCATTCCGGTGTTACCACGCTGGTCGATCAGGGTGGTGCCAGTTGCATTACCCTGCCGGGCTTTCGCAACTATGTGATCAATACCTCGCACAGCCGGGTGATCTCCTTCATCTCTGCCTATCTGGTAGGCGGGCTGGAAGGGCATTTCTATCCTGAGTTGTACCGCCCCGAGTGCTCGGATGTGAGCGCCACGGTGAAATCGGCTCTGGCCAACAGCGATATCGTCAAGGGTATCAAGGCGCATGCCGAGCTGGGCGGCTTTGCCCGCTGGGGGCTGGATGTGATGAAAAAGGCTGCTCAGGTTGGTGAGCAGACCGGCCTGCCGTTGTACATCCATTTCGGCCAGCTGTGGCCGGAGCCCGAGTCCGGCGGTCGCAAGGTAGACCCGGACAGCATCTTCCCGGCGGTCCTTGATCTGCTCAAGCCCGGCGATGTGCTGGCGCATCCCTTCAGCCGTCACCCTGGCGGTTTCGTATCCCTTGACGGTGAGGTGCATCCGCTGGTCAGCGAGGCCTTGGCGCGGGGTCTGAAGGTGGATGTCGGGCATGGTTCGCATTTCAGCTACAAGATGGCCGCCAAGGTGCTTGAGGCGGGCGTGGTGCCGGATACCCTGGGCGCCGACATGCATGGCTACAACACCTCGGTACTGGCACCTGCCGGTGTGCCGGAGGAAGACGAGCATCCGGATGAAGAACACCTGTTCACCGGCACCTCACGTTTCAGTCTTGTCTCGGCAATGGTCAGTCTGATGGCTTTGGGCCTTAAGCTGGAGCAGGTGATTCCGATGGCTACCAGCAATGCTGCGAGGCTGCTGGGTATGTCCGATACCCTTGGCTCGCTTGGTGTTGGCCGTGAGGCGGATATCACAGTGCTGTCGGATGAGGCAGGCCAATGGTTGCTACGCGATAACGAAGGAACTGAAGTGGTTGCCAAACGCATGTTGCAGCCGTTGTTCTGCCTGCGGGCTGGCCGGCGCTTTGATGCAACGGCGGAGATCCTGCCGGTTCCCCATCCTCTGTGAGATGAACGGCACAGGAGTAAGGCAATGACGGCAGCAGTCATACAGGCGGACAACATTGAGCGCGCACTGCAATGCGTGTACGCAGTGCGTCCGGTGTGGAGCGGGGTCGTTACGGCTGCCGAGGCGGTTGGGCTGGGCCGGCATTGTCTGCTGCATGCTGGTCCGCCGTTTGCCAACCCGATACGACCTAGTGCGCCGATCCTTGCCTCGGCAGCCCTGTGCTGCGTGCATGAGGGGTGGGCAGAGGATCTGGGCAGTGCACGGAAAATGATTCTGGATGGCCGAGTGCGCCTGCACCCGGCTCAGGAATACGATGTGGTGACACCGCTGGCGGCGGTGATTTCCCCCTCAACGCCTCTGGTTGAAGTGGTGGATGCCGAGGGCAGTGGCCGCTGCTGGTCATTGCTGCCCAGTGGCAGCGGGCCGCAGATTCGCTTTGGCAGCGCTGACCCGGCAGTCCTTGAACGTCTGCGCTTTCGCGACGAGCAGTTGGCGGTGGCCTTTGGGCAATGCCTGCCTACCGACGGGATCGAGCTGATTCCGCTGGCGCAGGCGGGACTGCTGGCCGGGGATGATCTGCATGCGCAGACCAGTGGAGCGACGCTGGCGCTGCTGGATCGGTTGGCGCAGCAGGACCTGCCGGCGCAGGTGGCTGAGGTACTGCAGAGTGCTCCACTGTTCTTTCTGCCGCTGTGGATGGCTGCCTGCCACTTGATGTTGCGGGCCAGCATTGGCTGTGGTGCGGATCAACTGGTCATTGGTCTGTCGGGCAATGGCCAGGAAGTGGGTATTCGGCTGTCCGGTGCGCCGCAGCACTGGCTGACCCGCGCCGCGCGCCGCCCGGATGGGCCACGTCTGCGCGAGGGTGATACGTTGGCCGCGCCGATGCTGGGTGATAGTGGGGTGATCGATGCTGCCGGTTTCGGTGCCCAGGCCTGGGGGCATGCGCAGGCGATTGCTGAGCTGATGTCTCCCTGGTTGCCGCCGGGCTGGCAGCCGAATATGGATTGCCTGCGTGGCCAGCATCCGGCGTTTGCCGGATTTGGTCTGCGTACCGGGTTGGATGCAGCGCTTGCCAGTCAGCAGGCGTGTCCACCACTGGTAGCGCTGGCAATGCTGGATGAGGCTGGTGAACAGGGCCTGCTTGGGCGTGGTGTATGTCTGACCGACCCTGCGTTATTTGCCGAAGGCGGGGCCGAGTCGCCACAGGTCAATGCGCCGCAGGTGCTGGTGCAGCTCAATCAGGCGGTAGATGACTATGAGCGGGCGCTGACCGGTAATCATCTGGATGAACTGGACCGGCTGTTCTGGAATAGCCCACACACCTTGCGCTATGGTGCCAGCGAGCACCTGTACGGGCATGCTGCAATTACTGCCTTCCGCCGTGTGCGGGCTGACAGCGGTCAGTTGGCCAGGCATGTGCTGGAGCGTTCGGTAACCACCTTTGGCGAGGACTTTGCCGTGGCCAATATCGTTTTTCAACGCCCCGGTGTGGCCCGCCTGGGGCGCCAGACCCAGAGCTGGGTACGGGTTGATGGTGCCTGGCGGATCGTTGCTGCGCATGTCAGTTGGGCAACGCCATGAACTCTCTGTTGCAGGCGGGCCATGATGGCGCCTTTGTCGCTGACGGATTTGCCCGCCGGCCCGGAAGCAATGCGCTGGTCGATGGGCCACTCAAGGGACTAAGGCTGGCGGTCAAGGATGTATTTCAGGTAGAGGGCATGCGCTGTGGCGCTGGTAACCCGGCCTGGCTGGCAGAGCAGCCGGTGGCCGGACAGAGAGCGCACAGGCAGTGCAATGGTTGCTGGACGCCGGGGCTGAATGGGTCGGTAAAACAGTTACCGATGAGCTGACCTACAGCCTGGCCGGTATCAACGTGCACTACGGCACGCCGCGCAATCCGGCTGCCCCGGATCGACTACCGGGGGGCTCGTCCTCCGGTTCAGTGGTGGCCGTGGCAGCCGGTCATGCCGATCTGGCGCTGGGTACCGATTGCGGCGGCTCGGTCAGGTTGCCGGCCAGTTACTGTGGCGTCTGGGGCGTGCGCCCAAGTCATGGCCGGGTGGCTGCCCAGGGCTGTTTCACGCTGGCCCACAGCTTCGATACCGTTGGCTGGTTTGCCCGCAGCCCCGAGGTGTTGAGCGCTGGTCTTGAGCAACTGCTGCATAGCCGCGTTGCTGTTGAACTGCCTGCTGGCAGGCTGCTGGTCTGCGATGATGTGCTGGCCATGCTGGATGATCCGGTACGGTTGGCCTTTGCCGACTGGCTGAAACACACTGACGTTCAGGTTGAGCATATTCCTGGCGGCAGGCTGGCGCTGGAAGACTGGGCCGATGCGTTGCGCGTATTGCAGGCGGCGGAAGTCTGGCAGCAGCATGGCCGCTGGTTTGAGCAGGCTGGGGCGGTGTTCGGTGCCGATGTCGAGAGCCGTCTGCAACTGGCCGCCAAGGTGTCGGTGGAGCAGGTGGCGCAGGCTTCGGCTCGGCGGGTGCAGGCCCAGCAATGCCTGACAGGCCTGCTTGGTACAGATGGGTACATGCTACTGCCACCGGTGCCGGGATCGGCGCCACGTCTGGATGCGCTGCCCGAGCAGGTGCAGGACACCCGTGCGCGCTCCCAGCGCCTGCTGTGCATGGCCGGTCTGGCTGGACTGCCACAGGTAGTCTGGCTCTGGATTCGTATTGACGGTGCACCCGTAGGTCTGTCGCTGCTCGGACCACGCTTTGCTGACGAGCAGGTCATGGGCCTGGCTGCCCGGTTGTACCGTTGTTCTCAATCCCGTTGAAATGGAAAACAAGATTATGGCGTTCGTTCCCAATCCCAGCCGTGGTTCCCGCGCCATGGCGGTTGCTCCCCACTCCCTGGCGGCACAGAGTGCCATGGCGGTCATGCGCGAAGGCGGCAATGCTGTTGAGGCGATGATCGCCGCAGCCGCGACCATTGCCGTGGTTTATCCGCACATGAACAGTATTGGTGGGGATGGTTTCTGGCTGATTTCGCGGCCCGGGCATGATCCGGTGGCAGTCGATGGCTGTGGTGCCTCGGCGCAGGGCATTACCCTGGAGGACTATCGCAGTCAGGGTCTGTCGAGTATTCCGTTTCGTGGCGGGCTGGCGGCCAATACGGTGGCTGGCACGCTGTCGGGTTGGCAATTGGCTCAGCAGTGGTCGCAGGCCGAGTTGTCCGGCAAGTTGCCGTTATCACGGCTGCTGGCCGATGCCATCGACTATGCCCGCCGCGGCATTTCTGTCACGCGTAGCCAGAGCTTGTGTACCGCAGCAAAACAAGAGGAACTGCAAGGTATTGCCGGTTTTGCCGAGACTTTCCTGCCGGGTGGCGTGGTGCCGCAGGCTGGTGAGCGCTTCACTCTGCCCAAGCTGGCCGATACGCTGGAGCATCTGGCGCGCAGTGGCATCGAAGATTTCTACCGTGGCGATCTGGCGCGTACGCTGGCCGCTGAACTGGAGCAGGCTGGTAGCCCGCTGCGCCTGGGTGATCTTGAGGCTCATCAGGCGCAGTTGCGCAAACCCCTGGTCATGCAGCACTCGCTGGGCCAGTTGTACAACTTCCCGCCGCCCACTCAGGGCTTGGTGTCGCTGATGATCCTAGGGCAACTGGACCATCTGCTGACACCGGATATGGACCCATTGGGTGCGCCCTTCGTGCATGCCTGCGTGGAAGCAACCAAGCAGGCGTTTGCCGTGCGTGACCGGGAGATTACCGATCCGGCGTACATGAGCATTGACCCGCAGAGCTTGCTTGAGCCTGAGGTGCTGGCGAAGCTGGCGGCAGATATCGACCCGCAGCGTGCGGCACCCTGGGGCAAGGGCATGGGGCCGGCGGACACCATCTGGATGGGCGTGATTGATGAGCAGGGCGTCGCGGTCAGCTTTATCCAGAGTGTCTACCATGAGTTTGGCAGCGGTATTGTACTGCCGGGAAGCGGCGTGAACTGGCAGAACCGGGGCTGCAGCTTTGCCCTGGACCCGCAGGCGCGCAACCCCTACACGCCCGGCCGCAAGCCGTTCCACACACTGAACCCGGCTCTGGCGCGCTTCAGCGACGGACGCACTATGGTTTACGGCAACATGGGTGGCGATGGCCAGCCGCAGTCGCAAAGCGCGGTGTTCAGCCGGGTGGCGAGCTTTGGCATGAACCCGCTGGCGGCGATCGATGCCCCACGCTGGTTGTTGGGCCGCACCTGGGGCAACCCGAGTGAAACGCTGAAACTGGAGGCGCGCTTCTCACCGCAGACGGTTGATACGCTCAGGGCCATGGGTCATGAGGTCGAGGTACTGGCTGATTACGATGAAAGCATGGGCCATGCCGGTGCGATCCTGCGGCATCCTTCCGGGTTGCTTGAAGGTGGGCATGATCCTCGCAGTGATGGGGCAGTGGCGGCCTGGTAGGGTGCGATTGTCTGGATAGCTTGTAGATGGAGAAATCGGTGTTGGCCGGGGAATCCGCCACCCTACCTCAGACACGCTACAAGCCATCCATGGGGCTCGACGGCGCACATCCTTGTGCGCCGACGGTCTGAGGTAGGGTGGCGGATTCCCCGGCTGCCATCTCCGCGCGGTATTCGGCTCACCTGCCTGCTGCATTCAGAACGGAAATTCGCGCTTGCCGGTCTGGATGGTGACCCATTTCACCTCGGTCATTTCTTCCATCGATGCACGTCCGCCTTCGCGCCCGAATCCGCTGTCGCCGGTGCCGCCGAAGGTGATGTGCGGCTCATCGGAGATGGTGGTGTCGTTGATGTGAATCATGCCGGCGTTGGACTGTTCGGAGAACGCCATGGCCTTTTGCAGGTCATTGGTGACAATCGCCGAAGACAGCCCGTAGTGGGTATCGTTGGCCAGTTCCACCGCGTGATCAAAGTCGCGGGCGCAGTAGATCGAAGTAACCGGGCCGAATGACTCTTCACCGTAGATGCGCATGTCCGGCGTGACGCCGGTCAGCACCGTTGGCTGGAAGAAGCTGCCTTCATAGGTGCCGCCGCACAGCAGGCTGGCACCCTTGTCCAGCGCCTCGCTGATCTGGCCGGCAATGAACTGGCACTGTTCCGGGCGGATCAATGGACCGACCACCGTGTCCGGGTGGCGCGGGTCGCCAACCACTACGCCCTTGGCCTTTTCCACGAAGGCTTCACAGAAGCGCTGATAGATGCCCTGCTCGACGATGATCCGTGAGTTGGCCATGCATACCTGGCCCTGGTGGTAGAAGATGCCGAAGGCGGCAGCGTCGACGGCGTATTGCAGGTCAGCATCGTCGAGCACGACCAACGGGCTTTTGCCGCCCAGCTCCAGGGTTACCTTCTTCATATGCTTGCCACATTCTGCGGCCAGCAGTTTGCCGACCCGTTCGGAGCCTGTGAAGGTGATCATCCGCACGCGGGGGTCGGCAACCAGCCGCTTACCTACATTGTCAGCGGAGCCGGGTACCACGTTGAACACGCCTTTGGGCACACCAGCGGCCTCGAAGATTTCAGCCAGAGCCAGGCCGGTCAGTGGTGCGAACTCGGATGGCTTGAGGATGAAGGTATTACCGGTGGCCAAGGCAAAGGCGACTTTCTTCATCGACAGCAGCAGTGGTGAGTTGAACGGGGCGATGCCGGCGATCACGCCCAGCGGCTGGCGCACGGTCATGCCGATCTGGCCGGGTGAACAGGTCGGGAAGGTTTCACCGTGGGCCTGACGGGTCCAGGCGGCGGCGGAGCGCAGGCAGTCGATGGCATAGCCGACTTCCCAGGGTGCCTTGAGCAGGGTGGAGCCGGTTTCTTCGATGATGATGTCGCGTATTTCGTCGGCGCGCTCGGCAATCAGGTCGGCGGCCTTGAGCAGAATGGCTTCGCGCTCGCTGACCAGCAG
Source organism: Marinobacter sp. tcs-11 (assembly GCF_002049515.1). Classification (NCBI taxonomy): domain Bacteria; kingdom Pseudomonadati; phylum Pseudomonadota; class Gammaproteobacteria; order Pseudomonadales; family Marinobacteraceae; genus Marinobacter; species Marinobacter sp. tcs-11. The sequence continues at coordinate 22,156 of NZ_LLYU01000020.1, read as the reverse complement.
TTTCGCCCAGCCATGGCGTGCGGCGTGGGCGGCGCTGATGGCCTCATCCACGTCTTCTGCACTGGCCTGAGCGACTACAGCACAGACCTTGCCGGTGGCTGGGTTGTAGTTGTTGTCGACTTCTGCGCTGCTGCCTTCGCGCCACTCACCGTTGATGTAGAACGGCCGTATGCGGCTCTTGGTCTGGCTAATCTCTGCGACATTGTGCATGGCTTTTGCTCTCTATGTCTGATGGGTTTGTTGATCCTCTTGGTAAAAGAAGCAGGAAACGTACCATCCCTGAAAACCGCGTATTTTCTGCCGATAGCGATTTTTATTTGGCCATGTATGGGGCATACCCCATATTTTTGCGCATTATCTGGGCGTGATCTGCGCTGCGATGGCCGCGGCTGGGCGGTGAGAGTGCCGGTGCAGCCGTGATGCCTGCTGGCCGATGCTGCTGGGCAGATGTTCTGGCATGTCCTTTGCTCAAGCCAACAGCAGCTCCGGAGATCCGTAAAGGTGCTCCGGCCTGGTTCATTCGCCAGCGGGAGGAGTCATGGCTGAGCAGGTATACGATTTTATTGTGTGTGGAAGTGGCGCATCGGGTGGCGTAGTGGCCAGCCAGTTGGCGGAAAATCCTGATGTCAGCGTGCTGCTGATCGAAGCTGGTGGTGATGAGCGGGTCGAGCAGGCCCGTGATGCGCGGATATGGATGCAGAACATCGGCAGTGAGCGTGACTGGCAGTTTCGCTCCGAGCCCTGCGCGGCACTCAACGGGCGTTCGCCGCCGTTGCCGATGGGCAAGGTGCTGGGCGGTGGCAGTAGCGTCAATGGTCTGGTCTGGGCACGCGGGCATCGCAATGATTTCGATAGCTGGGCCAGTGCAGCGGATGATCAGGGCTGGAGCTACCAGTCGGTTCTTGAGGTGTACAAGCGTATCGAGCGCTGGGTCGGGCCGGCGGATGAGACGCGCCGGGGGACCGAGGGGCCTTTTTACCTGACCCATCCGGTCAATCCCAATCCGGTGGCGCTGGCGTTGCGTGATGCGGCAGACAGCCTGGGCATTCGTGCGGTGGATGATCTCAACGGCGCTGCGGTGGAGGGGCCCGGTGCAGCAGGTATACCCAATGTGCCGGTTGTGGGTGACAGTGAACGGGTATCGGTAGCCACTGCCTATATTCGTCCGCGCATGGCGCAGCCGAATCTGACCGTGATGCTGGATGCCTGCGTCGAGCAGGTGCTGTTGCAGGGTCGACGGGCCAGTGGTGTACGCCTGCGGCGTAATGGCGAGCAGATCGAGATTGCTGCCCGGCATGAGGTGGTGCTGTCGCTGGGGGCAATCAATACTCCCAAGGTGCTGATGCTCTCGGGCATTGGTGATGCGCAGTCGCTGGCTGGCCATGGCATCGATCTGGTGCAGCACCTGCCGGGTGTTGGCCGCAACTTTCAGGATCACATCCTGGTTGCCGGATGCTGCTGGGAGTATCCGGAGCCACAGCCGCCGCGCAATAACTCGGCGGAATTCACCTTTTTTGCCAAGAGTGATCCATCGCTGCCCACCCCGGATTTGCAGCCGATGCTGGAAGAGTGCGCCTTCGGCAGCGAGATTACCCGCCCGCAATACCGCCTGCCGGTTGATCCCAGCCTGGCCTGGACCCTGGCGCCGGGACTGGTGCGCCCGCACAGCCGGGGGCAGGTGCTGCTCAGCGGTAACCGCTTCAGCGACCCGGTGCGGGTCGAGGCCAACTTCCTCAGTGATGAGCGGGACGTCAAGGCGCTGCTCAAGGGCATCGAAATCTGCCGTGAGCTGGGCAATTCACAGGCGTTGCGCCCCTTCGTCAAACGCGAGCTGATGCCTGGTCCGCTGAATGGGACCGACATGCTCGACTTCCTGCGCAATGCCGCTGGTACCTATTTTCACCAGACCTGCACGGCAAAGATGGGTACCGACGAGATGTCCGTGGTCGATGGACGCTTGCGCGTTTATGGCATTGAAGGGCTGCGCATAGCCGATGGCTCGATCATGCCGGATATCACCACCGGCAACACTATGGCGCCCTGTGTACTGATTGGCCAGCGTGCGGCAGACATGCTCAGGGCTGATAACGGTTTGTAAGGCAGTTGTTGACCGGCGCCCGTGAGGGCTGCCGGGGTGGTTTGCGGTTTCCCTCTGATTTCTTTCGCACTCTGTGTGAATGGCACTGCTTCGGTGCATTAGGAGGTATGCCGCATTTTTTTGGGATGAAAATATAGGTGGTAGACCTCTTATATTTTTATTTATGCAATATTATTTTTTATCAAGTTGTTGAAAATTAAAGATAAAAAATAACTGGTACTTTTCTTGCTGTGTGTTTATCGATGTTATTTGGGGTATGCCCCGTTTCCGTGATTTAGAGGCTGATTGATGAAAGAAGTCAGACTTGAGAGGGTGACCAAGTCCTATGATGGCGCCACGCTGGCCATTCCCGGTATAGACCTGGTGTGCAACCGTGGGGAGATGCTGGCTCTGCTCGGGCCGTCGGGTTGTGGCAAGTCGACCACGCTGAAGATGATCGCCGGGATCGAATCGATCAGCGACGGTGCGATCTTCTTCGATGATGTGGACGTGTCGGATCTGGATACTGCCAGCCGCAATGTGGCGATGGTGTTTGAAGACTATGCGTTGTATCCGCACCTGTCGGTGTTCGACAACATTGCCTTCCCACTGTCGATCCGTGGCATGCCCCGGGCCGAGATCAGCGAGCGAGTCGAGCGGGTTTTGAAACTTCTGGCGCTGCGAGACATCAGCGGCGAGAAGGTCCAGCAACTCAGTGGTGGCGCGCAGCAGCGGGTGTCGATTGGTCGGGCGCTGGTACGTGAGCCCGACCTGATCATGTTCGATGAACCTCTGAGCCATCTGGACAGCGACCAGAAGGTGCAACTGCGCACCGAGATCAAACGGCTGCAGCAAACCTCGAAACTGACCTCGGTGCTGGTGACCCATGACCAGAACGAGGCGATCTCGATGGCTGATCGCATTGCGGTGATGGATCGCGGCGTTCTGCAGCAGGTGGATACACCCACGGCGATCTACAACTGTCCGGCCAATATCTTTGTGGCCAGTTTTATTGGTGAGCCGCCGATGAACCTGCTGGATGCCAACTATGGCGGAGAGCTGTTCGGGCAGTCACGGGTGCAGTTCGCCGAAAACTGCCGCTTCGCTGCCGGTGACCAGGTACTGGATGCCTTGCAACGCCGGGATACGGGCGCTGCCCTGGTGATCGGTATCCGTCCTGAGCGGGTATTGATCAACCCTTCTCAGGCTTCCCTGCTTCTGGATGGCAAGGTCTACGCCCATGAGCCGGGTGGTGACTCCGATGTGGTGACCATCGATACCGCTATCGGACGAATAGTTGCCGAAGCGCCAGCGCCGCTGCTGCTGGCAGAGGGCGACAGCCTGCAGGTGGGTCTCGAGCCCGAGCATTTCCATTACTTCTGCAAAGAGTCGGGTCGCAACCTGCTGCTGGAGACACCATGAAGTCGAACACTGTGCACATTTCATCCCTGCAGCGCGGTGAGCCGCTGCGCCTTGAGGCGGTGAGCAAACACTTTGGTGAGGTTCAGGCGTTGGCAGAGGTGTCCTTCGTTGCCGAACCGGGGGAGGTGATTGCGGTTTGTGGCCCTTCGGGAGCAGGTAAATCCACGCTGGGGCGCCTGATCAGCGGTCTGGATGTGCCGGACGAGGGGGCCATTCATCTGGGCAGCACGCTGCTGTCTGAGCAGCCGGCGCAGAAACGCCGTGTGGCGCACATGTTCGAGTCGCTGGCGCTGTACCCAACGCTGGATGTATTCGCCAATGTGGCCTCGCCGCTCAAGGCTCCATCCCACCGAGGTCTGTTTAGCACCGCCGAGATCAGTTCGCGGGTCGAAGGCATGCTGAAAATGATGGACATCGCCCATCTTGCCGGGCGGCGTCCGTCCGAGCTGTCCGGTGGCCAACGTCAGCGGGTCGCACTGTGCCGCACGCTGGTGCAGAGCCCTAGTCTGTTCATTCTCGATGAGCCCATCGGTCATCTGGATGCCAAGTTGCGCCACCGTCTGCGTGGCGAAATTACCCGCCGCCAGCGGGCACTGGATCAGGCCACGCTATGGCTGACGCCGGATACGCTGGAGGGCATGGCGGTCGCCGACCGGGTGATCATGCTGATTGACGGCAAGGTTCAGCAGATTGGCAGTTCGCGCCAGGTGTATGCCGCGCCGGCCAATACCAGCATTGCGCGCCTGCTCGGCGATCCGGCGATGAATCTGGTCGAGGTTTGGCTCAAGCAGGAACTTGATGGCCTGAAAGTGCTGTGCAACGGCACGCGTATGCAGGTCAGTGACGCTTTCCTTGCACGCCTCGCACGCCTCAAGGCCAGTGGCCAACTGCGTCTGACCATCGGCTTTCCGCCCTTGCATACCCGGCTGGATGACGGCGCTGCGCCGAACCGCCTGCAGGGCGAGATCTATACCGTCGAACCGTTCGGCAAGTACACCCTGGTGACCGTGGAGGTCAACGGGGTGCACGTGAAGGCCAAGATGCCGGCGGGTTTTCAAGGAACCGTGGGCAGCAGTGTGCAGATCGGCGTGCCGGTCGAGCATGTACTGCTGTTCGACCACGACAGTGGCGCGCTGATACAGGACGCCGCGGCACCCATGCATAACAAGAACCTATCCGAGCCTACCACCATTCACGATGAGGCATGACCGCAATGACTATGCACAAAGCCAAGAGTAAAGCCATGCTCGCCGGGCTGATCGCCACGGCAACCGCATTCTGTTACAGCGCTGCATTGCAGGCGCAGCAATGGAGTTATGCCGAGGCTGCCAAGCCTTATGCCGGGACCACCATCCGGGTTCTCGATGAAATCACGCCGCTGCAGGAAACCATGCGCCGACTGGTGCCCGAGTTTGTCGAAGAGACCGGCATTCAGGTGGAATATGAACTGCTCAGCCACGGCGATGTGATCAACCGTGGTCAGGCGGACCTGTTCTCCGGGCGCGGCCACTATGACGCGATCATGCTGCACGGGCTGCAACTCGGGCCGCTGCTGGCCGCCCGTGTACTGCAGCCGATCGATGGGCTGAAGACCAACAGCACACTGACCAATCCCGATCTGGGGCTGGATGACCTGATCGAGCCAGCCAATGAATCGCTGGTCAATCATGGTGGCTCGCAGTATGGCTTCCTGACCTGGAACTACAACCAGATCTACTGGGCGCGTGCTGACCTGCTCAATCACCCTGACGAGAAGGCGGCCTTTGAAGCCCGTTATGGCTACCCGCTGGCACCGGCGGAAACCATGCAGCAGATGCGTGACATCGCCGAGTTCTTCACCCGCAAGTCTGGTGAAGCGCTGGCCGGTGAAACCCTGCGCAATGATTTTTACGGCATCGTGCTGGAAGGTATCCCTGGTGGTACGACCTTCACCACCGTGTGGGAAGTGTTCATGAACAACTGGGGCGGTGGCGTCTTTGATGCCAATGGCAAGCCGCAACTGGATGCCCCGGAAAATATCGCCGCCGTGCAGTTCTGGGCCGATCTGTGGAAGTTCGCGCCGCCCGGCCAGGCTGAGTACTCATTGATCGACGTGCCGACAGTCATGGGTAACGGTATTGCCGCCCAGTCGATTGCCTTCAGCGACTTTGTTCTTGGCGTGGACCGTCCCGATGGCGGCACCTATGCCGGTCAGTTCGTGTATGGCGGCATTCCGGCCAATGCCGACCTGCTCGACGCCCGCAGTGCAGGTGGTGAGCCATCGCTGATGGCGCTCAGCAGCCATAGCAAGAAGCCGGAGGCAACCTACCTGTTCATGCAGTGGATGGTCGACAAGCAAACCCAGGCCAAACTGCTGGAAATGGGCGGTGGCGGTGTGCCGATCCGGCGCTCTTCGTTCGATCTGGATGTGATGCGTGAAGCCGAGCGCCAGTCGCTGTACAAGGCCATGGCCGCGTCTCTGGAATATGTGCAGGCCAAGCCGAAAACGCCAAACTTCTTCGACATCGACAACATCATGGGTCCGCTGGTGCAACAGGTTGGTATTGGCCGCCTGAGTGCCGAGGATGCGTTGAAGGAAGGCCAGCGTCAGGTCTCTTCCCTGTGCAGTTCATGCCTGTTGACTGACTGACGGAACCGTTATGAAACCATTGGAAAACCGATGGTACCCCTACGCACTACTGGCACCGGCGTTTCTGGTGCTGGTAGTGGTCAGCCTGGTACCTTTTCTGTTCGCCATGTACCTGAGTTTTCATCAGGTCAACTTCGGGCGTATCGGTGACTTCGCCGGTTGGAGCAACTACAGCCGGCTGCTCGATAACGAGCGCACCTGGAACAGCCTGTGGGTGGCGGTCAAGTTCATCCTGATAGCCTTCCCGCTGCAGTTCATTCTCGGGTTGGGCGGCGCCCTGTTGCTGAACAAGCGGGTATGGGGGCGCAGTGTGATTCTGCCGTTGCTGTTCATCCCGACCATGATGGCACCGATTGTTGTCGGCCTGGTATGGAAGGTGATGTTCGCCGGCTCATGGGGTCTGCTGTCATACAACATCGTCGAGCGTTTCGGCCTGTTGCCGGGTACCTCGGTATTCTCCTCTCCAGACTATGCGCTGATCGCCCTGGCGCTGGTGGATGTCTGGCAGTGGACGCCGTTCATGATGCTGGCGTTCTTCGCCGGTTTGCAGGCGTTGCCGGTCAGTCCGTACCGCGCTGCTGCGGTGGACGGGGCAACACCCATGCAGATGTTCTTCCGCCTGACGCTGCCGTTGATGGCACCGCTGATGGTGGTGATTGGCATGCTGCGCTTTATCGACGCGTTCAAGGTGTTCGATACCATCTACACCCTGACTGCCGGTGGTCCAGGCACCTCCACCGAGGTTCCCAGCCTGTTTGCCTACCGGATGAGCTTCGAGCAGTGGCGTATCGGTGAGTCCGCCGCCTTTGCCGTGCTGGTGTGGATCGGCTTCTTCATCCTGTGTTCGCTGTTCTACCACGTTGCCAAGAAAAAACTGAACGCCTTCTAGGAGCTGCCGAGATGAATCAACCTGCAAGCCATGCCCCGGCCGTTACCGCCAAACCGATCAAGCGGATCTCCCGTCAGGAGCGGGTCTCGGTGTTCTGGACGCTGTTGCTGATCGTGATTGCCTTCATTGTGCTGTTCCCGGTGCTGTGGGTCGGCAGTTTCATGTTCCGGCCCGACTCGGCGATGTTCGCGCGGCCCACCGAGTGGCTGTTCGAGCCGACACTGGTGCATTTTCGCTATGTGATCGACAACGGCTTCATCGGCTATCTGGGCACCTCGTTCGCACTGGCCTCGATCAGTACCCTGCTGGTGATCGTGTTGGGTACCCCGGCTGCCTATGCCTTTGCCCGGTTCAAGCTGCGCTTTCGCGATGACCTGTTCCTGTTCGTGCTGGCAACCCGGATGGCGCCGCCGATCTGCATGGTCATTCCCTTCTACATGATCTTTTCCAACATGGGTCTGATCGACACCTATTCCGGGCTGACCCTGGCGTATCTGACCTTCAACCTGTCGTTCTATATCTGGGTGATGAGCAGTTTCTGCAAGGACCTGCCGGTGGCGCTCGAAGAGGTAGCAATTCTTGAGGGTTACAACCGTTTCGAGGTGTTTCTGCGGGTGGTGTTGCCGCTGCTGCGCTCGGCCATTGTCGCAACCGGCATGCTGTGCTTCATCTTTGCCTGGAACGAGTTCATGTTCGCCTTCATGCTGGGTGGTCAGCAGGTCAAGACGTTGCCGGTGGCGGTGCCTGAATTGATCACTACCCAGGGTGTGCGCTGGGGGCCGATGGCGATTGTCGGTACGCTGTCTCTGGTGCCGGTGATGTTGGCGGTGTTCTTGTTGCAGAAACACATTGTTCGTGGTCTCACCATGGGCGCGGTGAAGGGGTAGTTATGGGTCGTCATCATGTCGTACCGACTCGGCACGAAAACATGTTATGGGGATATCTGGAGGCGGGGATCGCACCCATTTTGCGAGTGCAGTCGGGCGATACCGTTGAGTTGGGCTCGTTCCCGGCGGGGGGGTATGAGTGTTTGCCGGCGGATCGAGATCAAGTCCCTACTGAATATCTAAACGCCATCGCAGCGCTAGAAAAGGGAGCGGGGCCGCATTTTGTTACCGGGCCGGTGTACATCGAAGGCGCCAAGCCGGGCGACGTGCTGCAGGTGGATATCCTAGACGCCTGGCCGACGATGGACTGGGGTTACATGGCTATCCAGCCGCCCCTGGGAGCATTGCCCGAAGATTCTTTCGAGGAATGCATGATCCAGCCGAGCATCGATCGGCGGCGAGGCGTCGCCACCTTACCTTGGGGTATGGAGATCAATCTCGATCCGTTCTTTGGCATTATGGCTGTAGCACCGCCGCCGGAATGGGGACGCTGCGGCTCATCGGTGCCCATGGCCTTCGGCGGAAACATGGATAACAAAGAGCTTAAGCCTGGCACGACACTGTTCCTGCCAGTGTTCAACGAGGGTGCCTTGTTCTTTGCGGGCGACGGCCATGGTGTTCAGGGCGACGGCGAGGTATGCCTAACCGCACTAGAAATGGGGATTGGAGGACGGTTTCGGTTGACGATTAGAAGCGATATCGATCTGAGCCAGCCATTTGCAGAGTCAGGTACTCACCTTATCTCGATCGGCCTGAATGAAGATCTCGACGAGGCGGCGCGCCAAGCGATTCGCGAAATGATTAAGCGAGTAAAAAAGCTTACTTCGCTTACTAACGAGCAGGCGTACATGCTTTGTTCGGTGGCAGGAGACCTGCGCATCAGCCAGTTGGTTGATGGTAACAAGGGGGTGCACATGATGCTGCCGAAGCGCTATCTAATTTGATAGCTTTTGGTTTCGCTGCGGTTTACCCGAGATCAAGTGTGTTTCACGGCAAAAAAAAAGCGCAGGGCTATGATTGCCTGCGCTCTTATTCAATGAAACGTCGGGAATCGCTTGGCCATGACGTTGAAGAATAGACAGCCAAGCGTCAAAGCCACCAGCGCTGCTGGGAATTTCACAATCAACACAACCGTAGCGACGATTGCTGCGGCGATAGCCCCGGATGAAATGTTCACGATGCTGCCCCGTCCTCCCGTCCGGAAGGCGGGCATGACCGCCTTGCAGCACAGGAAAAGACCCAGCACATTGACATCGAATACACGCCGCCATTCGTCCAGAGCGAGTGACTCAAATTCGGTAGGTTTCAGCGAGGAGTAGATACCTGCGTTGTTGACGAGGGCGTCGATCGCTCCATACTCAGTCAGGGTATATTCCACTAGAGCATCAACCTGCTTGGGGTCGGACACGTCCACCTCATACCCGCAGACATCCAGACCGCACTCCTGCAGGGTACAGGCGCTGTTTTGAGCATTCACGAGATCGGCAATCACCACACACATTCCCCGAGTGGCCAGATCTCGTGCCACAGCAAAGCCAATGCCCTGACTTCCACCGGTCACGATCACAACAAGTTTGGCGCTCATAATGCGCCTCTCGCCTGAGCAGCCTTGAACAAACTTAGATCGGGTTGGTAAAAGCCCTTTCCGAGTATCCCCCCCCTGGCATCAGCGCTCACCAAAGCAAGATTTACAATCGGCACCAACTGCCTTTCAGTCACACGCTGCGCACAAACTACACCAGAACTGGGGCCCAGAACGCTCCCCGGGCGCGTTGACCAATCCTTAGGAAGCAGCACCTCCCAGTCAGAGACTAATGACGGCGCTTGGCTTAAGGCCTGTCCGCCCAGGCCGCAGAAATCAATAACTGCACTATCACCAATCGAACCAAGTACAGGGCGCCCCTCCTGATTGGGAAAAAGAGTTCCTTCAGGTGGTTGCGCAAGTATGGTCGACCACTCCGTTTGCCCACTAAGTCGTATTCCGAACTGCAGACCGTTTCCACCAGCAGCTACGACACGCCCTGAGCAGTCCGGAGCACGGGGACCAAACTGGAGTAACCACCCTGCCGCCGCCATCAATATGGGAAGAACGAAGCCCGGGCTATTTTCAAGGAGAGTTCGGTACTCGTTGGACAGGCCTTCAAGCTGGCCCAGAAAAGCAGAATTTGCTTGGTCCGTCAGGGAATGACAGTCATTGCCTTCCTCCAGTGCCGTTTTGATAACCGCAGCGACCTTCACAGGCGACTTCTGCAATAGGGGGCCGAGTTCCCTCACCGCAAAGTCGGCATGACAACGCAGGCTTTCCAGACACTCCGGCTCGGGTGAGCCAAAACGGATACCAATTGGCGCGCCTTCAACAATGGGCGCGCACATCTGGCTGGCACCATCACCGATGACAAATACTGGCATGGATGGGGAAACCACCTGCGCCAATGGCGTGACCACTCCCCAATCCTGGGCCGGTTGGAAATTTACTTTGCCGCTATCAATTAGATTGACCGCCTGGTCAGGGGTGGTTACACCCCCCTCAAACAGCAGAGCATGGACCGTCGCGTTGCGAACAGCTGCAGGAACATCTGAAGTTACAAACGGAGGTCCCGCATGGAGTACAGTTAAACCATCCAGGTTCGGCAGGACCTCTCTTAGTAAGCAAACCCGCTTGAGGAAAATACCAGCAAACTTCTTGTGTAGACTTCCGTCCAAAGATTCCATCTCACCTCACACCAGAATGTTTTAATGAGCCACCAAGGCAATGCATACACAAGTTGTGCCAAACCCCAAAATATGGATACAAAAATTAATTAGTTATTGTTTTTAAAGGGATTTAAATATTGAAAAAAGTTGAGAGATATAATTATTCGAATCTAGACTGCGCCCCATATTGATCAGTACACTAATTAATGCACCAAAAAAAGATCGGAGTAGAGGGCAAAGAAAGAGCGCAGATTGGAATTACAAACTGGGGATCAGAATCGAGCAGGGATCATCTATCACCGCAGCGCCGTCGACCCAAACTTCAGATCGAGGCTTATAGCATCTTCAACGCAGCCGGCATCAGAAGGACTCCATAACACCCCTTGACCGCCGGGAGGGGAAATTACTATGCAACAAAGCCCCAACGGGGCCAGAACTACAGAGTTATCACTGGAAAGCGGCGCCCAAGGCTTCAGTGATTCGCACGCCCCTTCTATTCGTCAGCACAGGTGTCCCCATGGGTCCTTAGCTCGCATGTTGATATGGAAGTGATTTAAGCCTCTCCAACCGACTGACCACAAGCCTTTCATTCTAGAAGGCCCACCTTCGGGGCACGCCCGCTACCTGACAGTGCATGCGCCGGCCGAAAGAACTTTGCTAATGAGCCAAGGAAACTAGGGAAACCTAGAGAAAAAGACTTAACCATATGATTTTATACGTTTATTAGGAAAAACAACGCGGCTGGCTTACCAATTGCATGCACTTCCTCAGGTTTTTTCACTCAGGAGTATGCAGAATGAATCGTCGAGAGTTCCTTAAGGGCGCCACATCACTGTCTGTTGGTGCCAGTGTCCTGCCTCTATTCAAGGTCCTGCCAGCATCTGCGGCCAGCCAGGAAACCGCCGTGGTCGTGATTGGCGGCACAATTAACAGCCTAGATATTCACCGCAGTGGTACGAACCGGGATAGTTACCAGGTAGCCATCAACTGCTATGACCGCCTTGTCTCGTTCGGAACCAAAACAATGCCGGACGGCTCCTTGAGCTACGACTACGACAATGTGCAACCGGAGCTCGCGGAATCATGGGAAACCAGTGATGACGGCACGGTGCTAACCTTCACCATTCGCGAAAACGCAACTTTCTGGGACGGCAAGCCCGTCACGGCCCATGACGTCAAGTGGTCTCTGGATAGGGCTGTATCTCTAGGTGGCTTCCCAACCGTTCAGATGAAAGCCGGAAGACTGGAGTCGCCAAATCAGTTCGAGGCCGTTGACGACCGCACCTTCCGCATTACACTACCGTTTCCCTCCAAACTGGCACTACCAGACCTAGCAACGCCAATCCCCATCATCATCAATTCGGAAGTTGCCAAGGCGAATGCTACCGCCGCTGATCCGTGGGCCACCGAGTACCTACACCGTAACCCGGCTGGATCTGGGGCTTACAAAGTGGCTCGCTGGGACGCTGGCCAGCAGTTGGTCTATGAGCGCAATGACAAGTGGGTCGGCGGGGACATTCCAGGCTATCAGCGGGTTATTGTTCGCGAAGTGCCGGCCCAGTCCACACGCAGGGCACTAATCGAGCGAGGCAGCGTCACTGCTTCCCATGACATCCCCAACAAGGATGCCAAGGAGTTGGCCAAAAAGCCCGGGGTGAAAATTGTCAGCACCCCTATTGAAAACTGCGTCTACTCCCTGTGCACCAATCTGGACTTCGAGCCGTTCAAGGACAAACGGGTACGTCAGGCAGTGGCCTGGTCCATTCCTTACCAGAAGATTTTTGAGCAGGCGGCCTATGAACAAGGAGTGCCCATGTGGGGCGGCACCGATACCGTGGACAAGATAGCCTGGCCGCAAAAATCACCTTACGAGCAGAACATCGAGAAAGCCCGAGCACTGATGACCGAGGCGGGATATGAAGACGGTTTTGAGGTACCCCTGTCGTTCAATCTGTCCCACGCGGACTGGGCAGAACCAGCGGCACTGCTGATCCAGCAGGGCTTGGCAGATATCGGCATCAAGGCAACCATCGAGAAGATTCCAGGAGCGAACTGGCGCACTGTTGCGCTGGTGGACAAGAAACTGCCCCTACACCTGGAAAACTTCGGTGGTTGGCTGAACACCCCGGACTATTACTTCTTCTGGGCCTACATCAAAGGCAATCTGTTCAACTCCTACAATTATGACAATTCCGAAATGGCCAGACTGGTTGACGACACCCTCGATATGGCCACGGACGACCTCGACTACGCCCCCAATGTAAAGCGCATGATCGAACTGGCCTTCGATGATATCCCGCGGATTCCTCTTTGGCAGCCGACTCTGAATGTCGCTTTCAAGGAGAGCGTGGAAGGCTACGAATACTGGTTCCATCGCCAAATGGACGTCCGCGCCCTCAAGCCGGCATAAGGAGCGAGCAGCATGCCCACCATACTGGATAAACTGCGCAAGGTAGCTCTCCGACTTCTGCAGGCTTTGCCAACAGTGTTCGGCATCCTAGTTGTGTGCTTCCTGTTGACCCGGGCATTGCCTGGGGACCCGGCTGCCTACTTCGCCGGACAGATGGCCGATGCCGAATCCATTGAGGAAGTCCGCAGGACCCTCGGCCTAGACAAGCCTTTGCCAATGCAGTTCGTCACCTATGTCGGAGACCTGATTCAGGGCGATCTGGGCATGGCAATCTCCACCGGCCAGCCGGTCATGTCCGAGCTGGCCAGCCGTCTCCCCGCTTCTTTGGAACTGACACTGGGGGCTCTACTTCTATCGTTTTTGATTGCCGTCCCTCTGGGGGTTCTAGCAGCCACACGACCCAACACCTGGGTTGACCATACCTGCCGGTTCCTGGTCACTGCCGGCGTCTCCCTGCCCACGTTCTTTACCGGATTGGCACTGATGTACGTGTTCTATTACTTGCTCGGCTGGGCCCCAGCCCCAATGGGCCGGCTCGACATGATGTACCTGCCTCCGGAACAGGTGACCGGTTTCCTGACCATTGACGCTATCATCGCCGGCGAATGGGAGGTGCTGGGGGCCGCTCTGGCACAGTTAGCCCTACCACTAATCACGCTGGCCCTGTTCACCCTGGCCCCTATCGCCCGCATGACCCGGGCTGCGATGCTGCAGACCCTGGGTAGCGATTTTGTGCGCACCGCCCGGGCTGCCGGCCTCAGTGGTCGCCGGGTGCTGGTAACTTACGCCCTCCGCAATGCCCTGCTTCCGGTAGTGACCACCCTAGGTATGGTGTTTTCCTTCGTACTTGGCGCCAACGTACTGGTAGAGAAGGTATTCGCCTGGCCCGGCATCGGGTCCTTTGCAGTAGAGGCACTGGTGGTTTCGGATTACGCCGCCGTGCAGGGTTTTGTGCTCTCCATGGCGCTGCTGTTCGTCACTCTCAACCTCCTGATCGACGTGATCTATACCCTGATTGACCCCCGCGTGGGCGAGGAGGCCTGAAATGACCAGTATGACCACCCTAGCAGCCCCAAAACTGGAGGGGCCTCCCCGCACCAGCTACTGGCAGCACCTGCGCCATGTGGCGTCCGAGAACCCTATGACCGGGCTGGCGTTCGCTCTGTTCGCCCTGTTTATCGGCATGGCCTTGTTCGGGCCCTGGCTTGTGCCTCACGACCCGCTGAACACGGGTGTCGGGCCTGCACTACAGGCGCCCAGCGCCGCCCATTGGTTCGGCACTGACCACTTGGGGCGTGATGTATTCTCCCGGGTCGTCGTGGCAACCCGACTAGATCTGCTGATTTCGGTATCCGCAGTGGCAATCTCATTTGTATTGGGTTCCATCATAGGCTGTTTTGCTGGCTACTTCGGTGGCTGGACTGACCGTATCACCGGCCGCTTTGTGGACACCATCATGGCCTTTCCGCTGTTCGTGCTCGCAATGGGTATAGTGGCGGCCGCCGGCAATACCGTAGAAAACATAGTCTACGCCACCGCCATTATTAACCTTCCCTTCTATGCGCGCATGGCTCGGGCGGAAGTGAGTATCCGCCGCAACGCTGGCTTCGTACAGGCAGCCCGGCTATCCGGCAATTCCGAGTTGCGGGTACTGTTTGGGCACATCTTCCCCAATACCCTGCCGCCGATGATGGTGCAAATCTCCCTCAACATGGGCTGGGCCATCCTCAACGCCGCAGGCCTATCGTTCATTGGCCTCGGGGTACAACCGCCAGCGCCGGAGTGGGGCATCATGGTCGCCGAGGGCGCCAACTTCATTATCTCCGGCGAGTGGTGGCTGGTGATCTTCCCGGGGATGGCGCTGATGCTGGCGGTATTCACCTTCAACCTGATTGGCGATGGCCTGCGGGATCTCGTGGATCCCCAGCGCCGCACCTAAGGAGCACACCATGAGCTTACCCTTACTGGACATCCAGCACTTGAGTGTCGACTTCGTCACCCGTAACGGCACGGTACGGGCGATTGACGACATATCCCTTGCCGTGGGAAAAGGCGAAACCCTGGGTATTGTCGGAGAATCAGGCTCGGGCAAGTCGGTGACATCCTATGCCGTAATGCGCATTCTCGACCGAGCCGGCCATATCGCCGGTGGCAAGATCAGTTACGGCGGCATATCCCTGCACAAGGCGCAGGAAAATGACATGAGGGACATCCGAGGCCGGGAGATCTCTATGATTTTCCAGAACCCCCGCGCGGCCCTGAACCCGATCCGTCGCATTGGCCATCAGGTCTCCGACGTACTGATACAACACAGCCAAGCCACTCGTAGCAACGCCCGAGAAAAAGCCATCGAGATGCTGAAAGCGGTTAAAATCCGCGATCCGGAACAGCGTTACGACGCTTATCCCTTCGAGTTATCCGGCGGCATGTGCCAACGGGTCGTGATCGCCATTGCCTTGGCCTGCCGACCTAGGCTACTGATCGCGGACGAGCCAACCACCGGGCTGGATGTCACCACCCAGAAGGCGGTGATGGACCTAATTGTTGACCTCACCCGGGAGTACGACATGTCCACCGTCCTCATCACCCACGACCTAGGGCTGGCGGCGGCCTACTGTGACCGGTTAGTGGTGATGGAGAAAGGCAAAATTGTCGAATCCAATCGCTCCGCCGAAATGTTCCACCGCCCCCGTGAACGCTATACCCAGCTTTTACTACAAGCTACGCCCCACCACGATTCCCGAATCCGCGACTTACTGACACCGGAAGCCCGTGCTCAAGCTCTCGAGCTTCCCGAAACCCGCCCCCCGGGAGAGCCCATACTGACCGTCAGCAACCTGCGCAAGCACTTCGGCAAGACCGGCGCGGAAGGCGGTCACCTCGCAGTACAGGACCTATCCTTCCAGATCCGGAAGGGAGAAAGCCTAGGCCTAGTAGGCGAGAGTGGCTGTGGCAAATCCACCACCTCGTCCATGATCATGCGGCTATTGGACACCAGTGGCGGGACCATCGAGTTCCTCGGTGAGGATATCGCACAAGTGCCGGCCTCAAAGTTCGCGTCCCACCGCTTGCGCGGCAAACTACAGATGGTGTTCCAGGACCCCACCGATAGCCTGAACCCCCGTTGGAGTGCAGCCCAGTCCATTGGTGACCCGATCAGCCGGCTCACCCCAGAACTTGGTCGCAAGGAAAGGGAGTTACGGATTATCGAACTGGCCGGCTTAGTGGGACTACCGGTGCACCTGCTGGATCGCTTTCCCCATCAGTTGTCCGGTGGCCAGAAAGCCCGCGTTGGCATCGCCCGGGCCATCGCCCTGGAACCCAAGTTGCTGATTCTGGATGAACCCACGGCGGCCCTGGATGTCTCGGTGCAGGCGGTAGTACTCAATCTTCTGGAAGACCTCAAACACCGCTTGGGTATGAGTTACCTGTTCATTAGCCATGACCTGAACGTGGTGCGCTTGCTATGCGACCGCATCATGGTGATGCAAAATGGCGTGATCGTAGAGGAAGGGGAGGCCAGTCGGTTGCTGGACGCTCCAGCCACGGACTACACCCGCTCTTTGCTAGCGGCCATTCCCCACCCACCGGAAACCGAACCGGTGCCTGAGGAATGCACGGTATGACCCGATTTCCTCCGCATACGGAACGGGCCAGCAAGGGCACAGTGGTAGACAGTATTGTCCAGACCCTGGCAGACGATATTGTTAGCGGCCGCCTGACGCCGGGCGCCAAGCTCGATGCCCAAGCCATTGCAGAGCGGTTCGGAGTTTCCCGCACCCCCATCCGTGAAACCTTCGGCCATCTGGCGGCCATGGGACTGGTAACCCACCGCCCCAATCGAGGTGTGATCGTTGCCACACTGTCGTTCAACGCTCTCAATGACCTTTACGAAGCGATGGCAGAACTAGAAGCGGCCCTAGCGAGACTCGCTGCCCTTCGTATGAAAAGCCGGCAACGGGAAGCTCTGCGGAAGTTTCACCAGGACTCGGTTCACATGCTACGAGACGGCACCGCCGACGATTATGCTCGTTACAACCACGATTTCCACACCCTGATCTTTGAGGGTGCCCAGTCTAGCCAGTTACAGCAATTAGCAGAAGCCACCCGCACCCGACTGGCACCGTTTCGCCGGGCCCAGTTCCGGATGAGCAACCGGATCAGCAAATCATGGGAAGAGCATGACGCTATCGTCCGGGCCATTCTGGACGGAGATGCCGATGGTGTCGCCCGCCTGATGCGCCTCCACGTCCAGACTGTTAGCGTTATGTCAGCGGAGTTCGTGGCGGAGCACCAATCCTTCCTAGAACCCCCGGGAGAATCTACTGTATGAAGGCCGAATCAACCGCAGGCGTGATCTGCACTCCGGATTACAGGGCCAGTGAGGCGGGCATGGAAATACTCCGGGCGGGTGGTACTGCTATTGACGCGGCCATGTGTGCAGGTGCTGTCCTGTCGGTAGTCTACCCTCACATGACAGGCCTAGGTGGTGATGCCCTGTGGCTGCTAAGCGATGGTGCCCAAGTGGACACACTGCTAGGTCTGGGCCATGCGGGTCAGCGCTTGCCTGTCAACGGCGTCTTGGCAACACGCGGTCCAGCCTCGGCCGCCACGACCGCCGGTGCCCTCCGGGGCTGGTCCATGGCCTACGACTGGAGCACCCACCGCTGGGGTTCTACCATGACCTGGCCTGATCTGCTGGAGCAGGCTATTGCCTTGGCGCGGAACGGCTATGGCATCTCGAGCAATCAGGCGTTCTGGCAGCAACAACGCAGAGATCTGATTCGAGACCTGCCCGACCTCAAGGCCCTGTGTTGTGACGAGGACGGTGAGTTGCTCGCCGAGAACACGCGGGTTACCCGCCCAGAACTGGCCTCCACGCTGGAGCATCTTGCCCGGGCAGGGATAGAGGATTTCTACGAAGGAGAGTTGGCCACCGCACTGGCGGAGGGCTTTGAAAAGCTCGGCAACGGTCTGACCCGGGACGATCTGAGCTCGACAAAGGCATGGCACAGCGTCCCTCTGAGTATCCGCTACCGCAACGGTACGTTTTACAACTTCCCGCCACCAAGCCAGGGCCTGTATACCCTCAGTGCCCTGAACGCCCTCAACTTTGTTAAGTTGGCGGCGATAGAAAACGGCGGAGCTGATTATTTCCACTATCTGGCGGAGGCGGTTAAAGCCCAACTCAGGCATCGCAACCGCCATCTATGCGATCCTGCAAGTGGAACCCTGAACCTGCAGTGGCTGCTCAGCCGCGAGCGAGCAGCCGCCGACTATGCCGCTATTGATCCACAGGTCGCGGTTCCCTGGCAGGAAACCGGCAAACCGGCAGACACCGCTTGGTTGGCGGCCACCGATGCCAGCGGGCGAACTGCCTGCCTGATGCAGAGCCTGTTCCATGATTTCGGTTCCGGCTGCATGGTAGGCGATACCGGCATCCTCTGGCTCAACCGTGCGGCCGGTTTCACCCCAGGTTCTGCACATGCCAATAGTTGGGCCCCCGGCAAGCTGCCGGCTAATACACTCAACCCCTCCGCCTGGCTCGCAGATGACGGCCGCCAGTTCTATTTCGGAAGCCAGGGCGGCGACGGCCAGCCCCAGACACAAATGGTGCTAGCAACACAACTGATTGATTACCAGAAAGGCATAGATCAGGCGCTGCAGGCACCCCGTTTTCTACAGGGACGAAGCTTCTTCGGCAGCAGCGAAAATCTAAAACTGGAGAAGAGTATCCCGCACGCAGTGGGAGAGGCCCTGACTCGCCGTGGTCACGAGATTGAATGGATACCAGAGCTCAGTCCTTTTACCGGTCTGGCCGGCGCCGTAGCGATACACCCGGACGGACGAAGGGAAGCGATGCATGACCCGCGAGGCGAAGGCACCGCACTAGGCCAGTAACTGAAGCATTTCAATCAATCGATCGTTTTAGACCACAGAAACAAGGAAACAACATGGAAATGATCATCGCCTGCTCCGTACTAGGAATTGTCGCTGGCTTACTGGCCGGCATGCTCGGAATTGGCGGGGGTGTCGTCATAGTACCGGCTTTGATAATCATCCTCTCGGCGCAAGACTTTCCCTCGGAGTTTATCGTTATCACCGCGGTGGCCACCTCCCTATGCACTATCATCTTCACCTCAATCTCCGCCGCGCGCGCTCAAATCAAGCGCCAGGCTGTGGACTGGGCCATTTTCCGGCTGTGGGCACCGACAGTAGTGGCAGGTAGCTTCTTAAGTGGCTTTGTCGCTGCCCGCATACCTGCAATGATACTGGAGATCGGCATTGCCATCTTCTTACTGGTCATCTCCCTCATCATGCTCAGCCGCTGGGTACCAAATCCATCTCGTTCTATGCCCGGAAAGCCCGGCACCAGCGGGCTTGGCCTTTTCAGTGGCGTACTCTCCGGACTCGCCGGCATTGGTGGAGGCAACGTAATGGTGCCATTAATGGTCTTCTTCAACGTTTCCATGCAGCGGGCCGTAGCCACCTCCAGTGCTCTGGGCCTCCCTTTGGCCCTGATGGGTACTCTGGGTTATGTCATCTCGGGCTGGGATTTGCACATAGCACCTTGGTCCGTGGGTTACATTTACCTGCCGGCGGTTGTTTTGATTGCGTTGTTTACGGTGCTGCTGGCTCCCGTAGGTGTAGCACTCAGCCACCGCATCCCCGCACCGACACTGAAGCGATGTTTCGGTGGATTGCTTCTGCTGGTGGCAGGGCGGATGTTGTTTGCTGCGTTGTAAGGCTCTGACCTTTCTGCATGCGTTATAAACAAATTCAAATTGGCATAGACGCCGAGGAAAGCAAGATGACGAAACCTGAATTCAACCTGAGCCTGGACTCTTTGAGGCAAGCCTACACCACCGGCACCATCGCCCCGCGGCAAGTCGTCAGATCGCTGCGTCACCGCTGCGACAGTTACCTGGACCAGGCCATCTGGACCCACCGGTTAACCGAGGAGGAGCTTGAGCCCTACCTGCGGCGACTGGAAACACTATCCCCCGCGCGCCTACCCCTGTTTGGCATTCCTTTTGCCATCAAGGACAACATCGACCTAGCCGGCATACCAACAACGGCTGCCTGTCCAGCCTTTACGTATACACCGAAGAAAAGTGCCTTTGTGGTGGAACAACTGATTGCAGCGGGAGCCATACCCCTTGGAAAAACAAACCTGGACCAGTTTGCCACCGGACTTGTTGGGGTACGCTCTCCGGCCCCTTGGGGCGCTTGTCGCAACAGTGTGAACCCAGACTACATCAGCGGAGGCTCATCTTCCGGTTCCGCCGTAGCCGTGGCCCTGGGGCTGGTAAGTTTTTCTCTGGGCACGGATACAGCAGGATCCGGACGCGTTCCAGCAAGCTTTAACAACCTAATCGGCCTAAAGCCCACGCTTGGCCGGTTGAGTGTCAGAGGCGTAGTACCTGCCTGCAAGACCCTCGACTGTATATCAATCTTCGCCCGCAGCAGTGCCGAAGCGAAGACGCTTTTAGAACTGAGCAGCGTAGAAGACAAAGCAGATCCCTGGCAACGGGTTCCTCCAGCTGGCCGCATCCCCTTCAAAACCAATCCTAGAATAGGAGTTCCCGCTCCGGAGCAACTTGACTTCGACGGAGACAAGGAAGCCGCCCAGCTTTTCAAGCGCAGCTTGACGGCTGCCCGTAGCCTAGGTGCCGAGATCGTTGAGATAGACCTGGCTCCTTTTACCGAAGCAGCCCGTCTTTTGTACGAAGGCCCTTGGGTGACCGAGCGCTACCTGGCAACCCAGCCTTTAATCGATGATAAGCCCGAGTCCTTGCTGGCGGTTACACGCGAGATTATAGGTAAAGGGCGGAACACCACTGGCGCTGATGCCTTCCAGGCTCAGTATCGCTTGCGAGAACTCAAACAGGCTGCAGACAGGGTTTTGGCAGAGGTGGACCTAATTCTCACGCCCACTGCGCCACGTATCTACACCTTGTCGGAAATCGCCGCTGAGCCCATTGAACGAAACAACCGCCTGGGCACCTACACCAACTTCATGAACCTATTGGACTACAGTGCAGTAGCGGTACCTGCAGGCCACCGCAGCGACGGCTTGCCCTGGGGGGTGACAATATTCTCCAGGGCGTGGTCGGACGAGGCTCTACTGGGGCTGGCCGGCAAACTGCACGCAGAGGCGACGGATCGAGTTGGCGCGTTGAGCGACCCCGTGCCATCGCCGAATCTCCCCGAAGAGCCCGGCACTATCGATGTGGTCGTCTGCGGCGCGCACCTTTCCGGGCTCCCTCTGAATCATCAACTCATCGATAGAAACGCCAGGCTGATGGAGGCCACCCACACCGCCGCCCGCTACAGATTTTATGCCCTTGCCGGCGAACCGCCGTTCCGCCCCGGGCTCGTCCGCGATATCCGTGAGGGTCAGGGTGCCACTATCGCGGTTGAAATATGGCGGGTGCCAGCAGACCATTTCGGATCCTTTGTTGCAGGCATTCCGGCCCCCCTGGGTATTGGCAAGGTGGAGCTTGCCGATGGCAGATGGGTTTGCGGTTTCATCTGCGAACCTTGGGGAATTGTGGGAGCCAAAGACATTACCGATGTGGGTAGTTGGCGTAACTATATCGAAGCAGTGGGCTAGATCGGCCACCGTAAATCAAACCCCTAAATTAGCTTGAAGCGTTTGCAGACCAATCTAGGTGGAACCAGAGGTGGCGTTAGTCCATTGTTGTTAATTCCCTCAACCTAAAAGCCGCCCCATCGAACACGTGAGTGTCCGCAATCCGGACACTCATTTCCTAACAGTTGCTCCATACTTTCCAAGGAATAAAATCCTTTGACACAGGCCTGAGGTACAGATCAGGCAACGGTCAAATGTCCACTTTTCAGACACCGAATTCTTATCTCCCTTGTGCCAAAACTCGTCGTTAATCGGCCACAATGTTGATATATCGGAGTTTTTTAAAGTACAGGGTTTTGGCGCAACTGATTGAAGAAGGGGAATTTTGGTCGATTAAGGCCGATTGCTATCAGGCAGTGGCGGCGCCCTCCGGAGGCAAAGGTCATAGGTTCGAATCCTATCGGGCGCGCCATGAATATCAAGGACTTGCGTGAGAGCGCAGGTCCTTTTTTTTTGGTTTGTGCCCAAATGGTGCCCTGACAGTGCTCGGCG